>NZ_CALXYQ010000001.1 GCF_944393015.1 uncultured Brachyspira sp.
TTTATTATCGATTTACTTATAGGCTTTTTTGAGCATAGCAATAATAAAAGCTGTTCTTTATTTTACTAAATAAAAAAAATTAAAAAATATAATAAAAGGAGATTTTTTAATGATACCAATAATAACGGGCTTTTTGTCCAAAATAAACAAAAAAATCATTATAGCAGTCATAATGGTTTTGATAGTTTCTATTTTTATAGTATTAATAGCTGCTAAAGACAGTGAAATACATAAAAAAGAAAAAGAGATCGCACAGTATCAGGAAGATATTAAGGGCTTGGAGCTTAATAATCAAACGCTTCAAAATGAGATACTGTTTATTAAAGAAAATGAAAAGCTTCAAAACAGCTTTAGTAATTCTAGTGTTATGATAAAAAATATAGATAAAGAATTACTGACAAGGAAAGAGCATGAAACATTTAATAATATATCTAATAATTTTTATAAGTACTTTAATAATATTAACTTCATGTCAGGCTCAGGTAAAATATGTAAAAATACCTCTTTCTACTCCTCCCGAAATATTTATAATCAAGTCTGTAACAAATCGGCAGGATTTAATGAGAAGATATCAGGAAAGCATTATAAAAATAGGCGAATGGCAGCTCTGGTACAATATACAAGCAGGCACAAATTATTACTTATATAAAAAATAAATAATATTTATACAGCTGCTTTTACCTCCGTGCAGCAGCTGTATGAAAACATCCATGTTTTTAGGAGTTTTATATGGCTTTAAGTAAACCTAATGAATATAATGAAGTACCAGCTCAGCAAGGAGAAGCAACTGTATATGCCGAAGATATTAATCAAATAATATCAAATATAGAAAAATTAAAAGGCGGTCAGGCTAATGAAGCTCCTATTTCTAATATTAAAGAATTAAAAGAGCATTTGGATAATTTAGAACAAGGAGCAGGAAGCGGAGGAAATATAGATAATATTCCGGCTGATAAAGTATCTTTTAATAATGATAATGCTAATTTAGATTTTTCTTCAAAGTATGATTTTCCTAAATTTAAAAATGAACTTAAAGAAATATATGAAATAAAATTAATAACTGATTATTCAATAAATAATGTTTCTCATATAGATGAAGTGCAGGATGTTTATACTCTTATATTAGAAAAGAATACTGATAAATATATATTAAAAGGAAACTTGAATTATAATAATACAAGCCAGTATACTAGTTCACTTAATTTTTATATAATATCGATAGATGGTAATAATGATTTCGGACATATAATAAGTGAAATGTTTCAATTTATAAATAGTGAGAGTAATGCAAAAGAAAATGAAATACTAATAGAAGGACTTAATAATTTTAAATATGCTTTTGGCTTTTACTATGCTATTCCTATTTTTCAAATAAAAAAGCAGGATAATTCTAACTTTGAAGAAAAAGAATATACGATTAATATAGAAATACAATTAAATAATATTAAAAATAATCAAGAGTTTATTCCTATAGCTTGCGGTACGTCAGAACTTTCATTTTTGAAATTAAAAAATATTAATGGGAAAGCAGCTATAATTGGAGAAACAATACAAACATCTGCTGATAGTAGTTTTATATTATTTTCTCATTTTGCTTTAGAAAATTATTTTGATATAAAAACTGATCAAAATGACAGCTATTATATAGAAGCTAATAATAATATAACTTCTAATAAAAATAAATCTTTGAAATATTATATAAGAAAAGAAATAACTGATGGTTCAGAATTATCTCCTATATATGCCAATATACCTATAACTTTTTATTACTTAGAAATAAAACATTCTGATGATACTGATATAGAATATAAAGAAAGACTTACATTTAATTTAACAGCTCCAAAAAATGCCGATGTTCCCAAAATAGAGAAAGAGGCGAATATTCAAAATGCTATAGAAATATTAAGCAGTCAGATAAAATATTTAATGCTTAATTTAGGAATAGGAAGCTCAAAAACTTATTTTGAAAAAACAGAAATTGATATAGAGGCAGGAGGAGAAGTACAGCATATAACTGCAGAAGCCTTAGAAGATGTTTCAGGACTTTATTTAGAAAAAAAATATGATGGTTCTTATTATATAAAAGGAAGCTTGAAAATCAGTACATCTGCATTAGAGCAAGCTATATTTGCTGTAAGAGTGAAAGCCGAGAGTTTAGAAAAATCAAAACTTAGAACTATGATTAATGATCATTTAAATGGAATTATTGTATATATTATCTATAAGGATAATTATATATACTGCGTATTTGCTCTTCAGCAAATAAGTGAAGATAGATATCAAAAAATAAATGAATATAAAATATATGATCAAAATATATTATCTCCTTTTGATAACGATATTATTACTGCTTCAGGAGTTATAATAGAAGAGCCTTTCGGAATATATTTGGTAAATGGAAAATATAAATTGAAAGGAAAAATCAGTATGGAAAGTCCTCTAGCATATTTTCAAACTATGGCTAATGAAGATATAAAACTATTTTTTGATAATGAATATAACAATGGAGATTTTATGCTGCAATTAGGAGAAACTCAAATCGGCAATACAATGATAACTTGCGGATTTATTAGTGAAGGCAGTAATCGTATTTGCGATATAGAGTGTCCTAAGCAGCCCAGTTTATAATAAATATAGTAAGGAGTGATATAAAAATATGTTTAAATTAATATTAATTTTTTTAATAGGTGTTATGGTACTTTTTACTTTCATTGGAATAGTAAAATACTATAACAAGTTTATGAATGAGAGCGAAGGAACTTTTACTGAGAGGTTAAAAGCTCTCATAAAAAACAAAACGTCAATATATTATTTTATTAAATTAACTTACGGATGTGTGATGTTTTTTATAGCTGTAATTTGTTAGGACGCATTATGAACGTATTAAAAGATTTACTTTTTATTATATATAAAAAAATTGTCCGCTTTAAGTATCTGCTTGATAAATCAAGCAGATGCTCCCAATTTTTTATTTTTAATTTTTTTATATTAAAAAATTATTACAGAGGTTATTTATGTTCAATAGCTTTAAAGATTTAATTTCATGCTCAAAGACTGGGCATTTATCATCTATGCGTTTAATAAGTTTATTAGGTTCAGCGGTTATGCTTGTTTGTATAGCTTTCTTAGTTTTTTCTAAAGATGTTAGGCTTGGTGAAGCTCTTCCATTTTTGATGGGAGGTTTGCTTGGACTTGCTGGATTTAAAAGTTATCAGTCAAAGTTTGAAGGCGATAAATAATATTAACAAATCATTTACCATTTTTTTCTCCTAACAATAAAATGTTTTAAGGGCGGAGCTTAAAAAGTTCCGCCCTGTTTTTTATTTATTTTTTATTAAAAAATATTTCATAATAAAATATTGGTTTATTTTTAATATTTAATCTCATTTCAATATTGCTGTTATTAATAACTATTAAAAATATTATTATGCTTGCTATAAAAAATATTAATGATATAATAATATTGTTTACTATTTTTAAAAACAGCATTATACTATTTTTATTGATCATAATGCTTGTCCTTTGTGTTATGGTTTTTGAGGGTAAAGTTTTGGGGACTTTACCCTCTTTTTTGATTTAGGCTTATTATTTTTTGTATATTTCATTCATATACATTTTATGCAGTTCTACTAAATACTCGCTTACTCTCATATTCAAACTGTCAGCCTCTATATATTCACCTAAAGACATATTGTACTTTCTTGCATAGTCTTTCATTTCATTAATACACTCTTCTGAAGCTGTAAAAGCCCAGTGTAATTTTTTTTGGTGCTTTTTTTAACTCTTCTTTTTTTCTAATTCATTAGTCATATACAACTCCTTGATATTATTTATTTTAATATTATAATTTTTAGTATCAGGCATACTTGCAGTGTATGCCTGATAGAGAACAAAGTTTTATATTGTTCATTCTTTAAATATGTCTATTAGAGCAATTACGGTATTGGCTATAACAAATATTGCTCTAATAGCTTTTTCTAAATTAAAAGTCATAATTTACCTCCTTTTTTATATGGAGGGATAAAATGAAATATAAAAAATAAGGGCGGAGCTTAAACTCCTGCCCTTGAAAAATTGAAATATAATTTATGAGTTTTTAGAAATTAATATAAATGAATTTTAAACTTTTTCATAAAAATAAGCAATCAATATGAATAGCAAAAGAATTACTCACATACTATTTTTTATTTTTTGACGGGTATATCATAACAATTCCATTCTTTTTATCTTCTATTATCATAGCTGCTATTTTTTTTATTTTATTATTATCATCAACTTTTACTGCAAGTGTCATAAATAAACCATGACTGTATCCTCCGTTAGATTTTATCATATAAACTTTATGTTTATCATTGTAATATATCTCTTCGCTTCTTTGAAGTCTCCAGCATAAACCCTTAAAAATATCTGACAAAACAGGATATATTTTTTTCTTTTCATTTAAAAAGTCTATAACATTAGTTATATCTATTTCCCATATTATTGACATTCTGATAAAGCCTCTTCTATGTTTTTTATATCATTCTCATCTATTTCACCAAGCTTGTCAGCATGAACTGTATATAATGGAATTACTTCTCCTATATCAGCCATTTCCCATATTTCATTATGTGTAGTTTCGCTGATTTCTTTAGCAGTATAATCATTACATATATGATAATTATTATAGCTAATAGCATCAACATCCTGAGCGGTTAATTTAGTTAAATCAGGATCATTTAAACTTACAAAAATAGTTTGTTCATAATGCCCATGACGAACTTTATGAATTGCTATTTTCTTTTCATCTTCCAGCTCTTTTAATATTTCAAGTATATTTTTAGGTACTGGTCCGAATTGCCTTTTTATATATTCATCATTTGTTATTGATTTACCTGTATTAAAAAACATATCTGAATCTGAATAGAATAATATCTTATTTAATTTTATAGAACCTAATTTTATAGGATCATCGCAGCTTGCTATTATATAATGAACTGCAGCTTTATATTTTTCACTATCAAGCATTTTATTACCTCCTCAGAATAATCGGCAAATATAGTCTAATATATTTATATCTTATTTTCAATATATAAAAAATATTTTTTTCTTATATAAAAATATTTAATAAAAAAATTATTTAAGACGATAATAATTATATCTAAGAAAACAACTCTATTCTTTTTCAAAAGTCAAGCAAATTTTTTAGAATAAAAAATGGAGTTGTTTTTTTATGCTTAATGCTGAAAAATATAATCTTTATGATTATTCCAAAGATGTCAATTTTATTCTTCAATTTGCTGATTATCTTTCTATAGATAAAAGCCCATCAACTGTAAAAACATATAAAAATAATATTATATATTTTTTCAAGTTTATAATTAAACAAGATAATGATTATTCTATTTTTTCTGAAAAAGATTATCTCTATATTTGCAGTACTGAAGTTTTATACCAAAATATAAATAAAGAATTATTAGAAAAATATATATCATATCAAACAGAAATTAAATTATCATCTGACATTATCAACTGCAGAATAAATGTTGTTAAAAGTTATTTAAAGTTTTTGCATAAGAAAAAAATAATAGAAGCTAAAATATTGATAGATACTTTTGATGATATAAAAAGACCTAAACCAATAATAAAAGAACAGCTAGTAGTAAAAGCAAATCAAACTTTAGATATTATAAAAAAAATAGAAAGAACTTCAAAAGACAGTTTTACAAATCAAAGAAATATTTTAATGATGCTTTTAATGTCAAACACAGGCATTCGCAGAAAAGAAACTGCAGGCATAGATATTAGAAATATTAATCTTGAAAACAAAACTATAACTATTTATAAAACCAAAGGAAGCAAGCCCCGCATAGTTGTTTTTTCTGATATGATTAAAGATATATTAATTGATTATATATCAGAGCGTGATGAGATATTAAGAAAAAATAAAATAAAAGAACAGAATAATCTTTTTATTAAAAACAATGGACATGATTTAGCAATAGAAACTATGACTATGATTATGAGAATAATATCAAAAAGAAATAAAGTAAAAATAACTTGCCATTCTTTTAGGCGAGGGTTTGCAACTGATATGGCAGAGAGCGGAACAGAAACTTATTTAATAAGCAAGATGATGGGACATTCAAACATTAATACAACAACAAGCAGATATATTTATGTGCTTATGAATATGATAAAAAATGCAATGAGTAATCACCCATTCAATAAAGCAAATACAGAAAAAATAAATAGAGATAATGAAATCAAAAATATAAAAAATGATTTTCAGGAAAATATAACAAATACGCTTAATACAATAGTGATAAAAATGAATGAGCTTAATAATAGGATTGATAAACTGAGTACAAAAAATGTATAGCTAAACTATGTATTTATACTATACCGTGATACTGTATAATAAAATATAAACAAATTTATATTTGCAGACGCTTTTTTAAAAAAAATGATGTCAGTATGAATTTTTTTAAAAAATAAATAAAGAGCGGCTTATATTTCCTTATATTTTTTTACTAAGAGTATATAAAAAATAAATTTATAAGGAGTGCGGAATGCAAAAATTAAAACCTGTTATCAAAGAAGAAAAAAATATAGGAATAACTTTGAGAGTTACAAAGACAGCATTTCAAGAAATGAAGAAAGAGGCTGGCAGTTTGAATATGAGAGTAAGCGAGTATTTATTAGAACTGCATAAAATGTATATCAATGAAGTAAATAAAAAGTAATCAGCCTAAATAAAAAAAGAGGGTAAGGTTTTAGCAGAACCTTACCCTAAAATCATAACACAAAGGACAAGCATTATGATTAATAAAAATACTATAATACTGTTTTTAAAAATAGTAAACAGTATTATTATATCATTAATATGTTTAATAGCAAGTATAATAATCTTTTTAATAGTTATTAATAACTGCAGTATTGAAATGAAATTAAATATTAAAAACAAACCAATATTTTATGAAATATTTTTTTATAAAAAATAAATAATAAAGGCTGGAACTCTGCCAAGTTTCAGCCCTGAATCCAACATATTAGGAGGTCTAATATGCAAGACACTATATTGTTTTTAGTTTTATTAATCTTGCTTATACAAGAAATAAAAAAATAAGCAATATACAGTGTAAGGTTCTGCCAAACCTTACACTTGAAAACATCATTTTAAAATGGAGTTAAAACAATGTTCAATATTGATATCAAAATTATATTACTATTTTTAAAAATAGTAAAGTACATTTTAACTTTTTTCATCAAAATAATCAAGTCTGATTAAAAAATCAAAATATATATCAATATCAAAAATCATTAGAGAATATAAGCTCATTAAAAATTAAATCAAAACTTTTTGATTTAACTTTTTATAATTGATTTCTTGATTTTGTATAAGATTAGCATTTTGTCAGACTAACATTTTAGCAGGCTCATTAAAAAAATTGTATGAGATTAGCATTTTGTTAGACTAACATTTTAGCAGGCTCATTAAATATTTTGATGTTAGTTGTTTCTATAAAAAGGCGTTTTGTAATGCTGATTTATGCTGTTGCGATAACATCATCAAAAATTGAGTTTTGATTTTTGATTTGAAGGGCTTTATTTGAAGCGTAGAGGCTTGTTTTCGGGGCTTTTTTAGGTTTAATATAGATTTATTTGTATGCCTGATTAAAAAACTTCAAAAACTAGGCTTTTTTTATAAATACTAGATAACTATGTTTTCTAGTTTTTTTATTTTTAAAACCTTTAAATCAAAAAGAAAGTTTAAAAGTAGGTAGTAGTAGTAGTTAACTACTACTGCAAGAAACGTGCCAATTAATTTGACTACTACCACTACTACTTTTTTACTAAAATTTATTTTATTAAAAATTAATTTAAAAAATTTTTGTATTTTGTTGACTTTAAAATTATTTTGTGTATATTAGTAATTGACAAGCAAAATTATAAAATGCTATCAAAACAAAAGCCTGAGAAACTTTTGCAGCATTGTAAGGAAAGAAAATATGAAAGCGGATAGAGGTATAATACTATCTTTTAAGGAGCTGTATGCTCAGAAGAAAAATAATAGTAATTGTTCTTTAATTTTAATAAGCTCGAAATGCGGTACAAGTGTGAAAAACTATCTCTCAAATAGTTTCTTTCCTGCTTGTATTTTGCTTGTCAATAAAAATAAAGCCTTGTACCGCTTTCTTATAGATTTTAAAAAATTCGTTAAACTTTTAACTTTATCAATTTTAAATAAGCATTAGTATTCAATCATACTAAAATTATATTACAGTAAATTTAAACTAACAAATTGTTACAGTTTTAATATCAAATTATTTTTTCTTTTACTTAAATAAAAGAATCACTCAAAAAAATCTGAACCCAATATTTACTTCCATTATGCTCATAAACTCCAACACCAATAGTAGTATAATAATCAGCTAAAATATTATCTTTATGTCCCTGAGAGTTCATCCAAGCATTCATAGCTGAAGAAACACTTTCTCTCATAGCAACTATATTCTCGCCTCTAACATAAGCCCCTGAATTAAATCCGTATTCATCAAGCACAGTATCCCATTCTCTTCCGTCAGGTCTTACATGATCATATTTCTCTACTATTTCTTTAGCTCTTTGGTTGGCAGCTTCACATAATTTGGCATCTAATTTATACTCTGTAAGTCCTGCTTTTACTCTTTCTTGATTAACTAAATTAAATACTTCCTTGGCATCTGCACTTATTGATGTGTTATTATTGGAATTATTATTAGAGTTATTGTTGTAATTATTGCCGGGATTAGTAGTATTGTTATTACAAGACATTATAATCAGCAATAAAAAAATTAAAATATAGTTTTTCATTTTACACCTTTGTTTTATTCGTTTAATTTTTAATATAACAATTTTATTAATAATGTGTAATATTAAAACAAAATTATTTAAATGCCGTACTTGAATTTTTATAGATATATGATATATTCAGTTTTTATGAAACATATTATTTATTTTTTACATCATGATAATATTTAAAAAGAAATTTTCAAAGAATACAGTCTTCTATAAAAGGAAGAGGTATTCTTTTTTTATATAAAAAATATTTATAAAAATAAAGGTTCATAAAATGTTTTTAGAAGACGGTATTATAATAAATAATATACAAATATCAAATGATAAGTATCTGCTTAGAATAAAATCAAAAGAAAGCTATAAACATTCAAAAGCAGGACAATTTTTCATGCTTAAAAGCAATACTTTTTTAAGACGTCCTATAAGCCTGCATTATATTGATAATGATATACTTGAATTTTATTATCAGGTAAAAGGCGAAGGTACAGAGTATTTATCAAAATTAAAAGAAAATGATACTATTAGTATTCAAGGACCATTAGGCAATGGATTTGATACAAATATCAATAATAAAAAAATATTAATAGTAGCAGGAGGAATGGGAATAGCACCTATTAAACTTTTAATAGAAAAATTAAACAATTCCAACAACTCTATAACATTGATAATTGGCGGTGCTGATTCAAGTGCAATAAAAATAATGGATAGATTCAATACCAATAATATTGATTTACATATTACAACTGATGACGGTTCTGTCGGTGATAAATGCAATACAGTTGATAAAACCAAAGAATTATTAAAAGAAAAAACTTTTGATATTATATACACTTGCGGCCCTACTGTTATGATGAAAGCTTTAATAAAAGTTGCTAAAGAAAATAATATACTTTGCTATGCTTCACTTGAAGAGAGAATGGCTTGCGGAGTTAATGCATGCTTAGGATGCAATATAGAAATAAAAGATGAAAAGTCTGGATATACACTTAAAAAAGTTTGTCATGACGGCCCCGTATTCAATGCTGAATTATTAAACTTTTAAATTATAAAATATATGGATAAATTTATGAGCAGATTAAATATAAATTTTTTAGGAAAAGAATTAAAAAATAATGTTATAACATCTTCAGGCTGTTTCGGATTCGGTGAAGAATACAGCAATTACTTTGATGTTAATGAACTTGGAGCAGTGAACTTAAAAGGCATAACATTAAATAAAAAAGACGGAAATAAAGGTACTCGTATAGCAGAAACTCCTTCAGGTATGATAAACTGCATAGGACTTGAAAATCCGGGAATAGAATATTTCAAAGATAATATAATAAAAAATATAAAATATTCTACGCCTATAATATTAAATATAAACGGTGCCACTATAGATGAATATGTAAAAGTAGCTGAAATAGCAAATGAAATAGAAAGAGTTGATTTTATAGAGCTTAATATATCATGCCCTAATGTGAAAAATGGAGGAATGGCATTTGGTGCAAGCTGTGAAAGTGCCGAGTCTACTACAAAGGCCGTAAAAAAAGTTCTTAGCAAAAAGCCTTTAATAGTAAAATTATCTCCGAATGTTACTGATATAGCAAGCATAGCAAAAGCAGTTGAAAATGCAGGTGCTGATAGTGTATCACTTGTAAATACATTCTTATCTATGAAAATAGATACTAAAACTAGAAAACCATTACTTGGAAATGTATTCGGAGGATTATCTGGTGCATGCATACGCCCTATAGCTGTAAGAATGGTTTATCAAGTATATAAAGCTGTAAAAGTGCCTATTGTTGGTATGGGCGGTATCACTAATTATAATGATGCTTTAGAGTTTATACTTGCAGGAGCTTCTTTGGTTTCTATAGGAGCTGGAATATTCTCTAATCCTGTACTTCCTATAGAGGTTATCAATGTAATAGATAATTATCTTAAAGAGAATAAAATAGATAATATAAAAGATATAATAGGTGCGGCACATTTATAACTTTATCAAAATATTTAAGTTTTAAAATATAATAAATAATTTGATTATAAAAATATAAAGGATAAATTATGACAAAATTAACTGAAAACCCAAAAGAAAGATTAATTATAGCATTAGATTTTAATTCTATGGGAGAGGCTACCAAACTTATAGATGAGCTTGGAGATGAGGCTGTATTTTATAAAGTAGGACTAGAACTCTTTTTATACACTAAAGGTGAAATAATAGAATATTTAGCTAGTAAAAATAAAAAAGTATTTTTAGACTTGAAATTCCATGATATACCTAATACTACAGCTATGGCTTCATTATTCGCAGCTAAACAGAATGTATTTATGTTCAATGTACATACAAGCGGCGGTAAAAAGATGATGGAAAAAACTGTACAAGAGATAAAAAAACTTAATAAAGATAATTTAATAATAGGCGTAACAATATTAACAAGCCTTTCAGAAAATGATGTAAAAAATATGTTCAGTTCTAATTTACCTCTTACAGATTTAGCAGTTAATTGGGCTAAATTAGGAAAAGAATCAGGACTTGATGGTGTTGTATGCTCTCCTAAAGAAGCAGCAGTAATAAAAAGAGAATGCGGAGAGAATTTCAGAACAATTTGTCCGGGTGTAAGACCTAAATGGGCAGGCACTGATGATCAGGAAAGAGTAATGACTCCTAAAGAAGCTATTGAAAACGGATGTGATTATCTTGTTGTTGGAAGACCTATTACAAGAAATGAAGACAGAGTAAAAGCCTGCAAAATGATTGTTGAAGAAATTGCTGAAGGTATGGAGAACAATAAAAAAGCAAAATCAAAATTAATAGCAGGTGCTTTATTAGAAACTAAAGCAGTTAAACTTAATGTTAAAGAGCCTTTCACATTTGTATCAGGAATAAAAAGCCCTATATACTGCGATAATAGATATGTAATAGGATTCCCTGAGGCTAGAAAGGTTATAGTTGATGCCTTTGTGAGCATTTTGAGAGATAAAGACTTTGATGTTATAGCTGGTACTGCCACAGCAGGAATACCTTGGGCTTCTTTCATAGCTTATGAACTTAATAAACCTTTATGCTATATAAGAGCAGAGAAAAAAGAACATGGAAGAGGAAAACAGATTGAAGGCGCTGAATGTAATGGTAAAAAATTAATATTGATAGAAGATTTAATTTCTACAGGAGGAAGTTCTATAAAGGCATTTGAAGCTGCTAAAGCTGAAGGAGCTATAGGACTTGAAATTATATCAATATTTACTTATGAATTTGAAAAAGCATATAAAAACTTTGAAGAAGCAGGAATTAAATTCTCATCTCTTTCTAATTTCTCATCTCTTATGGAAATAGCTAAAGATGAAAAATATATAACAGAAGAAGAATTATCTAAGGCTTTGGAATGGAATAAAAATCCTGATGCTTGGGGTAAATAAATAAAATTTAAATAAAATAAAAGCAAGGGATTATCCCTTGCTTAAAAAATAATTACTTGATAAGTTTTCTCATATATCTGAAGAAATCTTCTTTTTCTTTAGGTGAAATCATACATGTATTCAAAAATACTTCCATAATTTCCTGATTAACACTTCCCATAGCAGCTTTAACAGCTAAAGACTGATTAAGTATATCGCCGCAATATTCTCCTTTGGCAAGCATTTTTTTCATTCCTTTAATCTGACCTTCGATTCTGTTTAATCTTATAATAAGTCTTTTTCTTCTCTCAACAGCCTCTTCTCTGTCAAATTTAGAAACTTTGTTATTATCTCCAAAATGTTTATTCCAAGCCTTCAATCCGCCTTCTAATATATAGAGATTCTTAAATCCCTCTTCTTTCATATATTCCGCTGCTTTTATACTTAACTTACCAATGGAACAATATAGTAAATATGGAGCTTCTTTGTCTAATTTAGATATTTCTCTTTTAAACACTCTTGGCTTAAGGAAATCCATAGAAATAGAATCTTCAATCATACCCTCATAATTATGTTCCATCTCCGTTCTGACATCCAATATTACTATATTATCTGTATTATTGATAATTTCATCAGCCTCTGAAGGAGATAATATTTTTAAATCATTTTCTATTAACATATTTCATCCTTGTTAAAAGTATATATCTTTTCTTATATTATATAATAAATATAAAAAAAATAAAATTATAAAATCTTTTTTTAAGAAAAAATTTGAATTATATATATTATTAACAATA
The DNA here is from genome assembly GCF_944393015.1 of uncultured Brachyspira sp. Classification (GTDB taxonomy): domain Bacteria; phylum Spirochaetota; class Brachyspiria; order Brachyspirales; family Brachyspiraceae; genus Brachyspira. The sequence goes on from NZ_CALXYQ010000001.1 coordinate 12,999, forward strand.
AAAAGAGCCATTTCATAAAAAACGGCTCTTTTATTATAAAGGTATACAAATATAAAATTATCCGAAATATCCTGTTAATATAGGTTTTCTTCCAGTGCTTTTATCATTAAAATATTCATATTGTGATAATCCAATAAATCCGCCTGAAACATTAACAACATTATTGAATCCGATATTTTGAAGTATTTTGCATGCTGTATAGCTTGTTAAGCCTGTTTTACAAGTTATATATACTGTTCTGTCTTTAGGTATTTCATTATATCTGCTTCTTAAAGCTCCAAGAGGTATATTAACAGCTTTTTCTAAATGTCCTACTGCAAAATCTTCAGGCATTCTTACATCTAGGAAATAAGCATCTTTTTCAACCAATTCTCTAACTTGACTATAATGAACTTGCTTATAATCTCCGTTTCTCAAATTGGAAGCAACATAACCCGCAAAATTAACTACATCTTTAGCAGTACCGAATGAAGGAGCATAGCATAATTCTAAATCTTTAAGATCATCTATAGTGCCGCCGAATTTTATGATAGTAGCTATAACATCTATTCTCTTATCAACATTTCCTTTACCTATAGCCTGAGCACCTAATATTTTACCTGTAGGTACTTCATATATAAGTTTGAAATGCATTAATCTAGCATTAGGCATAATTGATACACCATCAAAAGGAATAATCTCTACAGTATCATAATCTATATTCAAATTCATAGCTTTAATGAATCCTTCAGAAAGTCCTGTAGAAGCTCCATTATATCCGAATACTTTAATAACTGATGAACTTATAAATCCTCTATTATCAACTGTTCTTCCATTGATATGATCAGCAACTGCCCTAGCCTGTTTTTGAGCAGGTCCAGCTAAAGGAAGTCTGTAATAATCATTGAATAAAGGACTATATACCTCTATAGCATCTCCCACTGCATAAATATCTTTATCATTAGTTCTGTAAGTAGAATCTACTTTTATAGCTTTAGTTTTTCCTAATTCTATACCAGCTTTAACAGCAATATCAGTTTCAGGAGCTACACCTATAGCAAGAATAACAGCATCAGCCTCTATTTTTTTACCTGAAGCTAAAATAACTGTATTTGTATCGAAGCTATCAACTTTATCATTAACTATTAAATTAACTCCATTGTCCATAATTTCTCTATGAAGAATTTGAACCATATCATAGTCAAAAGGCTTCATTATTTGAGGCAATGCTTCTATTATAGTTACATCATATCCTACTTTTTTCAAATTCTCAGCCATCTCAATGCCTATAAATCCGCCGCCTATAACAGACACTTTAGCATTTGGTTTTCCATTGAGGAAATTATGTATTTTGCTTATATCAACAACATTTCTTACAGTAAATACATTAACTTTTTCAATTCCTCTAATAGGTGGTACTATAGGTTTAGCACCCATTGAAAGTATAAGTTTATCATAGCTTTCTCTATACTCTCTGCCTTCAGATACAACTACAACCTCTTTATTTTCTCTATCTATTGCAACAACTTCGCTATTAACTCTTGCATCTACATTAAACTGTTTTAAAAATTTCTCAGGATTCATTAAAAGTAAAGTTTCTTCATTAGGTATAAGTCCTCCTACATGATAAGGAAGAGAACAATTAGAGAAAGATACATGAGGACCTTTTTCAAACATTATTATTTTATCTTCTTCATTTAATCTTCTAAGTCTTGCAGCTGCAGAAGCTCCGCCTGCAACACCGCCTACTATTAATATTTTTTTCATAGTACAAAACTCCCAGATAATATTTTATTTTAATAATATACCTAGTATATGTATTATTAAAAAATAAGTCAATATTTTTAAACAAAAATATAACAAAAAATATTATTTTACTATATTAAATAATATTGCTGTAATAATAATGCTTTGTATTTTCACTTAAACTTTAAATTATGAAAACATACAAAATTTTATACATTTCTTTCATTTTTAATATTTATGTTCATTTTAATAATAAATATTCCGATATTATATGTATAATAAGTCTTTGGAGGTTTTAAATGGGTGTTTCACTTAACTCTATTTATTCATCCGATATGTTTCCATTGACTAGACATATGACTTCTGCAGGATTAAATGTTTACAACTCTTCTGCTTACGGCTCTGCTCAGTCTGCTGATAAAGTTGCAAGCATGGTAACTCCTCAGGGATCATCTGCTCCTATAAACAACAATATTGGAAAGACTTTGGATGTATATGCTTAATTATTAGTTTTGACCAATTATGTGAAAGTACTGCTCTGTAAGTTGATAAAAAATAAAAATAATAAAAACATAATTGGTCATCTTTTTTAACAAAAAAATACATTATGTAAACCATATTGTTATCATAACACATTCTATAAAGTTTATTTTTAAACATTTTTAAATATTTTTCTTGATTTAATATAGCATTGATTTACAATTATATAGTAAATTAGTTTTAAATTTATAAATTTAAATGGAGGTATATACTATGGATCTTTCAGCTTATAGTTCTTATTCTACTGGAATGCTTAAACAAGACATTTCTTTAAGCATGATAAGAAAAACTTCAGACATGCAAGCTCAGGCTGTTGATAAAATTATGACTAGCATGCAGCCTCAAGCTGTTTCTGCACCTATGAGACCTGGTGTAGGTGAAAGATTAAGCACTTATGCTTAATTAAAGTAAAGTAATTTTCATAAGGTTGCTGATATTTATTATTGGCAGCTTTTTTATTTATAATAAACAAAACATACCCACTATAAAACACCAAAAATATACTTTTTTCACTAATAATCAAATTATAAATTGTTTTTTTAATTAAAATTTTTGTATATCATAAATAAATAGACATAAGTATGAATGGAGTTTTTTATGATGGATACAGAAGTAGTATTAAAAAATTTAGGTCAAAATATAAGAGAATTAAGAAAAAACAAAAAAATGACTATAGATGAATTAGCTGAAAAATCTTCTCTTTCCGGAAAATATCTTCAGGGTGTAGAAGTTGGTAATAGAAATATATCAATAAAAAATCTAAATAAAATCTGTAAAGCATTAGAAACTTCTCCGGATATATTATTGAATATGAAACCATACAATTTAAAAACTTCAGAAGAAAAAATATTTGCAATATCAGAAAAACTCAAAAAAATTGAAGAAAACAAATTGGATTTTATAGGAAATATGATAGATCATTTAAACAATATAATAAAAAACGAAGAAAAAAATGAATAATATACATTAAATTATCTTATACTAAATTCACATCCGCAATAATTTTGTCTATAAAGTCCAGCTTCATTAGCTATTATATTAGTCTTTTTAAATCCGTCTTTTTTCTTAAAGTCAAAATGCAAATACTCTATTCCTTCATAATTATCTGCTAAACTTTTACCTATCATCTCAATAACTTTACTGTTTTTATGAGGGCTTACAGTCATTACAGTAGCAACATATTTAGCATTTATACTTTTAGCATATTCAAAAGCCTTTTTCATTCTATGCTTAAAACAAATACTGCATCTTGCCCCTTTTTCAGGTTCATTTTCAAAACCTTTTATATCATTGTACCATTTTGCAACATCATCATCTTCTTCAGATATATAAGTTTTTATACCCAAAGTATTAGTATAATTTATAAACTCATCCCTTCTTCTTTTATATTCTTCGATGGGATATATATTAGGATTATAAAAATAAAACACAGTATCATAATCCTCTAAAATAGTACGAGGATAAGACATACAAACTGCACAGCAAGTATGAACAACTAATTTTTCTTTAATATCCATAACAGAAAAAATTACCTCTTACTTGCCTTCAAAGTAATAGTTTTATCATCAAAGCTATTTATTATTATCTGATATCCCATATTTTTAGCTTTAGAATTAATATCAACAGCCAAATCTCTGCTGCTTCCTATATAAGTAACAACATATCTTGAAGACTCTCCGGATACTCCTCTATTATAAATATTTTTTAATCCGCCTATATTCTTTTTCATAGCTTCTTCAAAACCTATAGATTCATTAAAATCAAGTCCGTTTACATATATAGTATACTCTGTACCATTTTGAACTTCGCTCTGCCATTTATTAACTATCTGATTAACAAAATCATCTGATACATAATCTGCTGATTTAACCAAAGCTATAGAATGTGCATCCTTATCGCTTCCTCCAACACCGCCTGCCTGATGTGTAGCACGGGCTATAGTAGAATAATCTGATATATTAATAGCTGTTATTGCAACATCGCTTCTATAACTTTTCATAGCAGTACCTTGTATAGTTGTAAAGAAAGCTGCATCTGCTTTACCTATTATAGCTATTTGAGCTCCTGTTGCATCGGCTATCTTTTTTATTGAAGAAGATGAACGTGAACCTCTTGTATCTTCGTAAGTTATATTTTCTTTTCTCATTACATTCTCTAATGATGAAGGACTAACAAATTTAAATCCTTTCTCGCTCATATTATTTTCTAATTCTACATTAAATGATTCGCTTAAATTTCCTGTTTCATCTGTAACAAGCACAACTATAAGAGGAAGATTTTTTCTATCCATAAGTATGCCCATAGCCTGAAGATTATCTTGAAGCATGTCCACACCAACTGTAGCCTCTATTTTAGAATACCAAACAGAACCTGATTTAGATATATTAATAACTTTATATGCAGATATATAACCTGTTGTATTATCATATATTTTTGAACTTATAAGTTTGTTATTTTCTACCAAAGTACTTCCATTAACTATAGAACCAACTGCCTGCTCTACTGCATTTCTTTTAGCACTTTCAATGGATCTTTCTATAGCATCAGCCTCTCCTCTTCCGTCAGCAGATGCATAACCTTCAGCAATTATTTTTGTAGTTTTTCCGCCTTTGAAATCAGGATTCTTCCAATTATTAACTATTCCAATCTCTCCAGTTTCCTCTCCTACATATACGCCGCCGCTTGATGTGTTTTTAGAAGTTGTAGCACATGATATAAAAAATAAAGATAAAAATATAAATAGATATAACTTATTCAATGTAAATTTCATATTATCATAAACCTCAATTAATATTATATAAAACTCTTATTATAAATAAAAAACAAATTTTAATTAAATATAATGTTATTAACATATATTTTATAATAAAGTTATATTTTTTCAAGAAAGAATTCAATATAATAAATAGAATTCATCAAATTCATGCTGTAAATCCTCAAAGAAAATACCCACATGATATCCATCGCATACACTATGATGTATTTGTAAACATAAAGGCATCATTATATTGTTTTTATCATCTGTATAATATTTTCCTATAGTAAATATCGGAGCTAAATACTCAAAACTATTTGGTAAATTAAGATTAAAACTAGTAAAAGCTGATAATGGAAGAGATGAAATATTAAATATATTTTTCATATTGCATGGCTTAGCCAAAAAAGTTTTATTTTCTCCATAAGTTTCCATATCTGAAATATAATTTTTATAAAACAAATCAAATTTCTCATTATATTCTGTATGAATAGAAGAAAAAGTTTTTGTATCATTATGAAATATGGTATAGCTTGGATTAATAATATCATAATAGCCAAGTTCTTTATTATCATTCAATACCATTTTAAATTCTTTGTATTTATTTACAACTTTTGATATTAAGTAAATAACAGAGGCATAAAATTTAATATTCTTATCTTTAACAGCTTTTTTAAATTTTGTGATATTTAAAGGTACTGTTATGCTATATGTACATGGAATATTATTCATATACATTTCATAATGTTCTTTTCTATTATAATTATTTAAATCTATTTTATTAAACATATTACAATTATATTTTTACAATTTTTATATTTATAAAAAATTATTCGCTTTTAGCATATTTTAAGTAAACTCAAAATATGCTCATAATTTTTTTATATCTTCTATACTTAATCCTGTATATTTTGATATTGTATTCAAATCTACTTTATCTCTCTTCATATTTATAGCCATAGATATTTTTGTTTTCTCTATACCTTCTTTTATACCTTGCTGAATACCTATTTCTATACCTTCTATTTTTCCTTCTTCTCTCTCATACTGAAGCATAGCAGCCTGTCCATAAAGAAAAGTATCTCTTTCATTATAGGCAGACATCTCTTTTTCATCAGCTACAAATCTTTTATATTTATCTATTACTTTAGGCATAATAATGTTACCTCCTATTAACTTATTAATACTTTTTTCTAAATCTTTAGTTGTAAAAAAATCAATCCAAGATAGAAGTTTATTTTTATTATACTCATCTGAACTAGCATTTCTTAATATTTCTGCAAATCTATTAATCTCTATAAAATGTATCTGAAAATCGTCCAGCCTAAGGCTAGGATTGTTAATATCAGCAAATGTTAAACATTTATGTTCTTTTTTTATATCAGTTTTACTTCCCATATCTAAATTAAAATTTATAAAACTAATACTAATCATCTTACTTATATTAATATATAAATCACTTTCTTTTAATTCTGAAGCTATATTTTTTGCTATATAATATAATATAATATTCTTTTTATAAAGTTATTATTTCCTACCAACTGTATTTCAATAAGTATTTTCTTACCGTCTTTAGTTTTTGCTTTAACGTCAAGTATAGACTCTTTTAAATTTTCATTTTCAGGTAAGTTATAAGGATTAATAATTTCAAGATTGCTTACAGATTCAAAACCAACATCATTCAAAACAGCATTAACAATATTTTCTAATATATCCTCATCGCCTTCAGTACCAATTAGATATCGTACAAATAAATCATTAAGTCTGTTAATTTCTTTCATAGCTTAATTATACTAAAAATATAAGACTTTGTCAAAATAAGATTAAATACCTTTATAAACAGACAAAAGTGAAGGAAGAATTTCTTCAGGTTCAAGTTTTTTTAAGCAGTCAATAGTTTTGCATCCTCTTTTCATATACTCGCAATGAAAACTTTTTAATGCTGAGCAGTATTTTTTTCTTGCCTCTATATTTATAGCTTTATCTCCTCTAGCTCCGTAAATCAAAGGCAAAGTATCTCCGAATATACCTATAGAATATATATTGCATGCATTAGCTATATGCAAAGGGGCACTATCTCCGCCAATCAATGCATAAGAATGTTTTATTACTGATATAAGCTCCCTTATAGTCAATTTATTAGTAAAATCATCAGCTATTATATTTCCTAATCTTTTTTTCATCTCATCAGAAAAATCTAAATCATCTTTAGCACCTATCAATATTATAGGCATTTGTTTTTCTTTATAAAACATATCTATAAGTTTTGAAAAATTATCTATCCCATACCTTTTACTTATCCTAGTAGCCCCGCCATGCACAAGTAAAGCATTTTTATAATTTTTCATTTTATTAAAGCCGAATTCATTTTCTTTTTCATTTAGAAATATTTCTGCATTTATGCCATCAGATTCTATATTCATAGGTTTTAATATAGAAAGTATTGTATCTACTATATGTCTTTTATGTTTTTTCCAAGAAGTTTTTTTATTAAGAAGAAATCCGCGGCATTCACTGTTTACTCCAGCTCTTATTGGTATTTTTGCCTTATATAAAAGTGAAGCTCCGTAAAATGCTGTTGTAGCTGTAATACCTATATCATAGTTCTGATTTTTTATATATTCTAATGCTTTATCATCTCTGACTATAATATTATTTATATAAGGATTCTCTTGTAAAATATCTATTCCCCTAGCTCCATTTACAACATCAATAATACAATCATTATAATGTTTTTTTACGGCTCTTATTAAAGGAGTTATAAATATAGTATCTCCTATATAATTCATTCCTATAATCAATATCTTTGTCATATTTGTCATAGATAAAACTCTTGATAATTATTATTAAATTATGATAATCTTCGTCTTTTTAACATTCTTTCCTTTTTTGATTCTAATGCTCTTTCTTCATTGTATATTTTCATAATCTCAAAGAATAGTATAAAACTCAAAGGGCCTAATATAATTCCTGAAAGTCCGAAGAATAATACACCTCCAAGTATAGCAAAGAAAATAAATAATGGATGAAGTTCTATTCTGTTTCCAAGAAGCAAAGGACGTACAAAATTATCAGGTATTGTAATAAAGAACCATGAACATACTATAAATATAATAGCTTTAATAATTTCACCATTTATTAGAAACAATATACCCAAAGGTATCCATATTATAGTAGTTCCTATTATAGGCATAAAAGATGCTATTATAGTAAGAAATGCAAATGTAAATGAATTGGAAACACCAAATATAGTATATACTATAAAAGCACAAAAGCCCTGAAACATTCCTGTAAACAAATTTCCAAATACTATTCCTTTTATACCTTCAGAAACCTGTTTTATAAGTCTGTCAAGATATTTTGCATCTATAGGAACTAATGTTCTTACCTGACCTATCAAATATTCCCCGTCTACAAAAAAGAAAAATAATGAGAACATCATAAATATAAATGAACTTACAAATCCGCCTGTACTTTTTAATAAACTAGCTACATTTTGAGTAAGATACGAACTTATAAATGTTAAATTTGAAAGAGAAGAATCCTGTATCCTTTTTAATATAGTTTCCATAGATACATCTATAGGCAATGATTTAAGAAAATTATTTATGTTAGAATTATTCATAACTTCATTAACATCTAAATTCATAAAATATTTAATACCAATATTTGAAATATCTATAAGCTGAACTATTATAGTATATGCTAATATGCTTGTAGGAACTAAAAATATAATTAAAGATATAAGAGAAAATAGCAATGCCAAAGTATTTTTTTTGATTATAGAAAGCTTATCAGTTTTTTTATAACTTTTCCCCATAGCCTTTATAAAAAGAGGATTTAATATGACATAAAAAACAACGGCAAAGAATATTATCATGCCGAAAGGTTTTAATAATTTGTACATTATAAATATAGACAGGAATATAAAAGCTATAAAGAAAATATAGCCTATATTGTTTTTATTCATAAAATCTCCAAAATAAAATAGTCCAAATTAATAAAATTAATTAGGTTTTTATAATAATATATATAATATATTTTTCAAGCATTTTAATTTGAATTATTAAATATTTATGTTATCATATAAAAATGGTATTCAATTTAAATGATAAACAAAAAGATATAATAAAATGTTTTGAAGATAATGGCTTATGCTTTGTTAATGCATCGGCAGGCACAGGAAAAACAAGCACTATAACAGAAATATATATAAAATTATTAGAAAATAAAGAAAAAGTTTCAAATATAGTAGTTATCACTTTCACAAAAGCTGCAGCTAATGAAATGCTTTTTAGAATAAGATCCAAAGTAAGAAATAAAATAGATAATATAAAAAATACAAATGATGAAAAATCTTTAAAAGAAAAAAAATACTGGCAGAATGTTTATAAAGATATACTTACAAGTGCTAAAATTTCAACAATAAATGCATTTGCCAACTCTATAGCTATGGAAAATGCAATGTATCTTTCCATACCTCCTAATATGGCAATATTGGAAGATAGTATTGATATTCAGGAAACATTAAAAAGCGAGATTTTAAATATTTTAAGACAATCAAAACATGCCGAAATTATACGTTCTCTATATAGAATATCTACAGAAGACAGTAAAAATAAATTTGCTCAAAGAATACTGCATTTCTTACTAAAAATAAAGCCAAGATTAGAAAATATAAATAGATTTGAAGAAAAAGCATTAGAAATAATAAAAATAGATGATAAAGAATATGATAAGCTATACAATAATATATATAATTACGGTATAGAGCTTATAAATGATAATCTAAAAAGCGGTAAATTTATAACAGAATGCAAAAATAGAATATCTCTTCTTCTTCAAAAGATTGATTTGATAAAAAATAAAGAAAAAGTAAAAGAATTAAAATCAGAAGATTATGAATATATTAGAATTGCATTGGATAATGTATCAGATGCTAAATTAGGAAATACAAAGCATGATGAATTCAGAGCAGTATTAGAAGATTTAAAACAATGCACTATATCTATGCTTAATTATATTGATATATTATATAACGAAGAAAATTATAAAGCGGTAATAGATTTTATAAAAGAAACATACAATCATATAGAAAAAATAAAATATAATATAGGCATATACTCTCATGAAGATATGATGTATAAAGCTATAGAAGCATTAGAAAATAAAGACATATCAAAAGAAATAAGAGATAATATATCAGCATTAATATTAGATGAAGCTCAAGATACAAGCATTCTTCAGTTTGATTTCATAAATTTAATAGTATTCGGACAAAGAGAAATAACAAGCAAATCAAAAACAGATAAAAAATTAATGATAGTAGGAGATAGAAAGCAGTCTATATACAGATTCAGAAATGCTGATGTAAATGCCTTCACTAATACTCAGGAAAATTTCAGCGATTATGTAAGATACTTAAAAGATAATTACAGAAGCAATTCTATGCTTATAGATTTCTTTAATGATTTATTTAAAAGCACAGTATTTATAAATGATGATATTAATTATAAAGATGAAGATGATTTGGATTATAATAAAAAAACAAATGATAAATCGGTATCTTTACTAATATTAAATAATAATATAGAAGATGAAAGCATTAATTTATATGCAGATGATAAAACAGAATTAGAAGCATATGCAATAGCTGAATATATAAAAAATAATTATAGTAATGATTATAAAAATACTGTTATACTTCTTCCTACATTCAGCAGATTAGATAAATATTTACAAGCATTATCAGATTATAAAATACCATACTATATAGACGGCGGAAATAAATTCTACTCAAGAGAAGAAATAGTATTAATAAAAACATTCTTAGAATATTTAATATTAAGAGATCATGCAAAACTGCCTGAAATTCTTAGAAGTGAATTATTCGATATCGATATAGGCAATTTATCAGATTTTCTATTCAGTTTATATGTCAAAAATTTGGATATAAAAGATTATTTCCCAAAAATGATATACGATGAAAATAAATATAAAGAAATAGAAAATATAGCTAAATCAAAAAGTTATTATTATCAATTAAAAACAGCCAAAGAATTATTAAACAGCATAGAAAGTAAAATACATAAGATGAATGCTGCTGAAATAATTGAAACAATATGTATTGATACTAATTTCTATAATTATTTAATGACTATGAATGATGCGGAAATTTCTTATGCCAATATAGAAAAATTAAAAAAAATAGCAAATGATTTTGAAAATCAAACAGGAAATAATATTTATGATTTTGTACTCAATCTAAAAAATACCAATGATAATGAAGCCTACTCTGCTATACCAAAATTATCAGTAGAATCCGTAAAAATAATGACTATACATAAATCTAAAGGACTTGAATTTAATAATGTATTTGTTGCAGGAATAGGCGGTTATATAAAACCTAATTTATCAGATTTTGATTTTATAGAAGATTCATCATTTATAAAACTTCCTGTAAAAAATAAACATTATAGTGTAGATTTCTCAGCATTAAATACTGATTACAATAAAAAAAGTGAATTTTCAGAAAAAAGAAGATTATTATATGTAGCATTAACAAGAGCATCAAACAATTTAATACTTTCAGGTGAACATACCAAAGAAGAAACATATAGATCATATTTAGATAAATATTTTCATGATGAAACAAAAAAATATAAAGCTGATATTATAAGCGAAGATACAGAAGGATTGATAAAAATTGATGATATAGAAAATAAATTTATTGATACATATTTCTATGGATTAGCTATAAAAAGAGAAGAAGAAATAGACATTAAAGATGCTCAGTCAATAAAAGAAAAGATTGATAGTCTTTCAAAAGAAGATAAAAAAGAAAATAATAATCAATATATAAAAAATATTAATCCGTCTTTAAATAACATATTCAATAAAAATTATGTTAATATAACAAAGCTTCTAGATAGAAAAATATCAAAACTTGAAAATGATATAAATAATACAGATAATGAATATAATGAGGACATAGAACTCATATCATATAAAGATATAGGAATAATAATACATAAAATGCTTGAATATTTTAACTTTGATAAATACAACAAAGAAAAAGATCAATATTTAGAAAAAGTAAAATCATATATTATAAAAAGCAATAATCATTATAGTAAAGAGCAATTAACAGAAAGTTTGAATACAGCATTCAAAAAGCTATTTGAAAATCATCATATACAAAATATACTTAATGGTGATGAAGAAATAGTTTCAAGAGAACATACATACCAGCATTATGACGGAAAATATTTTATGACAGGAAAAATTGATATTATAACTAAAAATAAAAATGATGAGTATTATATTCTAGATTATAAAGTAGCAGAAGAAAGCGAATATAATATAAATAAATATCAATACCAATTAAATAGTTATAAGTATATGTTTGAAAAAGTACTTAGTCAAAAATCTTCTAATATAGATAAGAATAAAATAAAAACTGATATTATATTCCTTAAATAAATTATGAATATCAAATTTTAATCATATTTATTATAAAATATACTATATTTTTATATTATTACGATATATTTTTATTAATTATTTCTATTATATTAATAATTTCCTTTACTTTTTTCTATTATATTGTATATATTATAACTGTGAGGAAAATGAATGGAAGTAATTTTAAAATATTTTACATTAATAATTTGTTTTTTATCTATCATATCATGTGATAAGCAGGTATTTTTCAATAGATTTAATTTAAACAGAGCTTATAATCTATATGAAAAAGGAAAGAATGCAGATGATGACAAGGCACTTCTTGAAATAACTTCCACCTATAATGACATTATAAATCAAAAAATATATGCTCAGGATAGACTAGCATCTGTATATAGGACATTAGGTGAAAGAAGTTTAGTAAAAGAACAGTATGCATATTCAGCAAAATATTTTACTGAGGCATTAAAAATACTTCCAAATAGCCCTTATTTAAGATACGGACTTGGAATATCTTATGCCAATTTAGCAGAAAGTGCTGATACTTATGAAAAAAAGAGTAATTTTATACAAAGAGCGGAAAATAATATTAGATTTGCTATAGATAAAGACCCTAACAATGCAAATTATTATGCAGCTTTAGCATCATTAAAGGGAATGCATCAGGATAATTATGAAGAAGCATTTGATAATATAAAAAAAGCTGTTGAAATGAATCCTAATAATGCAGATTATTTGATGCTTCTTGCAAGAATACAGTACAGCAGGGGAAATTATAATGAAGCTGTGGCAGCGTACAGAAAAATACTCAATCTCCCTGTTGAAAATAATGTTAAAGAAACGGTATTAAAAAATATTGAGCAAATTATAGGACAGAGAAATTGAGTAAAAGTTATGATGTAAAAACTTATTTGATTGCCTTGAATCAAATTGATAAAGTAGGAGATAAAAGAATATCCGAACTTATAAATCATTATGAATCTGTAGAAAATATTTTTGATGATAAAGAAGAAAATATAAAGGAATTATTAGAAAAAAAATTTAAATCTCAAATAGGTAATTTTGATAAAAATGAGATATTAGATAAAGCAAATACAATAGTAGAAAAATCAAATAACTATGGTATAGGAATATTAAGTTTATTTGATGAAGATTATCCATTTAATTTAAAACAAATAGATAATCCGCCATATATACTTTATTATAAGGGAGATTTAAAAAAACTAAGAAGAAATGCTATAGCAATAGTAGGTACTAGAGAGCCTACAAATGAAAGCCGTAAGTATTCTTTCGAGCTTGCTAGTAAATTATCATCTTTGAATATATCTGTTGTATCAGGAATGGCTAAAGGAGTCGATAGAGAGGCACATCTTGGAGCAATATCATCTCATATTAATACTGTGGCAGTTTTAGGAAACGGCATTGATAATGTTTACCCTTCTGAAAATTTGCAGATATATAATAAATTATCAGAAAAAGGTTTAATAGTAAGCGAATTTGAAATAGGAAGAAAGCCTGACAGAATGAATTTCCCTAGAAGAAACAGAATAATATCAGGACTTTCTTATGCTGTTGTTATGGTGGAAGCTGCTAGTAAATCCGGTGCTTTAATTACTGTTGATTATGCCCTTAATCAAGGCAGAGACGTTTATATTGCACCTTATGATGAGAAGAAAAGCTGTTATTTTGGAAATCATAAACTATATAAAGACGGTGCTAAAATAGCATATAGTTATATGGATATACTTGAAGATTTTGATTCAATATTCTCAAATGATGATGATTATGTGAAAATGAAATTAAAATATTTTGAAGGCGGAGATATAAAATCTAAAGCTGTAAAAAATGATTCTATAAAAAGTGAAAGCAATAATAATAAAGAAAAGAAAGAAACAAAAAAAGAAGAAGTAAAAGATAAAAAAGAAAAGAAAAAAAATAAAATATCAAAACAAAATGATGAATCTATTATAAGTACTTTACAGGAAGATGAGGCATTGCTTTATAATATAATAAAACAAAATGATAAAATACATATTGATGAAGTTATAGAGGAAAGCAAAATGAAAGTGCAGGCTGTAACTTCTATGCTTATGCAATTAGAGATAAAAGGGATTATAAAGCAGCTTTCGGGAAAATATTATACTATAGAAAAATAAAAAATATATATAACTTTAGGATTTATAAAAGGAGATTTAACTATGGCTACAACAACAGAGGAAAAAGTAAAAAAAACAACAAGTAAAAAGACAAAAGATAAAAAAGAGTCTAAAAAGAAAAAACTTATTATAGTGGAGTCTCCGGCGAAAGCTAAAACAATTAATAGATATTTAGGCTCTGATTATCTTGTAATGTCATCAATGGGGCATTTAATTGATTTGCCTAGAAGCAGACTGGCTATAGATGTAGATCATGGCTTTGAACCTGAATACATCACTATAAGAGGAAGAGCTAAAATATTAAATGATTTGAAAAAAGAGGCAAAAAAAGCGGAAGAAGTATTGCTAGCTGCCGACGATGATAGAGAGGGAGAAAGCATAGCTTGGCATATAGGAAATAAAATCAGAGGCGTAAACTCTGCTGTACCTATAAAGAGAATAGTTTTTCATGAGATAACAAAAGATGCATTAAAAGAAGCTATTGATCAGCCAAGAGATATAGATATTTCAAAAGTTAATGCTCAAAAGGCAAGAAGAGTATTAGACAGACTTATCGGTTATAATTTAAGCCCTTTACTTTGGGATAAAATAAAAAGAGGACTTTCTGCAGGAAGAGTACAGAATGTAGCTTTACTTATAATATGTAATAGAGAAGATGAAATTGAAACTTTTGTACCTGTAGAATATTGGACTTTCGGAGTATTTTTAAAGCATAAAAATAAAGAGTTTTTAGCAGAACTTCAAAAATATAAAGGTGAAAAACCTGATTTAAAAACTAAACAAGATGTTGAAGATATAATGGAGCATCTTAAAGACAAAACTTATACTGTTGCAAGCATAGAGGTAAAAGACAGATTAAGAAACCCTACTGCTCCATATACTACAAGTAAGCTTCAGCAGGCAGCAAGCAGTGCATTAGGATACAGTGCTTCAAAAACTATGCAGGTGGCACAATCACTTTATGAAGGTGTTGATATAGCAGGAGAAGCAACTGGTTTGATAACTTATATGCGTACCGATAGTGTAAGGATATCTCCTGTTGCTCAGGAACAGGCTAAAGAGTTTATAGAAAAAGAATATGGAAGCAATTATTTACCTCCTGAACCTCCTACATATTCAGTAAAAAAGAATGCTCAGGACGCTCACGAGGCTATAAGACCTACTAATGTATTTTTAACTCCTGACAGCATAAAAGAATATTTAAAAACAGACCAATATAAACTGTATAAACTTATATGGGAGAGATTTGTATCATCTCAAATGCTTCCAGCTAAAATGAAAAATACAAGAGCTATAATAGTGGCAGGAGATTGTGAGTTTTCTCTTTCTTCTTCAAAAATAGAATTTGACGGATTTATGAAGGTTCTTACAATAGACAAAGAAGATAAAGAAAAAGCTTCAAAAATGCCTAATTTATCAAAAGATGATGTATGTGAATTTGTTGAAAATAATCCTCAGCAGCATTTCACAACACCTCCTCCAAGATATACAGATGCTTCACTTGTAAAAATACTTGAAGAATCAGGTATAGGAAGACCTTCTACTTATGCCCCAACTATTAAAACAATAATATCAAGGCATTATGTACAGAGAAAAGGAAAACAATTAGTACCTACAGAATTAGGAAAACTAGTTAATGAGCTTATAAGCGAAAATTTCCCTGAACTTGTAAATATTAACTTTACTGCCGACATGGAAAGTAAACTTGATAAAATAGAAGACGATAATATAGAATGGAATAATATATTAAAAGAATTCTATCCTCATTTTTTGGACACATTGAAAACAGCTACTGAAAATATCAATAATATGAAAGACTTTTTCAATGAAGAAACTGATTTTGTATGTGAAAAATGCGGTAAGAAGATGATTAAGCGTTTGGGAAGATACGGATATTTTATAGCTTGTTCCGGATTCCCTGAATGTAAAAACACTAAAGGAATATCTTTTGGTGTTTGTCCTAAATGCGGAGGAGATATTACATTAAAACGCTCAAAAAGAGGAAGAGAATTCTATGGTTGTTCTAATTATCCTAAATGCGATTTTGTAAGTTGGGATAAACCTCTTCAAGAACCTTGTCCTAAATGCGGAGGACTTATGGTTGAGAAGAATATTAAAAACAAAGGATTGTTTAAAGTTTGTATCAAGGAAGATTGCGGTTATTCGGAGGAAATCAAAGAGGACGAAGAATAACATTACTATTAATTACTGTATTAGCTCTGTTTAATACTTGTTATCTACTTTATCCGCAAAATAATGATAAGATAAAACTAAATAATTTAAATATAAAAGTAGAAGATTTGAAAGAGGCTTTTAATCCAGCTGTAAGTAAATTCAGTGAGAAAACTATATCTACAATAATTATAGATCCCGGACATGGAGGAAAAGACCCTGGAGCTGTTGGAGTAAATAAATTATTTGAAAAAGATATAGTTTTAGCCTTTTCATTAGAATTAAAAGAAGAATTAGAGGATTTACTTCCAAATGTCAAAATTGTGCTTACGAGAACAGGTGATACTTACCCTACTCTTGAAAAGCGTTTTGAAATAGCTAATAATGCCGCAAAAATAAACACAGATAAAGCCAAAAATGCATTATTTGTAAGTGTTCATGCAAATGCTTCATTCAGTCCGAATGCTAGAGGTTTTGAGGCTTATTTTGTGAGTGCTCAGGAGTCAAGCGAATATGCAAGAGCAGTGTCTATGTTTGAGAATGAGGCTTTAGTAAAGTTTGATAATATAGACCCTTCAAAATATGAAAAAGATTCCTCGCAAATCACTCATAACTATATGCTTGTAGAACAGTATCAAAAAGAAAGCAAATTATTAGCAGAATCAATCACAGAACAAGTTCTCAAAGTATCAGGAGTGGCAAGAAGAACTAAACCTGTACAGAATGCTTTATTTTATGTTCTTAAGGGTGCCGTTATGCCTTCAACATTAATAGAATTGGGATTCATAACAAATCCTGCTGATGCCAAGTTTATGAACACCAAAGAAACAAGATTAAAAATGGTAAAAGCTACAGCAGAGGGTATAAAGAAATACATAGAACTTTTTGAAAAAACTAAAGGTTTTACAAAATAATAGCAATATTCAAAATTAATTTTATAAATAAAAACATAATATCTTTTATTCTTAATAAGATTTTATATCATTAATAAAAAATTTAATAAAACAGCATATCATAATATTTAGAAATTCTTTCTATAAAATTCTAATGCCTTTTTTTCTATGTCTTTTATAAATTTATCTTTATAATTGCAATATAATTCAATATCATTATTACAATTTTTCAAAGCTTCCAATTTTATTTTAACATATTCTTCAGCGATATTTTTATTTGCCATTAAAAAATCTCTAAAAGCTAAATGCCTTTCAATATCGAATTTATTATTAATATCAAATATATGTATATGAGAAAATCTTTTTTGGGTACCATTATCATCGATATAATCTTTCATAAAAAATCTTCTCTTTGCTATTCCATTTTCTCCCATGGCTTTATAACCAATATTAGCAAAATCATTATTATAACGATCAACTTTATTTATATCATCAACTACAGCTAGCATATCTATAATAGGTTTTGCTTTTAAATTTTCTATTGATGTGCTTCCTATATGATGAATGCTTATAAGTATATCATTAATAATATTTTTTATTTTTGATTCTTCCTCTCTATATAAATTCTTCCAATTATAATCATAATCAACAATTTCAATTATTCTCATTACCAACTCCAAATAATAAAATTATTATGTATACTAAAACAAATATATTTTGTCAAAATAATTTTTTTAATTCAAAATATTTTCAGGGCTTTGCCCCCCTCCACACTTCTTTTGTTGCCACAAAGAAGCTATATCCTCGATAAACTCGGATACGCTTCGCGAAAGGCTATATTTGAACTTAAATGTAATAAATTATTTACATGTAAGACAAAATTAGTATTATTTAGTACTAATTTTATACTTGCACTTTTTACAACTTTGACGAAGTCCGCCTATGGCGTGCGGCGGGAAAAAGTTGAATAAAAAAATTGACAAACTTAAAAATTCTCAGTATATACTAAAGAATAATATAAATATTACAAAAACTACTGAAACATAATAGATTTATTTTTCATTGTTTTTTATAACGCACATCAAAAATAATAAATATATAACAATGATTTATTAATTTTTATTTAAGAAAAAGAGTTTTTATATAAAAAAATAAAATACTCTTTTTCTTTAAAAAAATCAAATATTAATGAACCTCTCCCCAGCTGTTTCCTTTATGTATATCAACAGTTATAGGCACATTAGTTTTTACTGAATGCTCCATTATCTCTTTCATTATAGTCATAGCCTTGTCAGCCTCTTTTTCAGAAACTTCTACTACTAATTCGTCATGAACTTGCATAACTATTTTTGCAGTTTTCAAATGATTTTTAAACTCTTTATGTATAGCAACCATAGCAACCTTTATCATATCAGCAGCACTTCCCTGAATAAGAGTATTTAAAGCCATTCTTTCAGCCTCATTTCTAGCCATAGCATTTGAAGAATTGATAGTCTTTGATAAATCCCTAATTCTTCCGCACATAGTTCTTACAAAGCCCTTATTTCTTACTTCCTCAACTACTTCCTCACAGAAAGGCTTCACTCTTGAATATGTTGAAAAATATCCTTTTATAAAATCCTCTGCTTCTTTTCTTTTTATTCCTAGCTCTTTTGAAAGTCCGAATGCTGTTTTACCGTAAATAATAGAGAAGTTTATTATCTTAGCAATATTTCTCATTGAGGCAGTTACATGCTCTTTACTCACAGAATATATTTTCATTGCTGTTTTTCTGTGAATATCATCATTATTTTTGAATGCTTCCACTAATACAGGATCATTACTGAAATGTGCCAATAATCTTAATTCTATTTGAGAATAGTCAGCAGCTATAAGTAAATTGCCTTTTTCAGGTATGAATGTATTTCTTATCTCTCTGCCCTCTTCACCTCTCACCGGAATATTCTGCAAGTTAGGTTCTGATGATGATAAACGTCCTGTAGCTGTTACAGTTTGATTGAATGAAGCATGTATTCTTCCTGTTTTTTCATTTATCAAAGTAGGGAACACATCAAGATAAGTATTTTTTAATTTTGCATATTTTCTATATGTAAGCATGTATTCTGCTATTTTGTATTTTTGGGAAAGCTCTGTTAATACTTCTTCATCAGTTGAGAAACCTGTTTTAGTTTTTTTAGTTGGAGGTATTCCCATTTTATCGAATAGTATATACTCAAGCTGTTTAGGAGATTGTAAATTAAATTCTTCTCCTGCTTCTTTATATATTTTTTCTTTTGTCTTTTCTAATAGTGAAGTATACTCATCAGATAATGCTTTCATTTTTTCACTGCTTATATAAACACCGTCAAATTCCATATCAGCAAGTACGCTAACTAAAGGCATTTCTATATTGAAAAATAATTCTTCAAGATTATGTGTTTTAAGTAATGGAGCAAAACATTCATAGAATCTAAATGTTACATCAGCATCTTCACAAGCATATTCAACAACATCTTTTAAAGGTGCATCTAATAATGTCTTTTTAGCATTATCAGTTAAATCGCCGTATTTGATTGTATTGTATGAAAGATATGCCATAGCCAAATCGTCCATATTATATCTTCCTCTTGTAGGATTAATCAAATATGCAGCAACCATAGTATCAAAGTACATATTTCCTAAACTTTTGCCTATAGCTCTCATCATCTTGTATTCATATTTAAGATTATGACCTATAACCTTTATATCTTCTTTAGCTAAAGTATCAAATACAAGATTCATACATTTATCTTTATCAATATTTGTTCTTCCGCTTAAATCTAAATAAAATGCTTCATTAGATCTTATAGCAAATGAAATTCCTATAATAGTATCTTTAAAAGTATCAAGTCCTGTAGTTTCAAAGTCTATACATACAAGCTTTTTACTGTTAATATCTTTTAAAAGATTTTCTAATTCTGTTTCATTCTCTATTAAATAATAGCTAGCCTTATTATCTTTAGCACTAAGTATAGGACTTTCTTCTTTTGCGGTATCATTGTTATTTGTTTTTTCATCAGATATTTTTACTTTATCATCTTTTTTGGAAGAACCATATATATATGAATTGATTTTATCTCTTATCTGTTTTAATTCTAATTCATCTAATATTTTATTAACTTCATCAATATTTATTTTACTGCTTGCTATTTCATTATAATCTAAATTAAAATCTTTAATATCTCTTTCAATGGTAGCAAGTTTATAGCTCATATATGCCATATCTTTTGATTCTAACAGTTTTTCCTGTATCTTACCCTTAATAGAATCAATATTTTCATATATACCGTCTAAACTTTTATATTCTTCAAGAAGTTTTAAAGCAGTCTTTTCACCTACTCCTTTAACTCCCGGTATATTATCTGAAGCATCGCCCATAAGAGCAAGTAAATCTATTATTTGATTAGGATAAACCCCTCTCTTTTCTTTAACAGCTTCCGTATCATACTCCATTAACTCATTATCTTTATTGCTGGCGACCACTCTTACATCATCGCAAACAAGCTGAAGTATATCTTTATCAGGAGAATAAATTATAGTTTTTATATTCTCTTTTTTATTTTTTTCTGCAATAGTACCAACTATATCATCAGCCTCATAATTCTCAAGTACTATTCTAGATATACCTAAAGCATCTATAAGATTATAAAGTATAGGTATCTGACTTCTTAAATCATCAGGCATACTCTCTCTATTCTCTTTATACTCTTTATATATTTCATTTCTAAAAGTTTTTCTTGAGCTGTCCAAAGCTATAGCAACATATTCAGCAGGATATGTATTTATAAGTGAGAAATAAGTTCTCATAAAACCGTTAATAGATGAAACATTCTGACCTTTAGAGTTTAAAAGAGGTCTTTTCAAAAAAATAAAATGGTATCTGTAAAGTATACCGAATGCATCGATAATAAGAAATGTTTTTTTCATAATATTTCCATAATTGTTTTTTAATAGATTACATAACTTAATTATTATCGTAATTTTGCAGAAACATTTACAAAATATTCTCTGCTTGATATAGGATAACCTTTAATAGTTTCATACTTAACATCTAATACATTCTTTACACCAAATTTTAATGATATATCTTTGTTAAATACAAATGAACTTATTATATCAAATGTGGTATAAGACTTATCAACTTCAGATTTTGTTGTATTATTATATTGATCCCCTATATATTGTACATTAAAAAGTATGCTTGATTCAAAATCCTTATTTCGGCTATATATATATTCCAAAGATGTATTAAACTGATGCCTTGGAAGTCCCGGCAAATCATTATTATTTACACTTACATTATATAAATTCTTACCGACTAAATATGAATAATTACCTTTTATTCTTATAGTTGAACTAATATCTTTTATTGGTATATTAAATATTATACTAGTTTTACTTCCTTGAGTTGTAAGATATTGATTATTATTTGTAAGCAAATCTTTTTTAGAACTTACAAAATATAAAGCTTCCAAAGTAACTATATCATGAGGCTTTATAGAAACACCTATATTTCCTCCTTGATAAAGATTTTGATTTTTTATATTATTTGTATAACCTTTGTTGAGCATAGCAATATCTGTCTGCATATTAACAAAATATTTACCAGTTAAACTTATTTGTTTCACTGGATTTACTTTAAAATTAACATTCCCATTCACATAAGATCTGAAATCTGCTGTTTTACTTTTCTTACCGCTGAATCCTCTTTCCTCCCCTGAAGTATCCAAATTAAAATTTAATGAACTATTATTCTGATTTTTTATATTATATTCAAGCAAATTCATTTTACCAGAAGATTTACTTTCATTGGTTTGAGTTTTTACATATTTAATAGTTTTATCCGATTCAATCTTAACATCCCTTGATAATTTTGTATATAAAAGCTCTTCAGATTTAGAATACTTCTTACTTAAAATATCATATACTATTCTTCCTCTTGATGCATAATAATTAATATTTATTGAATCTATATCATCTTTATTATATAAAAATAAATATATTTTTTTTTCATCATTATTAAGTACTTTACCATTTAATATAAATGTAGACTGTGAATATACTGTTTTATTTTTTATATCTATATTACAATATTCTTTTATAAGCTCTGCCATATTTTGTGATTTAGATGATTTTATTTGACTTTTTCTTATATATATTGATTTATCCAAAAGAAATTGTTTTTCTTTATGAGATGCCTGAATTTCGTTTGTCTCTTCTTGTATAATTTCGTAATCAAATGTATTTTCATCTTCATACGGAATTTCATCTTCAGCATAAATAGGAAAAGACAAAAATATATATAATAATATTAATAAAAAAGCCGGCATATTTTTAATTCCTATCTCATTTAACAATGTATAAACTTAAACCAATAAAATAGAAATTTGAAAAATTAATAGTTGTAAAGCAAATTTACAGATAATAATTATTTCAATATATTTTTTATAATTCTGAATGCTTTGTAAAATTCGCTGTCATAATTATATGTAAAAGGCTCTTCATTTGGAAATAATAATATAAATCTAATGATGTATACGATTATAAAAATTAATAACATAGAGATTATAATATAATTATTATGATAAATATAATTTGCTATCTTTAGTCTTTTTTGAAAAATTACTACAAAGAAAATAATACTTGGAAATATGAATAATGGATGATAATAAAAAGCTTTTTTGAAATTTAATTTTAAAACTTCTATATGTGCTCTAGTCATTCCGCAGCCTGGACATGGATATCCTGTAACATTTCTAATCATACACAATCTATCTATTGGTATATAATATTTATCAAAATGTTTATTGCTGTCATAATTTATAAAAAATGCTAAAAAAGATATTAATATAAGTTTTAAAATTTTTGTCATAATATTAGATTATTATGTTTTTAAATTAAAACTATATTATACATATTTTTCCATTTGATTATATATAATATCAGCAAGACCGAAAGTTTTTGTTTTTGAGAATTCTTTTGCATATTCATCATAAAGCATATCCTCAAATATCTGCTCAGCCATACCTCCATCTATTAAACCGCTTTTATCAACAGTCTTTCTCATCTCTTTAAGCATTTGATTAATCATCAAAGCTTCAAAGTCTTCAGATACTTGTCTTAAACGTTTTTTTTCAAATTCTTTATTATATTTGGATATTGCATTATTTACATTTTCTGTTGGAGTTTCATCTATAGAAAATTTAGCATTTCCATATTGTTTTTTAGCGTTCTCTAATTTAGTTAAATTAGCACTGCCCATACTTAAATTATATTTATCAGTTATATTCATAATCTTTCCTATAGTAAAATTATAAAATTATATCATTAATTATATCGGAAATCATTAAAATTATATTAGCAATAAAAAAGTCTGAACCCTATTAAAAGATTCAGACTTTATATTTTTATCAATGATTACCAAGTTACTATATATTCAGTATAAATATAACCTTTACTTATAGACTTAGTCATTTTTACCTTAGAACCATTAGGATATTTAAATCTAAATATGTTTTTTATTATTTCATCAAAATAAGTTTCTATCATAGAATCATAATTAGGGAAATAATGAAGATGGTAAATAATACGCTTCTTCTCTGCTTTAACTACTTCTACATGTATATTTTTAAACATCTTCTTAGTAAAGTTAACAAATACATCTGCCAAAGCATTCTTTTTTGCAATTTTGATGAATACTTTTTTTATAAAACTAAATCTTTTAAAATCATATCTAGCTTTTTGTCTAATACCTTCTCTAGCTCCGTCATAAAACTCATCCATTATTGAAGTCATAGGTATAAAACAAGATGTAGATAAAGGATATTTCTTTCTAAATTTAGTCTTTTTCACTTCTTTAAATATGTTTTTACATTCATCAGGCATTTGATCTAAAAGAGTTTGGAATTTATCTTTTCCGAAAGTAGCTATAACAAATCTATAAATACTTTGTACGAATGCCTGTCTGCTGTATGCTCTATCGCCTTCATTAATAATTTTTATTTTCTCTTTAATAACATCTTCAAAATCTTTTATGACATAATTAGACATTTCTTTTTCTAACATATCAACTGAATCACTGGCTACATTAGAAAGCTGTTCTATCTCTTTTATAAGACCAAATACATTTCCTATTTGATTTCCCATATCCTGAGTCTTAGAAACTATATCATCACTATTTTGTGATACAAGCTTCATAGCCTCATCATTTTTCTTAGAGAAATCAGAAAGATTTACTAAATCATCTTTAGCTATAGATATTCTTCCATGTAAATTTGTATATTGTTCTTTAATCTCTTTAACAGCATCATACAAACTTTCTATAGATACGCTTATCTCTTTTGTAGAATCATATTTTTCATCTGCAACTTTTTTAACTTTAGTCATAGTATTAACAAAATTTTGAAGCTTCACTAACATATCTTCTGTAGTTACTATTCTTTCTGTCATACTAGACATAATCTGATTCATTTCTTTTTCTATATCTCTTAATATTTTCCAAGCTTTTTCAGACTGTAAATTTGTTGTAGTAGCTAATTTTCTAATCTCTTCAGCAACAACTGCGAATCCTTTACCTTGTTCCCCAGCATGTGCAGCCTCAATAGCAGCGTTCATCGCTAACATATTTGTCTGCTGAGATATATCAATAGTAGAATTTACGAAGTCAGTAATACCTCTTATAGAAGTTATTAATGATTTTGTAATATTTTCAGTTTTTACTATTTTTTCTTTACTGTCCTCTGCTAAAGATACAACATGTTCAGATTCTTCTTTAGCCTTACCAACTGAAAGAGATACTTCCTGCATATCTTTTTGCATAGTCATAGTTAATGAATTAATTTGATTGATACTTACAGACTGATCATCAATCTTACTTTGAAGATTATTAGTCATATCATCAATGGAAATCAATTCAGCCAAGCTAGAAGCTATAATCTTATATATTTCTAAATTACTAGTTTCTACATGTTTAAATTCTGTTTGCTGAGATGATATATTATCTATTATCATACTTACAGATTCAGTCATAGAACCAGCTGCTTCAGATATATCTACCATCTTAACTTTTAAAGCATTACTTTGCTCTTTTGATACTTTAAGAGTTTTTGATACGCTTGAGAATACATGCTGAACCATATCAAAAAATATTCTTATCCAAGTACTTAAATCTCCAAGAGAGTCCCTAGAATGAATCTTACTTACATTAACAAATATATTATTATCAAATACTCCGGATTCTAATTCCTGAGATATTTTGTCTAAAGGTTTTAATGATATAGGAATAGTAATATTTAAAACCACTATTATAACTATAATAGCAACTATTAATATAGTAAATATTGTATTATTAGTTGTTACCAATACATTGTAGAAGAAGCTTGTAGGAACATACATAAATATATTGTAAAAACCATTATCAAACTGTTTGAAAAATAAAGTATATGTATTATCGCCTACTTTATAATTCTCTCTTATTCTAGTATTAGTATAGAATGTTGTATTATCTATTGCATTGTTAATCCATTCTATATCTTTTAAATCACTTAATATATAATTGGCATTATCATGATAAACTATCTTTTTATTTCTAGAATCGAATATAACAGTATTGAATGGACCTGTTTTTACTATATTAGTAAACATCTCATGAACTATTTCTAAAGAAACATCTGATAGAGAAACTCCTATAAGATTATCATTAATACTTGAATATATAGGAGATGAGAAAGAAATAACTTTTTGAGGCTTATCAATATTCTTTAAATATGGAGAAGAATAATAAATAGTTCTAGGTCTTTTAGCTTCTCTATTCCAATTCTCAGGAAGAGCCAAAGAATAAAATTCTTCTTGATTATAATTATCGTTAGCTGTTTCTATTTTAGGCTGCATATTACCTGTGTTGCCTACATCATACAAATATAAAGAGTAAAGTCCTCTCATATAAGGATTATTATTTATGATATCTGGTTCAAAATAAATACCATTTGCTATAACATGATGCAAACCTAATTGAGATTTATGGAATCTATATATTATTTTTCTTAAATTAGTAGCAACATCTGTAACACTTCCTGTAGAGTATAAATCATAAGATACTGTAGCTATATCTGATAAGGAAACAGTACCTACAGTCGTTGAAGTGAATATATTATCAAAAGTAGAAGATACATCATAAAAATAGTTCTGCGAAATATTCATAGCAGAATTATATAATGCTTCTCTATTTGTTCTAGTATTTATAAAAATTGTTGGTGATAATGCTAAAATTACAACTATAATAACTAATAAAAGTACCTTATTTTTTAGACTCATAGAAAAAACCTTATATTAAATAAAAAATTACTGCTTAAATTATCGGATACTTTTTTCTTATTATTAAGAATGATATATATTATTTTTTCAGAAACTTTCTTGATAATCTGCCTTTAAACATACTAATAAAGGAAACAAAATCATCATTTCTTAATATAATGTTCATTATAGAATAAACAACAACTCCTAATAATATTACTATAAATACTTTTAATATAAAAAATATCCTAGAATCAGCATTACCAGATAACAAATAATATTTCATACCATAGACAGAAGCAGCCATAAATAAACTAGCAGCCAATGTCTTCACAACCTCAATTTTTTTATTTATTATCGATTTCACTGCCATTCTCTTTATAAGCAATACATATAGTATACAAAAAGATACAATATTTGCAACAACACTTGATATAGATATTCCTATAATATCGAATTTAAATATATAAACACATAAATAATTACTAACAGCATTAATAATAAATGTAAAAAATGCTACATATACAGGAGTTTTCATGTCTTTCATAGCATAAAATGACTGTACAAGTATTCTATAGCTTGCCACAAAGAATAATGATATAGATAAATATCTTAAAGCACTAGATACTAAATATGTAGATTTTGAAGAAAAAGCACCGTATTCAAATATCATTCTTACAATTTCTCTGCCAAGTACCACAAATCCAAAAGTAGCTGGAATAGTAACTAAAGCAACTAGCCTTAATGAATACCCTAAATTTTCAACAGCTTCATCTTTTTTATTGTCAGCTATTAATTTACTTAAAGTAGGAAGCATAACAGTCGCCACACTTACAGCAAAAACACCTAAAACAAATTCATGTATTCTAGTAGCAAAAGTAACAGCTGAAACCCTGCCCTCTCCTATAGCACCGGCAAATGCAGTAGAAACAAGCAAATTTATCTGATATATGCTGGCACCGAAAATACCTGGAGCAAATAATTTTATCATCTTTATAACATAAGGTTCTTTAAAATGAAAATAAGGCTTAAAACTAAAACCCTGTTTATGTACAAAAGGCATTTGATAGGCAAATTGTACGAATCCTCCAAGCAATACAGCAAATGCGAATACATAAGCCATATTATTGAAAAAATTAGGAAGAAAGAATTTAAAAAACAAAGCCATAGATATAATTACAGTATTTAAAAGTATAGGGCTTGCCGCAGATATTGAATAGTAGCCTCTTATATTAAGCACACCCTGCATCAAAGCCGCCAAAGATATAAATAAAAGATAAGGAAACATTATTCTTGATAAATCCGATGCCAGATTAAGTGCTTCTATATTATTATGTGCTGATTTATAAAGTATTTTTACAAGCAAAGGAGATATTATTATTCCAATACCTACAACTACTATAAGTATTAATCCTAATAATGTAAAAACCGCCCTAAAAAATTTCTTTGATTCTTCTATACCCTTTTCTTTTTCAAGTTCAGTAAATACAGGTATAAAACTAGCTACCATATTACCTTCAGCAAATAATCGCCTTAAAAGATTAGGAAGTATAAATCCTATTGCAAAAGCATCTGCTATGAATGTAGTACCAAGCAAAGCTGCCTGTATTTGATCTCTTACAAGCCCGAATACTCTGCTTACTGTAGTTACCAATGACATTTTTAATGATGATTTAGCTATCTTTTCT
Source organism: uncultured Brachyspira sp. (assembly GCF_944393015.1). Classification (GTDB taxonomy): domain Bacteria; phylum Spirochaetota; class Brachyspiria; order Brachyspirales; family Brachyspiraceae; genus Brachyspira. Next base: position 41,701 of record NZ_CALXYQ010000001.1, read on the forward strand.
TTACTTACTGTTTTATTCTCTGACATATTGCCTCTATTATAATATTTATTAAATTATAACTAAAATAATAATTTATTATTGTTGCTAGCAATAAACTAGCAAAAGATAACTGAAAACTAAAATTATCAGCTGCTCGTTTATCACTTTAAAAAGTTCATAACATAATTAATATTTAATTTTATTAATTTTACATAAAAATCTTGTTAATTATAACAGTATATCAAACATATAATAAAAAGCGAATTTATACTAAAATTTTTAAGTTTGTCAATTTTTTTATTGTTATTTTTCTAGCAAGTGTACATAGAAAGAAACATACAAAGTCGATTACAAAATATGCCAACGAAATACATCTATGGTGTTATCAGCCGAAAGTGTAAGCACAAAATTAGTACTAAACAACATTAAATTTATTTTACATGTAATATAAAATATTAAATTTAAGTTGAAATATATAGCATTTACAATTTGCTGGCTATATATACTTATACACAAATACATACTCTGTATATAACAATACCATAATTACTTCAATATAAAAAGAATCATGGTATTGCATAAACATGCATAATGGAATATAAATACTAAAATATAAAAACAAACTATAATTTTATTTTTGAATAAATTACAGTTTTTTAAGTATATATTATCAATTTTTTATATGCTTTCTCCAAAAGTGACTGCTATCATAAAAGACTTTATTCAGTTGCAGTAAATACTCAAATACTACAGATTTAGATTTTATACATATAAAAAATATATTCTTTTAAGAATTTGAAAATAACATATATCATAATAATAAAAATTCAAATTTGATTAAAGAATAAAAATATATTATACTAATCAAAAAATTTATAAACGGATAACTATAATGCAAGAAACATTTTTTGGAAGCGAAAAAGAAGAAAATCAAAAACTCACTCCTATGATGAGGCAGTATAAAGAAATAAAAGATAAATATAATGATAGTATACTTCTTTTTAGAATGGGGGATTTTTACGAAGTATTTTTTGATGATGCAAAAGTAGTGTCCGATATATTGGGGCTTACACTTACAAAGAGAGCTAATGTGCCTATGGCCGGAGTGCCTTATCATGCTATAGACAATTATTTATCAAGATTAGTTAAATCAGGAATGAAGATTGCTATATGCGATCAAATGGAAGATCCAAAACTTGCAAAAGGTATAGTAAAAAGAGAGGTTACTCAGGTTATAACTCCGGGTACTATTTCAGAAAATAAATATTTAGAATCAAAAAGCAATAATTATTTAGCTTCTGTAATAGTATCAAAAAGCGAGAAAAATGCTGCATTATCTATATGCGATATTTCTACAGGAGAACTTTATGCCACAGAAATAAATTCTAATTTAGAAAATCATAATGAAGCTTTAAAAGAAATCATTAATGAACTTACAGAAGAAATTATAAGATTCTCTCCTAAAGAGATTATGACTATAGAATCCGTTTCTGAAAGCATTATTATAAAAGAAATTCAAAATAAATTTAATAATGTATTTTACAGCACTACCCCAAATTATACTGCAGAATATTCTTATGCATATAAAACTTTAACTAATCATTTTAAAACAGTATCATTAAAAAGTTTTGGTATAGAAGAAAAACCTCTTTTAATATCATTATTAGGATCAACTATATTTTATATACAGGAGCTTTCAAAAACTTCTCTTGAGCATATTTCAAATATTAAGCTATATAATAGAAAAGATTCTATGACTTTGGATTATGCCACAATAGCAAGTTTGGAAATATTAGAAACTATAAGAAATGATAATAATAAAATGACATTGTTTGACACAATAGACAGAACAAAAACTTCTATGGGAGCAAGATATTTAAAAAGAATAATCGTAGAACCATTATTAAATATAGAAGAAATAAATAAAAGACTTAATAATGTAGAGTTTTTCTATAAAAATCAAAAGTTTATGTATAAAATAAGAGATTTGCTTCAGGATATTGGAGATATAGAAAGACTGGCATCTAAATTGGCTTTAGGAAGGATTAACCCAAAAGAATTAGTATCATTAAAAAGATTTTTAGTAGGTTCTCTTGAAGTTGTAACAGAACTTGCAATGAATAACTTTGAAGATGTAAACTTTGAAGAAGTTAATGATATCAAAATAATAACTGATTTGATAGAGCGTGCAATATTAGAAGACCCGAAAGTCGTTATAAATGAAGGCGACATTATAAAAGATGATTATGATGAAACATTAAAAAAATATAATGAAGCAAGAAGAGAAGGCAGGTCTTGGATAGCAGAACTTGAATATAATTATAAACAAGATACAGGAATAAATAATCTTAAAATAAGATACAATAATGTTATAGGCTATTATGTAGAAGTAACAAAAGCAAATGTATCATCAGTTCCAAATGATTTTATAAAAAGACAAACATTAATAGGAAGCGAAAGATATACTACAAGTAAATTAATGGAATATGAAACTATTATAAATGAAGCTAATGAAAAAAGTTATGCCTTAGAATACAATATATTTATTGAAGTTAGAAATAAAACCAATGAATATTTAAACTCAATATTAAAAATGGCAAGAGTAATTTCCATAATAGATGTTTATTCTTCGCTTGCATGCTTAGCTAAAGAAGATAATTATATAAAACCTATAATAACAGATGACGGCATAATAGATATAAAAGACGGAAGACACCCAGTCGTAGAAGTTAATCTAAAAACAGAAAGCTTCATTCCAAATGATACATATTTAGACAATAAAAATGAACATATGCTTATAATCACAGGTCCAAATATGAGCGGTAAAAGTACATATTTAAGACAAACAGCTTTGATAGTGCTTCTTGCTCAAATAGGTTCATTCGTTCCGGCATCAAGTGCTAAAATTTCTATAGTTGACCGTATATTTACACGCGTTGGGGCAAGCGATAATATAGCAAGAGGAGAAAGTACATTTTTAGTAGAAATGAATGAAACAGCATATATTTTAAATCATTGTACGGATAAAAGTCTTGTTATAATGGATGAAATAGGAAGAGGTACTTCAACTTATGATGGGCTTTCCATTGCTTGGGCTATAGTTGAATATTTAGTTCATGAAGAAAATAAAAAAGCTAAAACTCTATTTGCTACGCATTACCATGAACTTACTATGCTTGAAGATTTGGAAGGTGTAAAAAATTATAAAGTATTAGTTGAAGAATATAAAGATGAAATAATATTCATGAAAAAAGTTACTGAAGGAGCAGCTAAATCCAGTTATGGTATATATGCAGCAAAAATAGCCGGTGCCCCTAATAAAGTTATAAAAAGAGCCACTGAAATATTAAAAAGATTAGAAGCTGATGCAAGTGTTCAGGTAGAAAATATAGAATTAAATACTCAAAAATCTAAAGATATACTTCCGCTTTATGAAGAGCCTAAAATAATAGAAAAAGAAAGTGAAATAGAAAAAGAAATAAAAGATTTGAATATTAATACGATAACACCTCTTGATGCTATGAATTTAATTAATAAATGGAAGAACATGATGTGAAAATATCATATTAATTTCATTGATTTTTTTATAAATTCAATTTTAAGAGGTTGCAAGCCGAAATTATAGTATAATAATGAGGTGTACAATGACTGAACAATATTACTACAAATCAACAACTGAAAGAGAATTCGACTGCGTAAAAGATGATGAGAGATTGATAGAAACTTTGTCTGATAAAGGCTATACTGTTTATGCCATTGCACAAAAATCTAATCAATTAATACCATATCATGAACATCCTTCCGAAGAAATGGTAATAGTATTAAGCGGTAAAGTAAGATATATAGTAGAAGAAGAAATCGTGGATTTAGAAGAAGGCGATATTATAAGGGTAAGACCGCATTCTGTGCATTCCATGATAGGAATTTCTGAAAACGGTATATCTAATTTACTTTTAGTATTTATTTAATCTTTTATAAATTAATAGTTAAAAAATATAATTGTATAATATAATAATCTAAAATTATATTACACTAAAAATTTTCAGTATATACCTAAACAATTATATTTTGTCAATTTTTGCTTTTTTATGAATGTAAATAATATTTTTTTATAAAATAAAATATTATTTTATATCGATCAAATATGTTTTATATGTAAGATAAATTATTAATTTTTGTAAAATAGTGAGTAATCAGCCGCACGTATAGTTGGCTATCCATAATAATTTGCAATACTGTGCGGAAAGCCCATATGGTGAATATTTGACAAACTTAAAAATTTTCAGTATATACCTAAACAACTATAATTTGTCAAAAAAATAGTTTTTATGTTTTTATTATTTCGGGGACTAGCCCCCGAACCCCCACTTCTTTTGTTGACACAAAGAAGCAAAAAGGCTATATTTTAACTTAAATTTGATTAATTATATTACATGTAATACAATTTTAGTACGATTTAATACTAATTTTATACTTGCACTTTTTGGTTCTTTTTGCGGCGGGAAAAAGAACAATAAAAAAATTGACAAACTTAAAAATTTTCAGTATACACTAAATATATTTCAAATGTAAAAATTGAAATGGATTATTTTTAATATAAAAGTATTAATTAAAAAATTTAATACAAATACTAAATTACTTGAAATCTTTATAAAGCATACTAGGCTGAACATCAGTATTATTCTGGTATTTGCTGCTTGTATACTCTTCATATTCTCCGTCTATTGTATGATAATAAAGCTGAGCTATTTCAACCCCTGGATATATTATTATAGGCTTTATACAGAAAATTTCTAAAGTCCAGTATCCTGCAAATCCTACATCTCCGAAACCAGCAGTAATATGAATAAATATTCCAAGCCTTCCTATAGATGATCTGCCCTCTATCATAGGAACAAATTTTTTTGTATTAGTATATTCTAAAGTTCTGCCTAAATATAATTCATTAGGCTTTAATTGATAACCGCTTTCTGGTATTATTATTTCCTCTACTTCATTTGGTTTTTTCATATCAAGAACATTATCTTTATATACCAAAAGTTTATCATGAAGTTTTACATTATAACTATTTGAATTTAATTGTTTTCTATTGAATGGTTCTATTATTATATCTTTACCGAGATTTTTTTCTATTTCAAGCCCTGACAAAATCATTTATTTATTTTCCTGCAATTTATTTTAAATTATTTCACTTTATTTTTCGGTATTATTATAGTATAATTTATCGAGCAAAATAAAATGAGGGAGTTATTAAATGCTATCTATAAATTATAAAAACGTTTTAGGATTTTTACAAGAGCATGAATTGGAATATCTTGCTGAGCATGCTAAATATGCAAATGAACTTCTTGAAAACAAAAAAGGTGCCGGAAATGACTTTTTAGGCTGGGTTAATTTACCAACTGAAGCTTTGAAAATGGTTAAAGAAATCGATGAATTAGCTAAAGAAATAAGAGAAAATGCTGAAGTATTAGTATCTGTTGGTATAGGCGGTTCTTATTTAGGCGGTAAAGCAGTAATTGAATCATTTTTGAATCCTTTCTCTCAAGCTAAAAAAGGAAATACTCAGGTTGTATATGCCGGTCATAATATGAACGGAGAATATTTCAAACATTTATTAGATTATTTAGAGGGAAAAGACTTCTATATTAATGTTATATCAAAAAGCGGTACTACAACTGAACCTGCTATAGCTTTCAGAATGTTAAAAGAATATGCTGAAAAAAGATATGGTAAAGACGGTGCTGCTAAAAGAATAATCGCTACTACAGATAAAGCAAAAGGAGCTTTAAAAACATTATCTACAGAAAATAAATATAGAACTTTTGTAATACCTGATGATGTAGGCGGAAGATATTCAGTTCTCACTCCTGTAGGACTTATACCTATAGCTGTTGCTGGAATCAATATCGAAGAGTTTGTTAAAGGCTTTGATTCTATGGCAAAAATAACTAAAGAAATGGATTATAAGAAAAATCCTTCTATGTTATATGCTATGATAAGAAATGCTCTTTATAATAAAGGATTCAGCACAGAAATAATGGTTAACTATATACCTAGAATGCATTATGTATCTGAATGGTGGAAACAATTATACGGTGAAAGTGAAGGTAAAGATAAAAAAGGTATATTCCCTGCTTCTGTTGATTTCTCTACTGACTTACACTCTTTAGGTCAATTCATACAAGACGGTAAAAGAGGATTATTTGAAACAGTTATAAGAGTTGATAAAGAAGATATTGACTTAAAAATGAAAAAAGAAGATTCTGATTTGGACGGACTTAATTATTTAGATGGAAAATCTTTACATGAAATTAACAAATCAGCATTAGAAGCTACAGTTCTTGCCCATGTTGATGGAGGAGTACCAAATATCATAATAGATTTAGATAAAATTACTCCATTCACTATTGGAGAGCTTTTGTACTTCTTTGAAAAAGCATGCGGAATATCTGGACATATACTTGGAGTTAATCCATTCGATCAGCCCGGTGTAGAAGCATACAAGAAAAATATGTTTGCTATGCTTGGTAAAAAAGGTTATGAAGAAATGGGTAAAACTTTAAGAGCTAGATTAGAAAAATAATTATTATTGATTATAATATTATTAATAAGGCTGATAGTAAATTGTAAATAAAATTTATTATCAGCTTTAATTTTTTATATATCTATTATTTTTGTCCTACAACAGAATATATAAAACCTTTTATTTGTTTTTTATCTATTACTTTAAATCCGTTTTTTATCATTAGTTTAGATATACCTTCTTTGTTTTCTGTATGACAATCTCCGCTTTTCATTATCTTAAATAAAATATGATTGTCTATCCAAGCTGCAATTCCGCCAACTCCTGTATCTGATAATATATAAAGTCCTCCTTTTTTGAGAACTCGATAAGCCTCTCTCATAGCCTCATTAGGATATGGATAATGATGAAAACTTTGTATACATGTTACTATATCAAAAGCATCATCATCAAAAGGAAGTTTATTGGCACTGCCCAAAATAAATTGAGCATTCTCAATATTTTTAGATTTTGCAATCTTTATCATCTCTTCTGATAAATCAAGTCCATAAAATTCTGCCATTTCTTTATCTTTTAGCATATTTATTAAATAACCTGTTCCAGAGCCTATATCTAGAAGTTTATTATAATCTATATTTTTTAAATATTCTGACACATAATTGCAGCTTATTTTTCCGTATTTAGAATAATAAATAGTATCTTTTTCATCATAAATACTAGCTTGCCTATTGAAATGTTCTTTTGATAATTTTTCATAATCTTTCATAAATATTTTCCATACATGAATAATGTTAGTATATTCTAACATTTAAAATAATTAAATCAATAATAAATTTTCACTAATATTTTCATATATTCAATTATGTAAATATAAATTATTTTGAAAAAAACACATGATTTCATATTATTTTTAGATTGTATTTATTTCTATTTATTGTATAAACTGTTTTATATAGCAATAATTTTTAAAGGAAAACATTATGAAAAAAATATTAATACTCTTTACTATTGTGATATCTTTTATATCAATAATATCATGCTCTAATCAATCAGAAAAACAAAATAATAATTCACAGCAAAATGCACAAAAAATGATAAAAACAGGAGAATGGGATATTAATCCTAAACAAATAAATGAAGTAGATGAAAATATAAAAACAATTTTTGATAATACTGTAAAGAATTTATTAGGCGTAAAAAGAGAATTAATGCTTTATTTAGGAAATCAAACAGTTAATGGTATAAATTATGCTTTTATATGCCGAAGCGAAATAACATATCCTTCAGCATTGCCTTATTATGAAATTATTATATGCAATGTATCTCCTTCAAATGAAATATCTATAGTAAAATTAGAAAAGATAATAGAAAGCAGTCAGAGCAGTGTCGGCGGAATAGTATGCACATCATCCGATGAAGCTAAAATTAATATATCAAATTCTAAAGAAGCTAATGATATTATTAAAATATTTAAAAATGCTGTTAAAGATATTAAAGATATAAAATATACTCCAGAACTTTATGCTGCAAGCCAAGTTGTAAAAGGAATCAATTATTATTTTATAGCTCATGCAGAACTTAATGATGGAACTCATTCAATAAAATTACTAACAATAAATAATTTTACAGAATCAAGCGAAGTCATTGAAGTAAAAAATATTTTATGATATTAAGAATTCAGAAGTTATGTAAACTCATTATTAAAAATATTATAGTCAATTAACATAACAATGCAGATTTATGATATCCTTAACCGATAATAATCTGTAAGAGGTATCAACATGAGAAACATAAGATATAAATATTTGTTTGTTATTTTATCGGTAGTATTCATTTCTACTTTAGAAAATTTATATGGTCAAATCGCCGTAAATACCTATTCTTTAGAAATTACTACTAACGATATAGAAATAGTAAAGTTTATAAATGGATATCAGCTTTATTTAAAGAAAAAGCCGAATGTATACGGATATAGAATACAATTAAAAGGACAAGACGGTTTTAATTCTTATCTTTATATTGATAATAGCGGCAATACTAACTCTATAGTCAGAATAAGAGAAAGCGATTATCATTATAAACTTGGGGAAGTATTTAAAGTATTTATTCCGCAAAATGTATATTTGGATAGAAGAAACAATAATTCTTCATTTACTTTAAGGGATAATATTACTCTAATTTTAGAGGCCTATAATATCAACAATGAGATTTTAATAAATAATGAAATAATATTAAAGGCAAATAATGCTGAAATTTCAACACCTACTATAACACTTAGAAATGTTGAAAAAGAAGGCGATCTATATGCATTTTATCTATACTACTCCGGAGGCGATAACGGAGAATATGCATTTTATGTAAGAGAAGGAAGAACAAATACATCATATAAATTAATAGATACTTCTTATGGAAATACCGGAAATTATGACAGCAGCGGTATTGTATTAGAAGATACTTTTAATAGATCATTGGGTAAAAAACTTTATATAAAAGCATATTTTAAACAGCTGCCTGAGGATAGATATTTATCTTTCAATGTATTTAATACTCAGGGTGAAAGCTTTACTTATCCTATAGATTATGTTATAGAAACTACAAATGTACAAAAGGAAGCAGTACCTCCTCAAATGCCTAGCGGAGGAAATGAAGGCCCTGTACAAATAAGACCTAGAGATAGAGTGATAGAAACTTCTACAAATACCATAATAGTAAAAAAAGATGCTCAGCCTCAAAAAGAAAATAATGAGATAAAAATTTTATCTTCTGCTAATATTGTTGAAAAACCTGTAGAAGAAGAAAAAGCTATAGAAGAACCTGAAGTAAAAGAAAATTTCAATTATAACTTGGAAGCTATGGATAATTTAAATAATGCTAGTAAATCATTCAATACTCCTAATAATTATGTAAAAGATAAAGAAGAATTGAGCGATAAAGTTAAAAGCATTATTAAAAGATACAAAGATGAAGGAAGTATCGATTTAGTTGTAGTGCTAGATACAACAGAAAGTATGCATCCTTATTTGAAAACCATAAAAAGAGATATAAGAGGTATGATTACAGAATTATTCGATAATCATAAATATTCAAGAGTAGGTTTTTTGCTTTACAGAGATGTTAAAGATACTTATCTTACAAAAAAAATAGACTTCAGCGATAATATTAACTTTATAAATAGAGAAGTTAATTATTTCTATGCAGCAGGAGGCGGAGATAAAGCAGAACCTATGTATGAAGCTTTGCAGGAAGCATTAGAAACATTTGATTATATTAATCAGAAAAGATTGATAATAGTTCTTACAGATGCACCTGCTAAAGTTATTGGAAGAGCTAATTTGGATTTGAATTTATCTACAGCTAAAGAAAAAAATGTTACTGTAGAATTTATATTAGCTTCAGAAATAGAGGAAGAAGAAGATCTTTCTGATGATTATTTATACTTCTTTAATTTCTAATATATGTTGATAATAATGAATGAAAAGCCCTTACCAAATAAGGTTTGGGCTTTTATTATATTTATGGGTTATCGAATTTATTTATGATTGGAATTTGATTTAATCTGTATTCAATATTCAATCTCTTAAAAATAAAATAAGTTAAACAAGATACGCTTATCCCAATGAATGCCCCAAATACTACATCGCTAGGATAATGAACTACTAAATAAATTCTTGAAAAGCCTATTAATGCTGCAATCAATACAGCTATAAAACTATATTTCTTATTAAAATAAAGAAAAATAGGAAAAAGCACAGCAAATGATGCAGTAGTATGTGAGGAAGGACATGAAAATGAAGTTTCAAGATGCTTTCCAACAGCAATCCAATATTCATTATAAACGGGATCTGTAAAAGGACGTTCTCTTGCTATTAATGGTTTTAATATAATAGCTCCTAGCAATATAGATATGAATAAACTTACAGCCATATTAATACCGCAGACTCTAGTCCTTTTTATGAATATTAATATAATTGTAAATACTATCAAAGGAATTGATTCTCCTAAATATGTTATAGATGAAAAAAACAAATCTAATATTTGATAATTATTATGTAAACTATGAGCAAATTCTATTATAGTTTTATCGAATATATTTATTATCTGCATTTACTATTCCTATAATTAATTTTTTAATAAAACAATTATATTATAAATATGTAATAAATTTTTTAGTAATAGAGTATACCTAAATAACTATATTTTGTCAAAAATTATTTTATTATTTTTATTATTTGTGGGGACTAGCCCCACCGCTCTGCGTACTTCGTAACACCCCCACTTCTTTTGCGACTGAAGGAAGTACCTGCGACTGAAAGGAGTACCTGACGAAGTCCACTGTAAGTGTAGGTATGGTATTGCCACAAAGAAGCTATATCCTCGACAGGCTCGGATACGCTTCGCGAAAGGCTATATTTTATCTTAAATTTAATGAATTACCTTACATATAAGACAATTTTAATATGATTTAGTACTAATTTTTACACTTGCACTTTTTGGTTCTTTGACGAAGTCCGCCTGTGGCGTGCGGCGGGAAAAAGAACAGTAAAAAATTGACAAACTTAAAAATTTTCAGTATATATAAAAAATAGGAAAGGAGTAATAATTTCCCCTTCCCTATTCTAATATCATATAATTATTAAAAAATAATTATTTTAATTCAGGCCAATATTTTTTATTAGCTTCTATTAACTCATCTAATATTTTCTTAGCAACTTCAACACTAGGAACAGTTCTTGACATACTGATAGCCTGCCACATTTTCAAATATGAACCTTCTATCCAAGCATCAACAACTAATTTTTCTACAGCTACTTGCTGTTCCATTAATCCTTTATTGAATCTAGGAATCTCTCCCATTACCAAAGGCTCAGGGCCATTGCAGCCAACTATACAAGGTATTTCAACCATTGCAGTAGGATCAAAGTTTATTATAGAACCATTATTAGGAACTATTAATAACATTCTTTCTCCTGTATTATTGCTTATAGCACAAGCTAAATCTACTATATAAGTAGCATGTCCTCCTACTTCAAATGTAGAATCTTTAGCAGTACCTGCCTCTGTTATTCTTCTGCATTCTCCAAATACTCTTTTCTCTCTGCCGTCTCTAACCATATCAGTTCTAGTATAATTAATATCTGAATGGCTTACTACATAATCAGGGAATAAATAATATTTGAAATAAGTATTAGGCATAAAGTTTGGAGAAACAGCTAAAACATCTCTAGCTTTTTCATAAGTAGAATGCCAATCAGCATCTACATGTCCTTCCATAGATGGATGTAAGTATCCGTTTTTAGAAACGAATTCTTTTAATATAGGCATTAAATCTCTGCCTGTGCTTTTTTCTATTATACTAGTCCACCAACCAAAATGGTTCAAACCGAAGTATCTTACTTGCATTTCTTTTCTTGATTTCAAACCGCATATAGATGCCATGATATCTTCTATACCAACAGGCATATCACAGATATTTAAAACTTTAGAATTAGGTTTTAATCTTCTGCAAGCTTCAGCAACTATAGCAGCAGGGTTAGAATAGTTAAGCATCCAAGCATTAGGAGAATATTTTTCCATATAATCTATAAGATCTAAAACTCCTCCTATAGAACGCATACCATAAGCCATACCGCCGGCACCGCAAGTTTCCTGTCCTACGCATCCGTATTTAAGAGGTATTTTTTCATCTAAAGAACGCATTTCATATTTACCAACTCTTATATGAGCCATAACAAAATCAACTCCAGTGAAAGCCTCTTTAGGATCTGTTGTGAAAGAAAATTTTACATGAGGAGCTCTCTCTTTCATGATGATAGCACAAGCATTTCCAACTATAGCCTGTCTTTCTGCATCATTATCATATAATTTCAATTCTGATAAAGGAAATCTTCCTTCTTCACTTAAAAGCATTAAAATAATTTCTGGCGTAAAAGTACTTCCGCCTCCGGCTATAACAACTGAATGTTTTTTCATTTTATTACTCCTTAAAAAATTTATTAAATATTATTATTATTCACTAGTTTTTAAAAGTTCTTCAAATTTAGCTTTTACTTGAGGAACTGATAAACCTACTATTATTTGTATAGCATTTCCTTTTTTAACAAGTCCATGAGCACCGCCTTCTTTGAATGCATCTACATCTTTTACAAGATTCACATCTTTAACTGTTACTCTCAATCTAGTAGCACAATTAGTAACATGCTCTATATTATTTCTTCCGCCCAATGCCTCTAAATAAATAGCAGCCTGCTCATCAAAACTTGATTTTTTAGCTTCTCTTTCTTTATAATCTTTTTTGGTATATAGTTTAGTTTTGCTGTCTCCTCTTCCCGGAGTAGGAATATTAAATTTCAATATTAAAAATCTAAATACAACAAACCATATACCAGTAAATATAAGCCCTATAACAATATTTGCTATAACCATAGATGAATGATTTTTCATAGCAAATATCCAGTTTTGCGTTATGAAAGCTATTAATCCTGATCCATAGTTTCCTACTACGCCTCCAACTACATATAATACTGTAGCTAAACTAGCAGCCAAAATAGAATGCACTAAAAATAAGAAAGGAGATATAAATAAGAATGTAAACTCTAAAGGTTCAGTAATACCTACAAGTATTGATGTTAATGTTACAGGTATAAGTAAAGCAGCCATTCTTTCACGATTCTCTTTATTAGCACAGAAATAAATTGCTAAAGCAAGTCCGGGAGCTCCGAATACTTTAGAGTTTCCATGCAAAGCAAATCCGCCTTCAGGGAATAATTGTTTAAGAGGCTCAACCATATTTGAAAATTCAGCAACATGTTTTATCCAATAAGGTTCTATACCTTCAGGTACAACAGCTGGCCCGTAAATAAAAGGTCCATAAATGAAATGGTGAAGTCCTGTAGGTATTAATATTCTTTCTAAAAAAGTATATATAAATACTCCTGCTCCGCCTGCACTGGCTAAGAAGCTCTGCATTGAAGCTATCAAAGCCTGTATTTTAGGCCATATCAAACATGTTAAGAATGCTAAAACCAATACAACAAAGAAACCTATAATATGTACAAAAGATGTTCCTTGGAATACTCCCAAATAATCAGGAAGTTTTGTTTCATAGAATCTATTATGAATAATAGTAATAACTACTCCTATAAATATAGCACCTATTATGCTTGTATCTAATGTTTTAATACCTGCTATTAAAGCTAAACCGCTTACTCCGCCTGCTTCCTGAGTGAAATCAACTCCAAACTGAGGACCCCAAAATTTAAGTATAGCAGCTATAAAATAATTATATGATAAGTAACATATCAAAGTTGCTAATATTGCTCTTTCAGGCGCCATTTTTGAAAGACCTATAGGAATACCTAAACAGAAAAATAAAGGCATATTTCTGAATATAGTCCAAGCACCTTCTTCTATTATAAATACTAACTTGTAGAATGTTCCATCAGGATTAGCCAAATTACCTACTATAGACTGATCCTTAAAAATAATAGTTAATCCTACAACTAAACCGGAAAACGAAAAAAGTAATACCGGTACAAACATGGCCGCCCCAAATTTTTGGAAACTAGCCCTTAAATCAATATTGGCAAACATTTTATATCCCCCTCATTTTAAATTTTTATATCATAATTCAGAGCTTTATAATCTCTAAAATATTTGCATCCTCCTTTATAAAACGCAGACGAAAATAAAAATAACTTATTTTAAATAATCTAAATATGGTTTTTGAGAATCTATCATTCTGTCCACCATCTCTTCAATATTTTTACATACATTAACAACAGGGTTAGCAAGTATAGCCTGTATAGCATATTCTTTTTTATGATGTATAGCAGCCTCAGCTGTTAAATCGTATACGCTTACATAATTTCTTAAAAGTGATAAATAACCTTTAGGAACATTATTTAATTTTACGCCTTTAACTCCGTCTTTGCTTATTTCAGCAGGAACTTCAACTGCTATCCAGCTAGGCAAATCTTCTATTAATCCATCATTCAAAATATTAACAGCCTCTTCTACATAGCTTTCATTTGTAACAATACCATTTATTATGCTTGAAGCTCTTTCTTTTACTCTTAACTCTATTTTAGGTTCAGCTTTAGAAAGTACAGTTCTGTATAATTCATAGAAATCTAATATTCCTCTATGATCAACAACGTCCCAAGCCCAGCCTATATATTCACCGAAATGGCTGTCAACTGTTATAGGCAAAAGATTATATTTTTCTAATATCACTTTTAATAATCTTCTGTCAGCCCATATAAATTCGCCTTTTAATTTATCTTCTATAGAGTGATCAAAACTTTCTGTTTTTGAAAATGCATTATTTGCTTTAGCGTATTTTAATAAATCACTATAGCCTACTTCATGCTCAAAATAACCATGTGCATTTTTTAATACATCAGGATATAAATCCTTTCCTGTTTTTTTATCTTTAATTTCTAATAAGCAGCTGAAATGATTAAGTCCTCCTGCTTTAATATCAAATGAGTCATAATTCATTCTTAAAATTTTTGGAAGCCATTTATGAAGCCAGCCTATCTCATGGCACATACCAATAAATTTAGCATTAGGATAAACTCTTTTTACAGCAGTACATATAGCAGTCATAGGATTTGAGAAATTGAATATATAAGCATTAGGACATATATCCATAGCATCTTTTACTATATCCAAAATAGGCGGAATGATTCTTAAAGAGTGAAATACTCCTCCAGGTCCTCCATTTTCTCCATAAACCTGATGAATACCATACTGCATAGGTATTTTCCAATCTTCATCCCATAATTGAAATCTATCTCCTACCTCTATTGAACTTATAATAAATTCAGCATTTTTAAAAGCCTCTTTCCTATCTGTAGTGGCATCAACAGTAAAATTTAATTTATTAGACTCAATAAACTCTTTAACATAATCATATACTTTTTTCAAAGCATTAGGGTTAATATCAAGTAAAGTTATATGAGAGCCTTCTAAAGACTTAGTAGAGAAAATATCCCCAAGCATATCACATCCAAATTGTGCACTTCCTGCACCTACCAAAACAAATTTAATCATTTCCATCTCCTTTTATTTATAAAATTGAATATTAATTAAATATTCAGCCTATAAAATATCTATAGTTATTATTATATACAAATATTTTACAATATCAATAAAATGATACTAAAAAATCATTTTTTTAGTACTATATAATCATTTTTTAGTTAAAGATATAGATTTTTTATATAAAATATACTATTATTAATATTAATTACTATTTTTGTTAATATTTATTATATTTTTAATATCATTATTATGATATTGTTTATTATAAAAAAATGTAATATAATATAAGAAATCATTACAGGACTGGTTCAATGGTACAGAAAGAGAAAGTTGAGAATATTGCTAAAATTTTAAATATTGCAGAAACAACAGTAAAGAGATTTTTTTATTCTCCTGAAAAACTGCATAGTGATACTTTTAGAGAGATAATGTCTGTTTTGGCTGAATACTATCCTGAAGATTTAAGATCAATAGTAAAATCAGACTATAGGGATATATTATTTATATTAAGAGATCATAATTTGATGGTAGCTTCTGATATAATTAAATATTTACAGAAAATAACTTTAAAATATAATATTTCAATAAGACTATATGAAAATAATGAAAATATACCTTTGAATATACTTATTAATAAAAACAAAAAGAAATGGAGCGATATTAGAGGTATTATAAGTTTATCAACTGAGACCGAAGAAATTACAAATGACTTTTTAATTCCTACAGTATTTTTAAATATGCCTCAGCAGGAGTACGGATTAAATATAGATGTTAATGATTATTTAGGCGGTAAATTAGCCATAGAACATTTATATGAAAATAATTGGAAAAATACTGCTTTTGTAGGACATTATGAATTAAGCGGCGATATAGTAGAAAGATACGAAGGAGTAAAAACTGCATGCGAAAATCTTAATATAGATTGCAAACTGTTTACCACATATAATTTTTCTATGGAAGAATCATACAATATAACAAAAAAAATTTTACAGGATAAAACAATAGATTCTATTTTTTATTTTTGCGATCAAATGGCTATAGGCGGAATTAAAGCTATAAATGAATATGGATATGAAATGGGTAAAGATATAGGTGTAATAGGATTTGACAATTTAGAGATATCTGAATTTTTAGGATTAAGCTCTATGGATCAGAAATTGTATGAAAAAATTCTATACTCTATAGAATATATTTTATTCGGAAACGGAAAACCTTTTACAGAGAAATCTCCTTTAATAAGTTATACTCCCGAGGTAGTAGCCAGAAAAAGCTCCTTAAGAAGATAAAATAGGAAGATAAAATATTATTACTAAAATAAATCCTTAATAATATTAGGATATTTAATATCATTTATTTTTGATATTCCTGCATTATTATCAAATTCTGTTATATGAACTTTTATGGGATCTATTTGTCTTGTAATATACTTTATAACATTAGATGAAACAAATACATCTTTTTTTACATTGATAATTATAAAAGGTATTTTAAATCCTCTAGTATGAAATAATTCCACCTGCTCTAAAGATGAATGTATAACATTATAATCATATTCTACAATAGGTATTATATGAATTTCATTTTCTTTTTCTATATCAAGCATTAAATCCATAAAATTATAATTCTCTTTTATAGGCGAATATAAAGATAATGATTCAAACACCATATAATCATAAGTATTATTACTTTCATCTATAAGATCGGTAATATCTCTTTCATCTATTTTTGCATTAATACTGTGAAGAGGAGATATATTTCCATTGGTAGCATAGGAAACAAATATTTCTGAAGCTTTTAAAGAAGTTGTATTTTTTATATATTCAGGGTCGAATAATTTATTATCTCTTACTTCCATTACAAAAGGTTTATAATAGCATACACTTTTATCAAGCATCTTTAATGATGATACTATATGAGAAGAAATATAAGTCTTACCAACATGACTCTTATCAGATATAACACAAAACAGCTTCATCTACACTACCTTTAAAATTAAATATACTTAACATCTAATTTTACTTTATATTTAACTTTTTCTCCGGCTTTTAATGATATATTCTTACAGCATACTACAGTAGAATTTTGATAATTCATTTCAAGTTTATCAACAGCATCGGATATAGTGAAGTTAGGCATATATAAGAACACTGTTTCTTCGCTTGCTTCCATTAATACATTTATTTTTATATATGATTCATCGGCCATACCGAAAACTGTTCCTTTGTATTCTCCGCAGTCAGACAAATTATTAGAAACTTTTTCATTGCCTCCTATATAGTATCTGTCTGGTTCCTGTCCTGCAAGCAATGTTATATTATTTTCTAAAGCATATACAAATTCTATATCTTCATTAGATTTATTTTCTATAATAGATTCAACAGAAAATTTTCCGTCATTGTTTACAATATATCTTTTTACCAAATGTATATCTTTACCATTAACCTTTGAAGTCTTTTCAAAAGATACAGTAGCATAATCTTTATTGATAAGATTTTCCAAAACATTATAATGAAGATTATAAAAATCTGCATTTTCTTCATACTTTAATAATTGGAATTCTTCAGCAGTAGGCATTTTATTTAAGAAGTGGTCAACTCCGAATACTTTTTCATTTTTATCGAATACCAAATATTTAGCAATCTTTTCATCAACTTTTTTTGCTATTTCATGTATTGATACATGCTCATCATTATTTTGATCATTATTAGAATTTCTTACAGCAGCTATATGATAAGCCTCTTCCCTTCTTCTAAGACAGTCTATTAAATTTATATGATTTCCTTTTTTCAAATCCCATTCTATTAAAGAACCGCTTAAAGTATGGAAAACTAATCCGGCATTCTCACATGAAATCATGATCTCCTCTCTGCCGTCCATATCAAAATCCAAACTATGACTTAAAAAATATTTTCTTCCATAAACTTTCTCTAAAGATATACAAGTAGCCTTAATTAAATTAGCATAGGTAGCATGTCTTAAATTATTTAAATAAAGTCCTCCGAATGTACCATGCCAATAAGGACAATTACACTGACCTTTTAATAAATAGCTTAAAGCCTCTTCTTTTTCTTTATAATTAGACTCTGTAATCTCCCCTATCATATTAGAAGTAAATATCATTCTTTTATTCATTCTATTGCTTTCAGAATACTTACTGAAATAATTTCTCCAGAAACCGCCTCTCATAAATCTGCTTACAATCTCATTATCTTCAGATTTTTTTAATTCCTCCTGTTTTGAATGGAATTCGTCCTGTACTTTAGCAGGTAAAACCCAAGTAAGCATTTCTTCATAAGAACCCGTAGGTATATAAATTCTTGATATAGGAGGATGTTTCTCCATATATTCACTGTATGTAGTAGTGATAATTGTATCTTTCTCTTTTGTAAGGGCATCAAAAAACTTTTCAAGCCATTTATCTTCATATACCCATTTTTGAGTACCAGGCCAATCTCCGTATTTTTCCCCATCATCATGAAGAACTACAACTCTGTCGCCTTCTTCAGTAGCTATTGATTTTAAATATTCAATAGACTTTTCAACATCTCTGAACGGTATTAAATAACGAAGTTCCTGAGATATTGGGAATATATTTAATTTATAATTCTCATTATCAGTTATAAAATAACCAAACATATTTTTAGTGTCTATTCCTGTAGTTAAAAACTGAGAATCATCAAGCATTATATATTTGATGCCATTCATAGCTAAATTCTTAACTAATGTAGGCTCCCAAACTCTCTCAGCAATCCAAGCACCTTGAGGAGTAATATTAAAATTCTTTTCTATATATTCATTTAATTTTTTAATCTGTATATCTTTATCTTTATCCGGTATTGAAGGCATTATAGGTTCATAAAAACCACCGCTTTGCATTTCTATTCTCTTTTCTTCTGCAAGTTTTTTCAAAGCCTGAATATGTTCTGGGTGATTCTTTTCAAGCCATTCTAATAAACAGCCTGTATAGTGAAAATTAAATTTTATGTCTTTATACTTTTCTAATATATCTAAAAAAGGCTTATAAGCATTTTTATATGTATTTTCAAATACAAAGTCAAAATTGCCAACCGGCTGATGATTATGGTTACCCAATATTAAATTAATAGTCTTCATGATAATGCCCTGTTTTATTGAAATTTATTACTTATAATTTCGTAATAATAGAAAAATTAATTAACATAATTCTATAATAAATAAGTCTTTTTGTAAAGCATCTTTTTTACAGTATTACTTCAAACAGTATTGACTTTTTACTTTTTTTATTTATCATATTCGATTATCAAAAAAACTCATTTTTTAAAAATGATGTATTTTTGATAAAATCTTATTTAAGGACTTTTTAATTATGTGCAGTATTGTTGGATATATAGGCTATAATAATAAGGCATCAGATATATTAATGCATGGACTATCTTCATTAGAATACAGAGGATATGATTCTGCTGGTATATCTATAGCAGATTCTAATAATAACATTATTACTTTCAAAGCCGAAGGAAAACTTGAAAATCTAAAAAACATATTAAAAAATGAAAAAAACATAGAGTCAAATATAGGTATAGGACATACAAGATGGGCTACTCATGGTGCTCCTTCAGATATTAATGCTCATCCTCATTTTACTGAAAGGCTTACATTGGTACATAATGGAATTATAGAAAACTATAAAGATATAAAAAATGATTTAATAAAAAAAGGATATAAATTCTTATCAGAAACGGATACTGAAGCAGCAGCTAATTTAATAGATTCATTATATGAAGGCGATCCTTTAACTGCCATAAAAAAGGCTTTGGATATTATAGAAGGCTCTTATGCATTCGCTATCATTTTTAAAGATGATATTAATAAATTATATGCCGTTAGAAAATCTGCTCCTTTAATAGCTGCTTTAGGTGAAAATGAAAATTTCTTAGCTTCAGATATACCGGCAATATTAAAATATACAAATAAATACATTTTGATAGATGACGGAGATATAGCTATTTTAGAAAAAAATAAAATAACTATATATGATGAAAACTTAAAAGAAAAAGATTATGAAATACTTGAGGCAAATTGGACTGTAGAACAAGCTGAAAAATGCGGATATGAACATTTTATGCTTAAAGAGATTAATGAACAGCCTAAAGCTCTTCTTGATACAATAGAACCTAGAATAGTGCATGGTATTCCAGATTTTAAAAGAGACGGAATCGAAGATGAAAGTTTTTGGACATTCTTTGATAGGGTTTATATAATAGGATGCGGTACTGCTATGCATGCTGCCATGATAGGAAAAAGACTCATAGAAGATAATTGCAGAATACCCGTAGAATGCGAAATAGCTTCTGAGTTCAGATATAAAAACCCTATACTCACAGAAAAAACTCTTTCTATATTTATATCACAATCCGGAGAAACTGCTGATACTTTAGCTGCTTTAAATTTAGTTAAAGAAAAAGGATACAAAACTTTAGCTATAGTAAATGTTAATAGTTCTTCTATAGCTAGAAATGCAAATTATGTTATATATACTTATGCAGGCCCTGAAATATCTGTGGCTTCTACAAAGGCTTATTCTGTACAAATGGCTATAATGTATTTGATAACTTTTAAAATAATATCAGCAAGAAAAATCAAAGATAATGATTATATAAAAATACTTATAAAAAATCTACTTAATACAATAGATTCTGTAAATAAAGTTCTAACTATGAATAATGAAATAAAATCACTATGCTATGATTATAAAGAAGCTAACAGCATATTCTTTATAGGAAGAGATTTAGATTATTATCAGGTAATGGAAGGAGCTTTAAAGATGAAAGAGATAAGCTATATTCATTGTGAGGCTTATGCAGGAGGAGAACTCAAACATGGTGCCATATCTCTTATCACAGACAATACTCCTGTAGTGGCATTGGCTATACAAGAAAAAATACTTAGTAAAATGATAAGCAATACAAAAGAGGTAATATCAAGAGGAGCTAATGTTTTACTTTTTGTAAAGGAAGGTATTGATATAGATAAAGATTCATATAAAAAAATAGTATATCTTCCTAAAGTTGAGGATATGTTTATGCCTATAGTTTCCATTGTGGCATTACAATTATTAGCATATCATACATCTGTAATAAGAGGATGCAATGTTGATAAGCCTAGAAATTTGGCTAAAAGTGTTACAGTTGAATAAATAATACAAAAATTAAAAATCTTGTATTTTATTAAATATTTATTTTAGCTTATTTATTTTTTCAAAATACAGGATTTTTTATTTAACTAAATAAATAATTATTATAATTGTATTTTTTTATTAATTGATTTATTATTAACATAATTATTAGAATATACTTAAACAACTATATTTTGTAAGAAATAATTTTTTTTAAATTGGAATATCTGCAAGGCTTTGCTGCGAAGCACACAAACGTGCCACCCCCCTACTTCTTTTGCGACCGAAGGAAGTGTCTGTGGTATTGCCACATGCGAAGCCTGCCTTCGGTGAAGGAATATATTTGAGCTTAAACTAATAATTTATATTACATGTAAAATAATTTTAGTATTATTTAGTACTAATTTTATACTTGCACTTTCGAGAAGCGTATCCGAGTTTATCGAGGATATAAGGTTCTTTGACGAAGTCCGCAGAGCGTATGCGGCGGGAAAAAGAACAACAAAAAATTGACAAACTTAAAAATTTTTAGTATATACCTAAACAACTATATTTTGTCAAAAATAAATTTATATTTTTGTTTTTATATCTGGGGCTTTGCCCCATACCCCACTTCTTTTGTTGCCACAAAGAAGCAAAAAGGCTATATTTGAACTTAAATGTAATAAATTATTTTACATGTAAGACAATTTTAGTATTATTTAGTACTAATTTCATACTTGCACTTTCGCGAAGCGTATCCGAGTTTATCGAGGATATAAGGTTCTTTGACGAAGTCCGCAGAGCGTATGCGGCGGGAAAAAGAACAACAAAAAATTGACAAACTTAAAAATTTTTAGTATATATTAAACTATAATTTAATTATTATTTAAGGAAAATATTTTGAGAACTATAAGACTTGATATAGAGACCAGAGAAAAAAGTTTTTTATCACCTGCAGCAGCTTTCTCAGCAGATAGTAAAGGCACAGTATATCCTAGAGAAAAAGACGATATAAGAACTATTTATATGCAGGATAGAGACAGAATAGTACATAGCGAGTATTTCAGACGCCTTAAAGATAAAGCACAAGTTATAATGCTTTCTGTAGGGGATTTCAGGACAAGACTCACCCATACACTTGAAGTTATGCAAATAGCAAGAAGTATAGCAAGAGCTTTAAGATTAAATGAAGATTTAACAGAGGCTATTGCATTTGGGCATGATTTAGGGCATTCACCATTCGGACATGCAGGAGAGAGAGCTATATCAAAATATTTCAAAGGTTTTCATCATTCTTCACATTCTTTAAGAGTAGTAGAGCATCTTGAAAAAGGCAAAGGACTAAATTTAAGTTTTGAGGTACGCGATGGTATTATAAAGCATACTAAAGGAAAAAACGGAAAACTTATTGCTGACTCATCAGGTCCTTCAACTAATGAGGGTATGATAGTAAGGATATCAGACACTATAGCTTATGCTAACCATGATGTTGATGATGCTATAAGATACGGACTTCTTAAATATGAGGATTTACCTAAAGATATAGTTAAAGTTCTTGGCACAACTTATGGAGAGAGAGCTGACACTATGATTATGGGTGTTATAGAAGCCAGTATGGAAAAGATGGAAATTGATATTGATGAAAAAGTATTAAAAGCTATAAATGATTTAAGAGCTTTCATGTTTAAGACTGTTTATGAAAGCAAAGCAATACTCGAAGATGTTGAAAGAGTAAACAGAATAATTTCAACAATATTTGAATATTTATTAAAGCATAAAGATATTATAGAAGAAGATACTTTATTCAAAAAAGCAGATATACCTTATAACAGCGATGAAGAATTAGTAAAAGATTATGTTGCACATCTTACAGATTCTGAAGCTATATCATTACATAAAAAGATTACCTATGGAAAATTTAATTATATATAAACCTAAAAATAAAGAAGAATTAAAAAAATTAACTGATGATGAAAATATAAATCTATACCATATAGATACAAGTCTTATAAAAGATATGAGTTTTTTATTCAAAGAAAGCAAAAGAAAAAATTTTGAAGGCATAGAAAATTGGAATACTTCAAATGTTCATGATATGATTGGTATGTTTAAAGATGCTCATTACTTCAATAATGATTTGAATAATTGGGATACTTCAAACCTTAAAAAAATTTCATATATGTTTTTTAATGCATCAGCTTTCAATAAATATCCTGATAAATGGAATCTTGATAATATAAAAGAAGCTTATGATGTATTTAATAATGATATTGATATAAATAAACTGCCTATTAATCTTAGAATAAATCTGTATTATGAAGATTTTGATAAAATAAAAGATATTGATATAAAAGATATATACAAAACTATTATAACTTCTAAAAACAGAAAGATTATAGCCTTTAGAACAAAATTAGAAAAAGAACATTATAATGAACTTGAAAGCCTTATAGAATACAGAGAAAAAATAGAAGCTAAAAATGAAGTAAAGTTTAATAGCATAGAAGAAGTTCAGGATTATGTTAATAATAATTATGAAGAATATTTTGATAAAAATTTAAAATTTATTAAAGATGAATATGATATTCTCTCAAGGGATAAAACTAAAAAGATTGATATAAAAATAATTAAATTCATTTACGGAAATTATTTGAAAGTTAAAGACAATGTAATGAGATTAAAAATCATAGATAATATCATAGATTTAATAGATATAGAAAGTTTCAGGAGTGCTGCCTATAAAATATTTGAAAATTACAGAAGTAAAATCGCTTCAAGAATAATAGTAGGCATATATGGAAAAGGAAATATCATAAAAGATTATGCTAAAAGTATTCAGGGAAAAGAATTTTATCCGCGTTCATATTATATTTATATTTTAGCTTTAAATGACGGAAAATACGCTTTAAGTTTAATAGATGAAATGGCTAGAAAATCAAAGATTGAAAGCGTAAGAAATGCTTCTAATTCTGCACTAGATGTTATAGCCGATAGAATGAAAATAAATAGAGATGAGTTAAGCGGTTTACTAATTCCAGATTTTTCATTAGATAAAAACGGAGAGAGAATAATAAATATAGAAGAGAAAAAATATAAAATATCCGTAAATTCAAATATGTCTGTTGATATATACGATATAACAGAAAAAGAAAAAATATTAAAAACTATTCCAAAAACTTTTTCATCTGAGTTAAAATCAGAAATAAACTTCATGAAAAAAGAAATAAAGAATATTGTAAAAAGAGAAAGAGAAAAAATATTAATGCTTCTAATGAACGGAAGAAAATTGAGTTATGATTTTTGGAAAAAGATTTATATTGATAATTCATTTTTGAGTCAGTATTCTGTAAATTTATTTTGGAACTTATACGATGAAAACGAAAATTTTATAAATATTTTCAGATATTTAGGAGATGGAAGTTTCATTGATATAAATGATAATTACATAACATTAAATGAAAATAATTTAATAAGTTTAGCCTCCCCTACTGAAATAAATAAAGATTCAATAATAAAGTGTATCAATCAATTATCTGATTACGAGATAGCACAGCCTATTAAACAGATTCAAATAATAGATGATTTAGAAGATGAGTTCAATAGATATAATAACATAACAGCAACAGTATCAAATATAAAAAATTTCGCTTCTCAATTTGCATTTAAAGAAATTTCTGAATATTATGAAGAAGTTAATGGTTATGAATACTTAGATAATTACAGCGGCTTATCATTATATATAGAATCTCCTTTTAATAGAAATTCAAATTATAATGATGAAATTGATATAAAAATATCTATTCAGGGCAAAAACGAGAATAATAAACATTTATTTGGAAGATTTATGTACGGAAGCATTTTAATTTTAGAAAATTTGATTAAATAATTAAAAGCAATAAAGGAGTATAAAATGTCTAACGAGATACCTAAATTTAAATATGTTGATGATAATATTGTTAAAATTTTTTTTGTAAAGGAAGATAATAAAGTATTATGTAAATGCTGTGAAAAAGAAACAGATTTGGTTTATTATACTATTCCGCATTGTGAAGACAATATAAAACCGTTATGCCCTGAATGCATAGCAAATGGAAAGGAAGCTGAAAAATTTAATTGTGATTTTATTGATGAGCCTTTTGATAGTGACAATATCATAGAAAATAGAGATGAAAAAATTGAGGAACTTACAAAAAGAACACCAGAATATTCAGCTTGGCAGCAGCCGTATTATCCAAACCATTGCGATGATTTTTGTAAATTTATTTCTTATGTTGGCTATAAAGAATTAAAAGAAAGAAATTTATTAGATAAAATAATTATATCCTCTGATAATGATGAAGATTCGGTAAGAGAATATATTGAAGATTTGGAAATAGAAGTAAATTTCCAAGGATATTTATTTGAATGTTTGAAATGCGGACAATTAATTTTGCATACAGACTGTGATTGATTTGATATTTTCTGTATATACCTAAACAACTATATTTTATCAAAAATTATTTTCTTATTTTTATTATTAGTAGGACTAGCCTCCCACTTATTTTGCGACCGAAGGAAGTACTGCGACTGAAAGGAGTACCTGACGAAGTCCACTGTAAGTGTAGGTATGGTATTGCCACAGGCGAAGCCCGCCTCACGAAGTGTGCCTACGGCAGGCGAGAAGCTATATCCTCGACAGGCTCGGATACGCTTCGCGAAGGGCTATATTTGACGAAGTCAACCTTTAGGTGTGCTTAAATTAATAATCTATCTTACATGTAAGACGATTTTAGTATGATTTAGTACTAATTTTATACCTTGCACTTTCGCCGCAGGCGTACTTCGTATGGTTCTTTGAGGAAGTCCGCAGAGCGTATGCGGCGGGAAAAAGTTGAATAAAAAATTGACAAAGTTAAAAATTTTCAGTATATACTGAAAATTTTTAACTTTGTCAACTGATGCACTTTATATAAATTTTATCTACTTTTTTGCCGCACAAAAAAGTAGCAAAAAACGCAATTGCTAGAACTTTATATTTTAAGAATATGTATTAAATATAGTGTAATACTCTAGTTTTAGGTCAAAAATGCAGTTGTTTTGGTTCTCGCCGAAGGCGGGCTGTGCGTTATATCAATAAAAGAACTGGGGTATGGGACAAAGTCCCATATTTAATTTTATTTTTGACAAAATATAGTTATTTAGGTATATACTTAATAAATAAGCGATCCGGAGCAGATAACAGCTTTAACTTGCCTCTATTGTTAGTAGAGGCAAACATAATAATAAAAAAATATTCAATAAATCTATTGTATAAAAATGCAATTAATTATAATATTGACAGGTTAAAAATAAAAATAAAGTTGGTTATAATAATATATGATGAATAATATTTATATGAATGATAAGCCTAGAGAAGAATGCGGAGTTTTTGGTATTTATTCTAAAGAAATAAAGAAAGATATATTAAAAACATTAAATTATGCACTTTATTCCTTACAGCATAGGGGACAGGAAAGTGCCGGTATTACAGTATCAAATTACAAACATTTATTTACTTATAAATCTATGGGGCTTGTATCAGATTTATTTTCTAGTAATATACCTAAGGATACAGAAGGTAATATTGCTATAGGACATGTAAGATATTCCACTACAGGTGCTAGTAAAATAGAAAATGCTCAGCCGCTTGAAAACCTTTTCAGATTGGGGCAAATTGCTATAGCTCATAACGGCAACTTGACTAATGCTGAAGAATTAAGATATGAACTTGAAGAAGGAGGAGCAACATTCAATGCTACTTCAGATACAGAGGTTATTATTAAACTTATAGCTAGAAAAACTGTTAATAACTTCATAGAAGGCATTAAAGAATGTGTTAATATTATAAAAGGAGCTTTTGCTTTAGTTATAGTTGTTGATGGAAAACTTATAGGGGTAAGAGACCCTTATGGAATAAGACCATTATGTTTGGGTACAAATGCTAATGGCGATTATTTCTTAGCTTCCGAGTCTTGTGCTTTAGATGCTGTAGGTTCTAAATTCATAAGAGATATAGAAGCAGGAGAAATGGTTATAATAGATGAAGAAGGTGTAAAATCTTTCAAATATTCTAAAGATCAGGTTAAACATTATCCTTGTGCTTTTGAACATATATATTTTGCACGCCCTGAAAGTAATATAGACGGTATTAACGTTTATAATGTAAGATTCCAAACAGGTGTATTGCTTGCCAAAAAAAATAAAATAGATGCTGATATAGTTATAGGTGTTCAGGACTCTGGTACAATAGCAGCATTAGGATTTGCTAAAGAAAGCGGTATTCCATATAGTATAGGTTTAGTAAAAAACAGATATATAGGGAGAACTTTCATCATGCCTGAACAATCATCTAGAGAAGAAACAGTTAAATTAAAATTCAACCCTTTAAGACATTTAATAGATGGAAAAAGAGTTATATTAATAGACGATTCATTGGTTAGAGGAACTACAAGCAGAATATTAATAGATATTGTTAGAAAAGCAGGTGCTAAAGAGGTGCATTTCAGATCGGCCTCCCCTGTTATAAAGAGTCCTTGCTACTATGGAGTTGATATATCTTCTAAAAAAGAACTTATAGGAGCTAAACTCTCTGTAGAAGAGATCCGAAAGGAAATTAATGCTGATACTTTAGAATATCTCACTATAGAAGATATGCTTGAAGCTTTACAAAATCAGAATTACTGTATAGGCTGTTTTACAGGAGAATATCCTACTGAAATACCAAACAGACCTGCAGCTGAAAAGACTTGCTGACATAATAAAAATATTTATGTAGTAATTGACTTTTTTATCAATAAATTTATTATATAATTATGAAAATATATAATAAAGCTGAGGTTAGAAATTATTATGAAAGAAGTTTCTTATAAAATTTGTATGAATGAGGAAGAGTTAGTAAATGCTCTTATGTCAGACGATGATGTTATTTACATAGAGCATAAACTTGGCAATAAAGTTTCTAACATAAAAAATACAGGTAAAATTGCATGGGGCGTTCTTATAGGAGGCGTATTAGTTGCTGCTACTGCTATAGTATCATCAAAAAAATTCGGAAAAGATAAGGCATTAATAGCTTCTTCAATAGCAACAGTTCCATCTGCAGGTATAGCTATTATATATATAGGACTTCCATCTACTATATCATTAATACAAATAATTATTCAGGCATATAAAAAAAATGATGGTATTAATGGTGCTAAAGATCTAGTATTTAAATTAAGAAATAACTATTATATAGCTGAAAAAGACAGAGAAAAACTTACACTTAAAAAAACCGCTGATGAAAAAGTTAAAGAAGTAAAAATAACAGAAATAAAAGAACCAGAAAAGAAATAAAATTAATCAAATAATAATTAAAAAGACTTTGCTGAATATTGAAATCAAGCAAAGTCTTTTTTATATGTACTATAAACTAATTATAGATTATTAAGTCTATTTAAAACCTCTATATAAGCCTCTTCAATAGAACCTAAATCTCTTCTGAATCTGTCTTTATCTAATTTTTTACCAGTTTCTTTATCCCAGAATCTGCAAGTATCAGGAGTAATCTCATCAGCCAAAAGTATTTCACCTTTTGCATTTTTACCGAATTCAATTTTGAAGTCAACTAAAGTAATGCCTATTTTATCCAAAGCATCTTTTAATAGATTATTAACTTTTGAAGTTACTTCATAAATATATTTTAATTCATCATAAGTAGCCAATTTCAAAGCAACAGCATGATGATCATTAATTAAAGGATCGCCGTATTCATCATTTTTATAACAAATTTCAAATATAGTATTAGGAGGAACTGTACCCTCTTCTATTCCAAGTCTTTTAGCCATAGAACCCGCTATTAAATTTCTAACAATCACTTCTAATGGGAAGATTTTAACTTTATGACAAATCTGTTCTCTTTCATTTAACTTTTCTATGAAGTGAGTTTTTACTCCGTTTTTTTCAAGCATTTTAAAAAGCAAAGTTGTTATTTCATTATTCATAACGCCTTTATCTTTTATAGAACCTTTTTTCTCGCCATTAAAAGCAGTAGCATCATCTTTATAATACACAATTATTTCATCAGGATTATCTGTAGCATAAATCTTTTTAGCTTTTCCCTCGTACATCATTTCTTTTTTTTCTTTAGACATATATTAACTCCTATTATAGTTAAACTTTTTAAATATATTCTCTATATTATATAATATTTTTTAAAATAATTAAATATCAAACTCTATAGGCTTTTCATTATCAGCAATAAAATCTTCCTTCATTTTTCTTCTGAATTCTATCAATTTGTTTTTTATATCACTATATTTTAAAGCAAGCATTTCCACAGCAAGCATACCGGCATTATAAGAATTATTAATACCAACAGTAGCAACAGTTATAGGCTTAGGCATTTGAACTATAGAAAGTAAAGCGTCCATTCCGTCAAGATTGCTAGCACTAATAGGAACGCCAATAACAGGAAGTATAGTTTTTGAAGCTATTACACCCGGTAAATGTGCAGCAAGTCCTGCCCCTGCTATTATCACTTCATAATTATTTTCTTCTATATGTTTAATGGTTTTTTCAAGATGTTCAGGCACTCTATGAGCTGAAAGAACAAATGCTTTATACTCGATTCCAAATTCTTTTAAACAAGAAGCAGCACCCTTCATTTTATCAGTATCAGATCTGCTTCCAAATATTATAGCAACTTTCATGTTTTCTCCTTATTTTTTTATTGATTAATTATAAATATAATATCAGAATATGTTGTATATTTTTTATTTTTATAAATAAAATCAATTCTTAATTTATCTAAATTATTAGTATTAAAATTATTTATATATTTTTTAATTGGTTTTTCTAATAATTCTATATTTCTTTTTAATTTCCATGAATTATATATATCATTAACATCAATTACTATAATAAATATTCTATTTTCACAACCAAATCTCATATCTCCTTGATTTTCATATAAATATTTTATTAATGGCTTGTAATTAGTTATTGTATCATTTATTATTTTTATTTGTTCATTTTTGAAATTTAATAATTCTAATTTAGCTTCTTTATTTTTTATTAACTTTAATCTTTCTAAAATTTTATATTGTAAATTTTTATCATCATTATTATCATATGATATATTAAATTTTTTTGCTATATTTTTTAAAGTACTGATTTCTGATTTCAAATTACTATCTTTTCTTATTTTCTCCATATAACCTTTTGGAAAAATAGTAACTTTTAAATCAAAAGGAATATTTTTTATAAAGAAATCTACATTTTTTATATTTCCAATAGCAGGTACAACAAAATTTTGCTTTTTAAAAATATTTTCAATAAGTACAGATGACCAATAATTATACCAACTGCTAACTATATAACCTAATACAGAATTTTGAATATCTTTTCCTATATTATTGGTAATAATATTATATGGTATTATATCTTTAGTTTTTACATATTTAGTTACAAAATACTTATCTAAAGAATTACTATAATCACCACCCCATTCAAAAAATTTCATTTTATATAATTCTTTTTCTATATTTTTTATATCTATTAAATTATCATTAAATTTATAAATACAATATTTATCAATCATATCTATTGATTTAATAACATCTGAAGATAAAATACCATATAATTCCTCAAAATTATCTTCAAGCTTAGTTGTCTGTAATATAATTCCATTTATAATTAAAAAATCTTTTATTATATCTTTTCTTAAAATAGATTTTATTTTAAGCCATAAAATACCATATTCATTTAATGAGAATAATAAAAGATCATTATTTGAGTATTTTAATTTTAATTCATTAAAAGTCACCATATATTATTTATCCATAATAAAAAATTTAATATTATTTAGAACTTGCAACTATTAATATCTCATGACTTCCTGCTACACTACCCTTACCACCAACTCCATTCCTATATTTATTATAATATACATCTACATTTTTTTTATACTTACTAATCATATCAACTATAGTATTTTCATCTGGATAACTTCTATCATTATAACTAAATAACCAATAAGGTATGTCTTTTGAAAATTCGAATAATAAATTTAATGATTCTATAACATTATTTTTTTTATCAAAACCTGTATACTTTTTTGGTTCGTATCTTTTAGTGGAATTAATAAATTCTTTATCTTTCCAATACTCTGTATAAGTCTCCAAAACATGATAAAAACTTTGGTAATCAGCATGACTATTACAATATGGTGGATCAAAATACACTAAATCTATATCATCTAAATTTGGGAGTAATTCTAATATATCACAATTATAACTTATATTATCTTTTTTATTATCAAATACTGATGCATTATAATCTTTTAATAAATCAATAAATATGTCTTTTATGGGTCTTATCAAGCTTCTATTCCTTTTTATTCTATCTGGATTAGAAGCATAATTTAAAGCTTGAGCATGACAAAAATGTCCCATTGTCACTTTTCTGGTCATACTTCTATTCATTATTGATAAAGCTAAAGATTTTTTATATCTATTCTCCAATCTATCAATATTAGACCTAAATGAATCTAAAAATAAAGTTTCATTAATATCAAAAAAAACATTTGTGTATACATTTTGAAATAAATTAAAAAAAGTTTCATTAGAATTTTTATCAAATAAAATGTCTAAATCTATATCTGTCAATATATTATTTTTATTTTCTATTAATGAAATCCCTATCTGGTGATTAAAATTTAAAAAATCATTAGTTATTACTTTATACCCCAATTGTTTAAATCTAAAAGATACAGATTGAGATCCAGAAAAAGCATCTAATACATTATTTATATTATTAGGTAAAAAGCTAGATATCCAATCTATAAATTTATATTTAGCACCTAGATATTGTGGTTGTGGAAATGTATAATCTAAATATGTTGTTTCATTAAATAAATTGACCATAATTTAGTATAATTTATTAATTATTATTTTGCAAGTATCATAAACAGTAATATAATAAATCACAAATATAGAACACAAATTATTTTTTTATAATATGATCCATAGACTTAGTATCTTTACTTCCGCATTTTGGACATTTAGGACCGCGACCAAATAAATTAAAAATAGAAGGTTTCTTCCTAGAACTAAACATTTTACCGCAAGAATTACATTTATATAAAAAAGGCGGGCTGAATGGCAACATAAAAAACTCCTAAATTAATTTTTATATAATAATATTATAGTATATATGCATGACAGTTTTTGACATAATATTAAAAAAATTGGAAATTATATAAAAATAAATAAAATTTAAATATGGATTACTTATTCAAAATAACCCATATTTAATATTAATTATAATAAAGACTCTATAAATTGTCTTGCTACCCTAGGGCTTCTTCCGGCACTTCTTATAGCATAACTTTCAGCCTGCTTTATAAGTTCTTCTTTATCCATTTCTATATTATTAATTTCAGCATAGGAATGTACAATATATATAAATAAATCTTTATCCGGTCTTTGGAATGTTATTATTATACCGAATCTGTTAGTTAAGCTCATTATCTGCTGAATAGTATCTTCTATATGAATATCATCTCCTGTTCTGTCTTGGAAATTTTCTTTTATTAAATGCCTGTAATTTGAAGTAACATAAACTACAACATTTGAAGGGAAAGAATTAACTCCGCCTTCAAGTATGGCTTTTAAATATGAGAAAGTATCATCATTTGAAGAGAATGTTAAATCATCTATAAATATTATAAATTTAAGAGGACTAAAACTTAAATCTTCTATTATATCAGTTATAAATGATAATTGACTTTTTTTAACCTCTATAAGTCTTAATCCATCATCTTTAAACATATTAGCTATTGCTTTTATAGTACTGCTTTTTCCTGTTCCGGCATCTCCGTAAAGAAGTATATTATTTGCTTTCTTTCCTTCAAGCAGACTTTTAGTATTGGCAATAACCTTGCTTCTCTCTCTTTCATAACCGTATAAATGTTTAATATCCTGCATATCCTGATGTTTTGCCGGTATAATATTCTTTTTATCATCTAGAGTAAACATATTATTTTCATAAAATATTCCATGACCTTTTCTAGGCATTTCTTCTATATGTTTTTTATATAATTCATAAAAGCTTATTTCATCACAATCTAATTTTGATATTTGACTTGAATATTCTTCTGAAAATAATGTATTAAAATCGAATGAAGATAAAAATTCAAAAAAATTTAATTCATTTTTTAATGACTCTTCTAAATTATAATCTAAATTATCTTTCTTTATGTACTTGTTTATATAAATATTATCATCTTTAAATATATAAGATAATAAATAATCAGCTATATTATTATTATATTTAAAAAGTTCATATAAAAAATCTGAATAATAATCTATCAATTTTATTTCATTGTTTTTATTGTCATCATCATAAGCTTCTAAAAATTTAATTAGCTTTTTTATCACTTTATTTTTAAGTATATCCCTAAATATTACTATACTAGAAAATCCTATTCTCATTTTTACTATTTTATCATTCATAATATTTTCCATATTTTAATTTCCAATTATTGTAAATTTATTAAAAAAATATTCAAGTATTTTTATTTTTTTTATATTAATGTAATATTTTATTCATTTATATGCTATAATTATTGCATTACAGTTTAATTTATTCCGAGAATTGTTAAAAAACTATATTATTGATATGAGGTGCATATGAAAATAAAGACAAGGTTCATTATATTTGGTATTTACACTTTTATAGTTACTCTTTTGTTAATATATTTGCAATTTAGAATTGTAAGAAGTGTTACCGGATATAGTAAGATATATCAGCATACTATAAAATCATCAGCTATAGCAAGACAGTACCAGCAAAATTCAGCATATTTAACTCAGTTCGTTAGAAGTTATGTGGCAACTGCTAATCAAAAATATGAACAAGCATATAATGACTGTATAGCAATATCAGGCGGAACAAAGCCTACTCCAATGAATTATGATAGAGGTTTATATTGGTCTTTATACTTAGGAAGCGGAACTAAACCATATCAAGACGGACAAACAAAATCTTATGCTGATGTGATGAAAGAACTTAATTTCTCTCAGGATATGTTTGATTTACTTGCTTTATCAAAGAGCAGATCTGAAGAATTAGTAAAATTAGAAGTTCAGGCTATGGATATAATAAAATCAATACCAAGAAATGCAGACGGAACTATACCTGATGAATATAAGATAAGACAATTAGAAGCCATAGAATTAGTTAATGGTGATGAATATGAAAGAAGAGTTTCAGAGATAATGACTCCTATAAGCCAGTTTTTTGATAAATTAGAAAGTGATAATGCTATAAAGTTACGTGCGGCAGCTTATGAAGTAAGAAATGATACTATATTGTTTTTTATAGGTTTATTATTAGTAGGTTCATCTGTTGTAGTGTTCTTGGCTTCTTTAGGAAAAACTATAGGAAAAAATTTAAGATTATGCGTAGAATTAGCTTCTGAAATATCTAATGGTAATTTGACAGCAGAAATAGATGAAAGATTATGCAAAGGTAATGGAGAATTTGCTTCATTACTTAAAAGTTTCAGAGATATGATATCACATTTAAGAGAAATTATTTCAAGAGTATTACAAAGCTCTAAAGAAATATCTGAAGCTGCTACAGAAATAGCACAAGGAAATACTGACTTATCAACAAGAACAGAAATGCAGGCATCTCATTTGGAAGAAACAGCTTCTTCTATGGAACAAATTGCATCCACTATAAAATCTTCTGCTGATAATTCTGTAAGAGGAAATCAGATGATGCAGGATTCTGAAAAATCAGTTCAGGAAGCTGGAGAAATAATTGAAGCTACTACAAATAATATAGAATTGGTATTTGAAGCAAGTAATAAAATTACAGATATTACTAAAATAATAGAAAATATTGCATTCCAAACTAATATATTGGCACTTAATGCTGCAGTAGAAGCTGCAAGAGCAGGAGAACAAGGAAAAGGTTTCGCGGTTGTTGCTTCTGAAGTTAGAAACTTAGCTCAAACTAGTCAGTCTTCTGTTAAAGATATTACTTCTCTTATAGCAGA
The DNA here is from genome assembly GCF_944393015.1 of uncultured Brachyspira sp. GTDB lineage: Bacteria > Spirochaetota > Brachyspiria > Brachyspirales > Brachyspiraceae > Brachyspira. Next base: position 77,452 of record NZ_CALXYQ010000001.1, read on the forward strand.
TGCTAATGAAAAAATAAAAACTGCAACAGAAACAGCTAGAAAATCAAAAGAAATATTTATGGACATAGAACAAAAAATAGAAGATACTTCTAGGATCATGCAGGATATCAGTGCTATGGCGGTAGAACAGCAGGCTGGAGTTGATCAAGTTAATATAGCAGTATCTCAAATGGATCAATCCACTCAGCAAAATGCCGCTTTAGTAGAACAGGCAACAGCTTCTTCAGAAGGATTAATGGGACAGGCTAAAGAATTAGTTGATTTAATGCATTTCTTTAAAGTTTAATATTAATTAAAATATTTTTCATATTAAGACAATAATGGTAAATTATACTGTTATTGTCTTTTTTATATTAAAAACATAATATTTTAATATTAATTATAGCATTTTAATTAATCATATTATATAATTGATAGCGTTATTTGATTAATAAAAAAGAATGGAGATATATCAATCATGACATTTACAGATTTAATTATGACTTTAAATAAATTTTGGAGCGAGAATGGATGCATAATACAGCAGGGTTATGATTTAGAGGTAGGAGCAGGAACATTCAACCCAGCAACAGCATTAAGAGCATTAGGCCCTGAACCTTTCAGCGTAGCCTATGTAGAACCATCAAGAAGACCAACTGACGGAAGATATGGAGAAAATCCTAATAGACTGCAGCATTATTATCAATACCAAGTTATAATGAAACCATCTCCAGAAAATATTCAGGATTTATATATACAAAGTTTGGAAGCACTAGGAATAAGCTTTAAAGATCATGATATAAGATTCGTTCATGATGACTGGGAATCCCCTACCCTTGGAGCTTGGGGTTTAGGCTGGGAAGTTTGGCTTGACGGTATGGAAATAACTCAATTTACATATTTCCAAGCTGTAGGAGGAATAAATTTAAAACCTATAACAGGTGAGATTACTTACGGACTTGAAAGAATATGTATGTATTTACAAAATATAGATAATGTTTATGATTTGGAATGGGGACATGGTATAAAATACGGAGATGTACATTTACAAGGTGAAAAAGAATTCTCTAAATATAATTTTGAAGTTGCTGATACAGATATGTATTTCAGACATTTCAAAGAATATGAAGAAGAATGCGGTAGATGTTTAGCTAATGGCTGCGTACTTCCTGCTTATGATATGGTTATGAAAAGTTCTCATGTATTCAATATGCTTGATGCTAGAAATGCTATAAGTGTAACAGAAAGAGCCGGATATATAGCAAGAGTAAGAGAGCTAATGAAAAAAGTTTCTGCTGCTTATATAGAATCAAGAGAAAAATTAGGTTATCCATTGATAAAGAATAAGTAAGTTATTTATTTAAAAATTATTATTTATTATTTATTATTTATTATTATAATATATTACTAAAGACTATATATTAATTGTTTTATTAAGTTTTTAAAGCGATAAACGAGCAGCTGATAACTTTAGTTGTCAGCTATTTGTGAGCGAGTTTATCGCTAGCAATAATAAAAAATTTTTAAGCTGTCATTTATATAATGGCAGCTTTTTTTATTTTTATTTTATACTACTTTTAAATTATATAAGATTATCTTTTTTGTTATCATATATTTCATTAAAATACACATTATATGTTACCGGTTTACTTCTATATATAGTTTTTATTATACATATTAATATAAAATTATAACAAATAAATTATTACTTTTTAATATGAAAAATGTTATTATTTATTATAATAATATTGACATTATTTTTTTATCTTGTATAATATTATTAGTAATTAATACTATTAAGTAATTATTTTAAATAAGGAGACTAATATTATGCCTAGTTTTTCAAATCCATTTAATGCAAATGTGAACAGAAAAGTTACTAAAGAAGAATTAATACAAGCTGTAAGACTTGATATTGCCGGAGAATTGGAGGCTATATATCTGTACGATGCCCATGTTATGGCTACAGATGACCCTGTTGCAAAGGCAGTATTAGCTGACATAAGAGATGAAGAAAAAGCACATGTCGGAGAGCTTATGGCTTTACTTAGACATTTAGACCCTAAAGAAGCAGAACATTTTGAATCTGGACAATTAGAGGTTAAAGAGATGATGGAAGAGCTTGGAATAAAAGAACCTAATCTATCAGGGCTTACAGTTGGAAGTTTGAAAAAAGACTGATAAAGCGATAATAAAACATTAAAGGAGGAATATATGGATTATTTAGCTAGAGAAAGTTCGCCTTTTGAAGAAAGTTTTTGGCAGAATATAGATAAAGTTGTTGTTGAAACAGCGAGCAGAACACTTATAGGAAGAAGATTTTTATCTATTTACGGACCTCTTGGTGCAGGTGCTATAAGCGTTCAATATGATAAAAGCGACAGAGAAGAAGTTTTTGAAGATGGCTTCGTAAAAACTTCAGGAAGAAAATCTGTTGAGCTTCCTCAGATTTATCAGGATTTTACTCTATTATGGAGAGATTTAGAGAATAATATTTCTAATAAATTACCTTTAGATTTATCTATTGTATCTCAGGCAGCTCAGACACTCGCTAACAAAGAAGATAATTTAATATTCAATGGAAATGATTTCCTAGAATTAAAAGGAATACTCAATGCTGAAGGAGTACAAAAATTAAAAATCTCTGATTGGGGACAAGGCGAGAACCCTTATACTGATATAGTAAAAGCTATAAATATGATTAGAGAAAAAGGCATTGTAGGAAGATTCGTACTATGTTTGAGCCAATCATTATATTTTGACTTACAGAGAATACAGCAAGGTACTGGAATGACAGAAGCTCAAAGAATATCTAGTATGATTGGAAATCTTTATAATGTACCTGTTATCAAAGGAAAGAAAGCAGCATTGATTTGTGCTGAACCTCAATATATGGATTTAGCTGTTGGAATAGATATGTCTACTGCATATTTAGAACAAAAAGATTTAAATCACAGCTTTAGAATAATGGAAACTATAATACCTAGAATAAAAGACTCTAATGCAATAGTTGTTTTAGAATAGTTTAATTTCATAATAACTCTTTAAAAATTATAAGCCTGCAGGTTATATAAAATCTGCAGGTTTTATTATTTATATTTTATTACTCTCTCTATTATAACACCTATTAATATAGTTGATAAACCTAAAATAATAAAAAACATCCAAGTATTCATTCTAAGATAAAAATATTCAAAGTACCTTATATACATATTTAGAATAACAAAAAATATTGAATATCTTACTATTGAAGAGATTTTTAATTTATAGCCTATTACAAAAATAATTATATCTATAAATAAAAATAATAAGCTATATATTAATAATTCAGATGATCCATACTCAAATATTATAGGATCTGGATTATTTCCAAATATCGACATTATTGCTAGTATTATGTTTAAATATAATATTCCTACTGTATAATATATGATTGTAAAATTAGAATATCTTTCTCCTAATTTTTTATTTATATTAGTTATTCCTATTAAAAACATTAATATGCTTGTTATAATAAATCTTATATAATTATTAAGTGTCAAATCAATTCCGGATATATCGAAACCTTCAAAACCATACCAAGTTATTAAGCCTATTATTGCAATGGATAATACAGCATAATTTCTTTTTATATATGCTATGATAAAAAACAATATTATACTTATAAGAGATAATAAAATAAAATTATCTTTGTTATGAGTTATAATGTATGATAAAGTAAAAATAAATGCTGATAAAAATATAGAAGAAATGGCTATTATTGCAGAAGATGTTTTTGGCAAATAAATATCTTTTCTTTTAAGTACTTCATCAATTATAAATCCTGCTAAGAAAAGCAAAGCAAATAAGAATGCTATAAAATAAAGAGAAAAAATATAGAAACTTATAAAAGCAATAAATCCAATAGCCACCATTACAATACCTGTTATCATTATAGCTTTTATAATAGGCTGCCAATCTATATAATCATTTCTGTATCTTTTGGATAATGTTTCAAACTGCTCATCAGTTATGATATTATCTTTATTCCATTTTTTTAATTCTCTGAGTAAAAATCTGTTTTTGCTTCCCATAATGTTTAATAGTCTTTAAAGATTTGTGTTTTTATAAATTTTATATTATCCAATGTATATCTTGTATAATCATTATCATTATGCTTCATAGTTCTTAAAGCTCTTATATACTTAATAAAATTCATAAAAGTATTCATCAAATTTGCAGGAACAATATTTTCTATGTCAGATTTTATATTATCATTAAAACTGTCACTATTTTCTAATATTATTAAATCACAGAATTCATCTTTATGTTTGAAAAAATTATCCAAATCATTATTCTCTAAATATGAAATAAGTTCATTTAATTTATTAGCTATTAATTGTAAATCTTTGTTACTCATATATACAATTAAATATTATAATAAAATAATTGCAATAGCTAAAGATGAATATTTATAAAACAATACTATAAATGTAAGTAATATTTACATTTATAGCTTTATTTTATATAAAAAAAAATCAATATGTACAATATGTATTCTAATATATATTAAAATCTATATTTTAGGTAAATTTTAAGTAAAATTAATGTAAAATATATTGACAAATATTGGTTTTAGGCTATACTTATAATTGTAAAGATAATTTACAGTATTAATGACAATAAATAAAAACAATATAAAGGAGATTTACTATGACTAAAAAATTATTCGCTTTATTAATAACTTTGACTATAATTTCTACTTCAAACGCTTTTGCTGATTGGGTAGTTCCAGCTTCTTCACTTCCTCAAAATGCTAGAAGCTTCATACAGCAAATTTATCCTAATACACAAATATGGAAAGTAGAAAGAGATGACGGAAAATTTGAAGTAAAATTATCAAATGGTGCTAAAATAGACTTTTTATACAATGGCGATTGGAACAGCATAGAAGGTGAATATAATGCAGTACCTTTCAATGCTTTACCTGCTAATATAGTAAACACTATAAGAAATACTTATCCTCAGGCTGCTGTAATAGATGTAGAAAAAAAATGGGGTAATTACAAAGTTAAATTAAATAACTTTATGGAATTATTTATAACATCTGACGGACAGTTAATGGGACAGAAATTCGACGATTAATTAGAAATATATTATTAGATTATTTCATGAAAAATACTAAATAAAAAGAGGGAGTTATAAAAACTCTCTCTTTATTATACCTAAACAACTATACTTTGTCAAAAATAATTTTTTTAAATTTTAAATATCCGCAGGACTTTGCCAACCGCTCTGCGTGCTTACGCAGCACCCCAGTTCTTTTACCGACGCTCTGCGTGCCGTAGGCAAGGTACCTTTCGGTATTGGTATAAGGCGAAGCCCGCCTGAGGCGAGAACCAAAAAAACTGTATTTTTAGGTTATATCCTAATTTAATAGGCATGTTTTTAATATAAAGTTATAGCAATTGCACTTTTTGCAACTTTTTGCGGCGGGAAAAAGTTGAATAAAAAATTTACAAAGTTAAAAATTTTTTAGTATATTTTAAATTAAATATTTTACTAAAAAAATACAAACTCTATTTATTATCAGGTCTTAAAGAAGCTTTTAAATTTGAGAAAAACTCCTCTTCATTCATAGCCATTTCTTCAGGTAAATTCTCGCTCATCTCCTCCAAAAATATAGAAGGCGTACACTCAACCTTTCTTCCCATTTTAGTTCTGCTTCTGCAGTATGTAAGAGTTAAATGTTTTTTAGCTCTAGTCATAGCAACATAGCAAAGTCTTCTCTCTTCTTCTAATCCATTTTCGTCCAAACTTTTTTGATGAGGCATTATACCATCTTCCATACCGCATATATAAACATAAGGAAACTCTAATCCCTTAGCAGCATGTATACTCATAAGCATTATACCTTTCTTTTTATCCTCATCATCATTTTGTTCTTCTATACTCATTAATAAAATTCTATCTAAATAATTTTTTAAAGTAGCATTTTTATTTGATTTCTCATATTCAAGTATGCCGTTCATAAGAGATTCTACGTTCTCCATTTTTTTAGCACCCTGCTCTTTTGTATCGCTTGAGTTTAAAATCTCATTATGATAAGCAATAACATCTAAAAATTTATTAATGTTCTCATATAGTTTAGGACGCTCTAAATCATTTTTGTCAACTGTAAATAAATTATGATAATGTTCTATCACTTCAAGAAAATCTTTTATACCTGCTTTAGCTTTAGGGGAAATCTCGTCCATACTCTCATAATTAAGCAATGTCTCATACAATGACACGCCATTTTTTATACTAGCTTCATTGAGATTATTTATAGCAACTGCCCCTATTCCTCTTTTAGGTATATTTATAACTCTAAGCAAAGACACCTCATCTTCAGGATTAACAAATAAATTAAGATAGGCAAGTATATCTTTAATCTCTTTTCTTTCATAAAACTGAAAAGCTCCTACTACAGTATAAGGCAAACCTCTAAGTCTGAAAGCCTCTTCAAAAAGTCTTGACTGTGCATTCATTCTAAAAAGCACTGCAAAATCTTCATAATTTAATCTTTTACTTATAGAATAATTTATTATAGAATCTGCTACAAATTGAGCTTCTTCCCTCTCATCTTCGCATGGCATTATAGTAGGAGGTATTCCTTCCTCGCCTTCTGCCACTACCTTTTTATCTTTTCTTTGAGTATTATTGCTTATTACAGAATGTGCCGCTTCAAGTATTGCTTTTGTACTTCTGTAATTTCTTGTAAGAGTTACTATTTTTGCATCAGGATATTCATTTTCAAACGACAATATATTAGATACATCAGCACCTCTGAATGCATATATACTTTGATCATCATCGCCTACAACGGCAATATTTCTATATTTTGATGCTAATAAAGTGGTAAGTTTATACTGTGCAAAATTAGTGTCCTGATATTCATCTACCATTATATATCTGAATCTCTCCTGATATTTATCAAGAACTTCAGGAAACTCTACATACAAATCTATTGTAAGATTAATAAGATCATTAAAATCAACGGCATTATATCCTTTTAAATAGCTTTGATAAACTTCATAAACTCTCTTTGCTATCTTTTCTAAATCATCATGAGGCTCTACTTCATAAGGCTTCATCAAATTATTTTTAAATCTGTCTATATACCAAGCGAATAAATTTTCATCATAATTGAGAGTATTAATTTTTATTTCTCTTAAAATATTTCTTATCAAAGTACGGCTGTCAGAAGAAGAATAAATACTGAAATTATTTTTATAACCTAGCTTTTCAATATCGCCTTTCAACACTCTCACACAAAAAGAATGGAAAGTGCTTACTACTAATTGTTTTGGTTTTTCTTTTAAAAGTTTTGTTATACGCTCACGCATTTCGGCTGCTGCTTTATTCGTAAAAGTAACAGCTAATATTTGACTAGGAAGTACACCATGCTTTATTAAATATGCAATTCTCTCTGTAATAACCCTAGTCTTACCAGAACCTGCACCAGCCAAGGCAAGTAATGGACCGTCAATATGTTCTACTGCTTGTCTTTGTTCTTCATTTAACATCAATGCCATAATTAAAAATACCTCTCATTTTGAGAAGCTATTATATATTATATTTAAATAATGTAAAATTCAGAATTTTTATTTTGAATATTATTTATAAGATACTATCAATTTCGTACATTAATATTACCATTGTTTAGACGGAAACCGCAAAGGCTTCCGTTATATAGGGAATGAGTTTAAAAACGCTCGCCCGCGTGGCTTCCCGCACCGCATTACTAAACATTCAAGACAGTCAACTATAGGTGCGGCTGATTACCTTTCATTACATCAATAGGTATTACATTTAACTTCTTCATTACAAACATTACATAATGAATGAGTTTAAAAACGTGAATAAATAAAAATAAAAAGGAGAAAATTATGTTGATTGTTTTCGTCCCCCGACTGAAAGGAGCCTACTTGGTTTCGGGGAATGAGTTTAAAAACAATGGTGAATGTGTTTGAACCAGACGAAGTAACTTTCTAGTTTTCGTCACCCTTCGGGGAATGAGTTTAAAAACATATTTTAATTTATAAAATAAGTCCTGAAAATTTTATTAAGTTTTCGTCCCCCTTCGGGGAATGAGTTTAAAAACGCAAAGTTAGAGATGGATTAAAATCCAGGATTAAGGCCAGTGTTTTCGTCCCCTTTCGGGGAATGAGTTTAAAAACTATTATTATAAGCAGATTCGTTGGAATTTTCATTAGCTAGTTTTCGTCCCCTTTCGGGGAATGAGTTTAAAAACCTGTAATTTTTTCTTAAATTTTTTGTAAAAAATTAGTAATTTTTCTTTACAATACAGGTTTTTTAAACTAGTTTCTTCATTTATATGTTTTTAAACTCATTATGTAATTATCAATTTTGTTTGTAAATTCGCTTTACTTTCGCCCGGGTATGTAATTATCAAGCCATTTTCTATGTAATTTACAAAAAATCGCTCTCTCGTGCGAAATTGATATGTCAAAGAACCGATGCATATATTATAGTACATCTCATTACACTTTTCAACTATTTCACAAAATAAAATATTTTTTAATATTAAAATACATAATTAACTGCAAATAAAAAACCTGCCTTAAAATATATTAAGACAGGTTTTAATTACAAGTTTTTTATTACAATATTAATAATTTAGCCATTTATTACTGCCTTTTAATGTTAATTTTACTCTAATCCCACCTTTTCCAGTTTGAGGATCATAACCAGTTATAAATGCAGCTGAATCTTCTAAAGCATATTTTGAATCTATATCTAAAATATAAATAAAAATAACACTTTTATCATTACCTCCAGACTTATAATACTTCTCGTTTTTATAAATTAAACCTAAACCGTTATGTGGCTGCTGACTCAATAAATATGTTAATTGTTTTCCTATAGCATCATCGGCAGTTCCTACACTATAATTATAACTTCCACCAGAACCAGAACCAGACTCTTCAATCTCAAATTCTGTTTCTGATAATTGAAATCCTGAAAAATCGAAAGAAGATTTAATTCCAGGTGCTCCATCAGGAGATACCTCTATTGTTCCAAGTGCTTTAATCATATTTTCTACTTCTTGTTTAGTTGTTATATGTACAGGTATAACTGAAATACTTATAGTCATCTTTTTAGTTTGTCCGCTAGTTTTAAAATCAAGCTCTGCTCTATATCTTATTTCTGTTGCTTCTTTAGCATCTTTAAATTTCTGAATTCCGGTATCTGATAATGATAATTTCAATGTTAAAATCATACCGTCTTTTAAATCTGGAGTCAATATAAAATCTTCAGGATTTAATGTTATACCTTGTATTGGACTTCCTTGATCTACATCTACTTTTGACATTGTTACTGTAGTACTAGTATCTGGTGGGCTAACATAAAATGTATATATAGCCTCTTTCTTTATGGAAGATGTAGTTTTATCTAATTTTATAACAGTAAAATCATCCCCGCTTGACATATCTGATACGCCAGAATTAGTAGAGTCTGTAGGCTTTTCATTACAGCTTACAGCAAAAATTATTACTGCTAAACATACAGCAATTTTCATAAATTGCATTTTTCATTTTTTCTTCTCCTTAAGATAATTATTATAGATATTATACTTAACAGCTAATATATATTAATAATTGTAAACTATATTTTATAAATTACAATATAATTACATACATCATAAAAAAATATAATATAAACTTTTAAAATATATTTGCAAAAATATTTTAAAATGATACTATAAATCATACAATTTAAAAAGCAATTATTAAGGAAACAGAATGAATATAGATAATATTAATGATATAAGAAAAAAAGTAAAAACTGTAAAAATAGGAAATGTTTTGATAGGCGGAAATAACCCTATAAGCATTCAGTCTATGACAAATACAGATACTAGAAATATAAAAGAAACTGTTAATCAAATAAAATCGCTTGAAGATGCCGGAGTTGATATAGTAAGGCTTGCTGTTTTGGATATGGATGCTGCAAAAGCCATTAAAGAAATAAAAAAACAAACTAGAGTTCCTTTAATTGCTGATATACATTTTGATTATAGATTAGCATTAGAAAGTATGAAAAGCGGTATTGATTCTTTAAGACTTAATCCGGGTAATATAAAAGATAAAGAAAAAGTAAAAGAAGTTATAAAAGAAGCAAAAGAGAGAAACCTTACAATAAGGGTTGGAGTAAATGGCGGAAGTTTAGACAGAAGCATATATAAAGAAGTAACTCCTGAAAACATGGTGAAAAGTGCAGCTGATCATATAAAATTAATGGAAGATTTAGATTTCACAAATATAAAAGTTTCTTTAAAATCTTCAGACATAAAAACTACAATAAAAGCTAATACATTATTTAGAGAAAAATTCGATTATCCTATACATTTGGGAGTAACAGAAGCAGGTACTTTAAGAAGCTCACTTATAAAAAGTACAAGTGCTTTATCATATTTAATAATGCAGGGTATTGGCGATACTATAAGATATTCTATAACAGGAGATCCTGTAGAAGAAGTAATGGCAGGTAAAATGCTTCTTAAATTTTTAGGCATAAGAAATGAACCTTCCATAGAAATAATATCATGTCCTACATGCGGAAGATGTCAGGTGAATGTTGAAGAGGTGGCAAGCTTCATAGAAAAACATGTACAGAATATAAAAAAGAATATCACTATAGCTATTATGGGCTGTGTTGTTAATGGCCCTGGTGAAGCAAGGCATGCTGATTTCGGAGTAGCTGGAACAGGTGACGGAAATTTTATATTCTTTGAAAAGGAAAATGAACCTATAAAAGTAGCCAAAGATAATATTATAAATTTCCTTACAAAAAAAATAGAAGAGTTTTAAAACTTATATATTAAATTATATTATTAAATTAGTAAAATATGTTTTTCTATATTAATAATACAGAATTAAAATGTATCAAATATCTTTTAATAACAATATATTTTTATTGAAAAAATTATAAATTTATGTTACTTTTACTTTAATAATCTTCATATAATAAAGTATTAGAAAAATGTATACAAAAAATATTAAAGATATAATATTCAATATAAATGAAGCATACAAAAATAAACTATACTTTTTATCTGAAAAACTTATTAAAAATATAGTAAATGAAGATTTGAAATATTATAAATTATATCTTTTATTTGCATATTTAATGCAGTTAGAAAATAATGAAGAAAAATTAAAACTGTCAATCAAATATTCTTCAAAAGCTATAGAATATAATAAACATTATCTGCTAGCATATTGCTATAGATACAAAGCAAGTAAAAAATTATTAGAGCACTATAAAGACAATGGATATTCAAAACAATTAGAACAATTAATTAATAATGATTTATATTATTTAAAAAATGCCTCTAATAATTTCATCATAAAAAAGCATATAAAAAATTTCATAAAAAATCCCCTATCCTATTATGATAAAAATAAACTCATATTAAAAACTTCTTCTCAAATAAAAAAATATATGAAATATTTTAACAGAGAAAAAGTAAAATACGATTATATAGACATAATAGAAAATTATAACTTCTTTATAAAAAATAATGATAATGATTATGAAGCATATAATCTTAGGGGATTTTTAAAATACAATCTTAAAATATATGATGAAGAATTGGAAGATTTTAATAAATCAATAAGCATTAATTCAAGACTAGCAGAGAACTATTATAACAGAGCAAAACTATATTATACATTAAAAAACTACGAAGAAGCTTTGAAAGATTTCAGAAAAGCCCAGAAAATATTTGTAAGAAATAATATTGATTCTCCTTTGGATATAATAAAATGCGATCATTATATAGCTTGGTGCAATTACAATTTAAATAGAGATGAAAAAATATTTTTAGATATTGAAGTAGATGAAGATATTGATGATTTTTCTGAAGGCTATTACAATAGTGCCAAATTAAAATTAAATAAAAAACACTATAAAGAAGCTTTAAAAATATTTTCTAAAGTGGATAAAAACAATAAAAATTATGCCAAAACAAAATATTATAAAATTATATGTAAACATAAAATTAACAATAATATTAATATAAATTTAATAATTAATACTTTAAGATTATCTGATATTTATAAATATGAAAATGATTTTCAAGTTACAGAAAATTTATGCAATGAAGCTTTAGAATATATCGAATCTTTAAAAGAAAAAAATGATTTTTGGTATTTATATCTTAAAGGCATTGCTTTATATGAATTATATGATATTTCTTTTTTGAATTATGAATTAAAAGAAGAGGCATTATATTATCTCAATAAGGCCAAGAATAATATTGAAAAAGAAAATAAATATTATAAAAGAATAGAAAAAATAACAACGGATGTTACAGAATATGGCATTTGATATAAATAAAAAAAATATAGAATTCAATTATAAGGATTCAAAAAAGAATATTTCATCTTTGAAAGATATTATCAATAATAAAAAAAATATTTATTTGATTGAAAGCGTATCCGGCAGAGAAAAAAATATTGAAAAAGATTACAAGATAAGAAAAATATTAGTAAATGATGATAATATATTTGATTATGACAGCTCTAAAAAAGTTCAGTATATATATAAAAATGAAATTAATAATATTATAAATAAATCTAATATATATTTTTTAAGCCGCGATGCTTTTATAGAATATTATAATATTTTATATGATAATAAAATAGATAGCGAAGAATATATAAAAAGAATAAAAGACAGAATCAAACAAAGACAGTACAGAGAATTAATATTACCAGCATATCAATTAAAAATTAAAGAAAAAGGTAAAGAAGGTTATTTCTATTCATTAGAAGAAATAGAATTATTTGATATGATAGTAGAATATTTTGAACTTGAAATGAGTAAATTAAAAAATATTTTATACAGCAAAGATAATAATTATTATAATATTATAAATGCTAAAATAAAATGCTTTTACAATAATATTCAAAATTACAAATCAAAAGATAATAATAAAATGATATATTATGATTATAAATTGTACTTTATACCATTTTTTATTTTCGATAATTTCAAGCAGGGTAAAATCACAGAAAAAGAATATAATGAGCTTTTAAAATCATACAGAAAACTTTATAAATCATTCAAAAAAAATCAGAAAGAAAAAAAAGAATATAATTATTTTGGATTCAAATTAGAAAATAAAGAAACATTCTATAAAAAAAATCTCACAAAAATATTTGAAGTACTTTCTTATGAAGATTATCAAAACAATTCATATTGGGAAGAGTATATTCAATTACATAAGGAATTAATCGAATACCAAATAAAATATAATAGATATATAGAATATTATAATAACTTTTTTAATGATAAAATTTTAAATTTTTTATATTTTACAGATAGAATTTCTAATGATGATTTTTTATTATTTAAAAGAAATATAGAAGAATTAAAAAAAATAAATGCTGATGATAATAAAGAATATGAAGCTATAAAACTAACTAAAAAAGATGAAGATATAATTTATGAAACAATAATTAAAAATGATCATAAACAAGTGATTATAGGCTATATAGAATTATACAATTTCAATAAACTTTATCATAAATCCTCAAAAAAGCATTACAAACGAAATATAGAATTAATTTCAGGATACAATTTCTTCAAAAAAATTTTAAAATAATTTTTGAAGTATTTAAAAAAATGCATACTTCAAATGCAATTAATAAAATATAGTTTATATTAACCAAGCATAACTTATTAAAGAAAAATCTTTAATTGTTATAAATAAAAAAATTAATAAGAGGTTTTTTATGAAACACTTAAAAAAAATTATTTTCACAGCTGTATTAGCAGCAGCATTAAGCACATCAGCATTTGCTGAAAGCGGTTTCGAGTTCATACTCAATGTACCAGTAGGAATGGGAATAAATTTATTTCCAACATACGATATTGTAAATACATTCCCAAAAGTAAATGGAAGCGGAAAAGACTATAAACGTGCAACTTTCAAAACTCCTGACAGATTAGGATTTGATGTCGGAGTATCTGCTCAAGTAGGATATATGTGGCAGGTTGTCAATAATTTTGGTATAAGCCTTTTAGGAGAAATAGGATATAGTTTTGACAGTCTTTATGGCACATACAAATTAGATAAATCTGATGAAGGTTCACCTATACAACCTAGAACTGGTTACGATGAAGCAAAAATATCTACATATACACATAATTTAAAAATCGGTATATTACCTAAATTCAATATTAATGCATTTTCTATAGGTATAGGCGGAGGTATTATAGTTCCTATGGCAGTAAGTCAGTCTGTAATTATTGATGGAAAAGATTTATATAAAGAAGAAGGTAAAACTCCAAAAATGGTAAATGTAATAGGAGGATATGCTAAATTAACTTTTGATTATTCTATATTCTTTACTGATAAAATAGCTATGAATATAGGTTTATATACAGGTGTTGATTTTGTAGGCGGAGTACAAACATATTTATCTGGAACTAAAAATGATGATTTTTCTGCTTATACAGAATCATTATTCATTACTTATGATATAGGTCTACAGCTTGGATTCAGATTCGGACCTAAAGCTTTTAATTAATTTGACATTAACAATTTAAATTAAAACAATCAATATTATTAAAAAGCCTGTCTTATATTTTAAGTTATGAGGCAGGTTTTTTATTATTTTTTATATATAACAAAGTAAATTTATAAACATAAAAACCGAATTTTATTTAACAATAATATGAAATTTTAATAATTAAAGGTATTTATTATGAAAAGAATCTATATATCAATCATAATATTATTTTTTATAATAGTTTTCAATATATATCCAAATACTTATACAAACTCTTCTATAGATAAATACCTTCTTCTTACAATTAATGGAATTATAGACAACTCACCTATCACTATGCATATAAAAATTAAAAATCCTGATTCTATTATAGATGGTAAAATCAGCAGTATAAAAGGGCATTATAAATATGACAGCATAAATATTCCTATAAAATTGGAAGGAAATATTGATGAA
Organism: uncultured Brachyspira sp.; assembly: GCF_944393015.1. Taxonomy (GTDB): domain Bacteria; phylum Spirochaetota; class Brachyspiria; order Brachyspirales; family Brachyspiraceae; genus Brachyspira. The sequence goes on from NZ_CALXYQ010000001.1 coordinate 92,454, forward strand.
AAAAGTATGACTATAAAAACCCCTAATAATGAAATTTTTGCCTTCAATTTTCATGAAAATCAATTATACGATATTATTAATTCAAAAAGCGAAATATATTTTAATTTAAATGGCAAATGGAGAAATAAAGATAAATCATCAGAATGCATTATAAAATCTATAAAATTTGTACACTCTATTTATGAAATATATATAGAAAAAGAGTATAAAGAAAATTCAGGCTCTATAGGAGGAATATATATAGAAGATAAATATTTAGCAGTACATAAAGGCAGCCTAACAAATATCACATTAAATCAATTAATCTCTGATATGAATAATAATCTTAATGAAAACCTTAAAACTAATAATACAACAAATAATTTAAGCTATACAGAATTTTCTACACTTTCAGATTATTTCGATGATAAAATATTTTCTATAATGAACTATTCTGACGGATACTATGGAGAATCTGGAATAGTTTATCAATCTTATGTAACCATACTTAGTATAAATTCACTAGTAAAAATTAATAATTATTTAGGAAATTTGGTATATGATACTAAAGATTTCCGAACTTTTTTAAAAAATAAAATAAAAGAACAAAATCCCAATTATGATAATGATAATTTCGGAGAATATTTTGATGAATATATAACCTCTCTTAATTACGCTGAAATATACTTCAATACTGATGCTGCTGTAACCATTCATTTCTTTTTAGGAAAAGAAAAACTAGAATATAGTTTCATCAATATAAAAATAAATGAATTAAAGCCATATATAAAACCTGATAGTTTTTACAGTTATTTATTTTATAATTAGATATTATACTATTAAATATAATAAACTAATAATAAAAAATAATTGAATGCCAAATATTTACAAATTATATATTTATGATATAATGGATTAGCAATGCTTTATGTAATAAATAATTTTATATCAACTTCAAACTGGCGATATTTCTTTTATGGTCTTGATATAGTATTAGTTGCTGTATTATTTTATATTATATACATGCTCATGTATAATACAAGAGCCTACAGCATAGCAATAGGTTTTATAATATTATTTTTTATAACCCTAATAGCAAAAGTATTCGGACTTTCTACATTATCTTGGATATTTGATCAATTCTTCCAAGTGGGACTTATAGCCATAGTAGTGATATTCCAAGCGGAAATAAAGCATGCTTTAAGAATATTAGGCGGAAAAGCATTCTTAAAGAAGTCATTCAGATATGATGAAGATCAAATTCAAAAAATATTGAGTGCCACATTCAATTTATCATATAAAGGATTCGGTGCTTTAATAGTATTTCAAAGAAATATATCTCTGCATTCTTTAGTTGATAGGGCTGTAAAACTTAATGCTGATATATCAATAGAACTCGTTGAATCTATATTTTTTAAGAACAACCCTATTCATGACGGTGCTGCAATAATAATGGAAAACAGAATAGCAGCAGCAAGTGCATATCTGCCTCTTACAGAAATAGAGCCTCAAATAAAAAACAGAAGATTAGGAACTAGACATAGAGCGGCACTTGGTATTTCAGAACAAACTGATGCAGTGGTAGTTGTAGTTTCAGAAGAAACTCAATGTGTATCGATTGTTCATAATGGTATATTAGAATATAATTTAAATAGAGAAGAATTAGATAAAAGACTTGGAGAACTTTTAGAGATAAAAAAATGAGCAGCAAAACAACATCAGATTTAAGTAAATTTAGTTTTAAAAAAGCGTTATCTCGTTTAACGAATAGATTAGCAATTAAATTATTATGTCTGCTTATGTCATTTTTATTATTCCTATTCGTTAGATACCAAAAAGAATATACTAAAGACTATGTTACAAAAATAAATATAAAAAATATTCCTTCAAGATTATTGATTGCAAATGATGTTCCTGAAAATATTACTATAACATTAAAAGGATTTAAAGATAATATTTATGAACTTCCTACAGAATTTAGTGCTTATATAGACCTTACTAATGCCGCTATAGGAAGTAATATGTATAGTGTTAATTTGGCTGGAGACATAGATTATTCTAAAATGAATATTACTGTAAACCCAAGTGAAATACCTATAATATTAGATGAATTATCATATAAAACTGTTCCTATAAAAGTACCTACTATAGGAATGGCAGCTTATGGACTTACTATTGATAAAATAACAATAAACCCTTCTAATACTATAATATCCGGACCTAAAACTTTAATATCATCTATAAATGAAATTAAAACTTTTAATGTAGATATAACAGATAAATATATGGATTATTCATCAATATCAAGAATACATTTACCTAGAAATATAAAATCAGATGTTTCAAGAGTAAATGTAAATATTATATTTAATAAAAATCTTGATAGAGCGGAATTCAATGATCTTGCAATTAATATAGATAATTTAAATGGAAATTTCAAAATTAATGATAATAATCCGCTTGTAATAAATAAAATAGTTTTAGAAGCTAATAAAATAATGCTTGCCAATTTATCGGCTGATGATATAAAATTGTATATAGATTTGGAAGAAATCACTAATGTTGGTATATACTCAAATGTATCTGTAGAAGCTAAAATACCAGCTCATACAAGACTTATACAAATAGAGCCTTCATTCTTAGATATTGAAATAATAGAAAAAGATATAACCGATAATAGTATAACAAACAGTAATAACAATATAAAAAATAAAGAAAATATAAATAACGAAACAATTACTAACGAAAATAGTTTAACAAATGAAAATACTTTAACTAACGAATAAGGTTAATAAGTAAATAATGAAAAGATTAAAATATGGTGATGTATTAATATTTTTATTCATAATTGTTTTCTCATTTTTTTATGCTAAGAACTTAATTTCAAATAAAAGCAGTAAAATAATAATAGATACTTATGATAAATCTTTCAGATATGATTTAAATACCGACAGAGAAATTACAGTTAATGGTTTACTAGGTGAATCAAAAATACTTATAAGCAATCAGCAAATTATGTTTGAAAGTTCCCCTTGCAGAGATAAACTATGCATCAAGGCAGGTGCACTAAAAAATTCACCTATAATATGCATGCCTAATGGTATATCTATAAGATTTGAAAAAAATATGGAGAACGATATAGAAATTGATTCTGTAGTTCAATAGGAATATTTATGTTATTTTTAGAAAATATAAAATCTCATACAGGCAAAAGAAGAATATATGATATAATATTTTTTGCTTTTTTATCATCATTTATTGCAGCAGTTGAAAATATGTTCCCAAGACCTATACCATATTTCAGAATAGGATTTTCATTTGTTATTGTATTAATGGTTGTAGATGTATTCACTTTCAAAGAATTACTGCTTCTTATATTTATCAAAAATGTTTCTGTTGCTTTGGCATTTGCTTATATATTAACACCTCCTTTTTATTTAGGACTATGCGGAGGTATAACATCAATAATAGTGATGAAATTAATGAGCTATTTTAAAAATACTTTTTCTGTATTCGGTGTAAGTTTAGCCGGTGCTTTAATAAGTAACTTATCTCAGGCTTTTTTGTCTAAATATTTATTTAAATTGCCGGATATAAGATTTTTAATAGTGCCTGTATTTATATTATCACTAATAACAGGAAGCATAGTAGGCATTATAACAATGATATTATGCTCAGATAATTATAAAAAAAGCTTCAATAATCAAAAATAATTATCAAAGCCTTTTGTATATTTTAATATTATAATTATTAACTTTATTATTTTGAACTAGGATCAAAGACAGTATCTTCATTTAATAGATGCTTATACTCTGTAAGATAATAAGCTATAAGTTCATCAAGCTGTTTTGAATATTTCTTTTTTAAGGCTGGACCCTCAATAGGCTTCCATAACATTTCATTTATAATTTGAGTTACTACACCCTGAAGAGCCGCAGGAACATTATAATCTCCAAAATGATTAAAACCTATATTATGCATATGTTCATGAAACATTAAGCCTGCTACATTGGCATAAGTTTGACTTTGCATATAAGTAAAATAATCTCCAAATAAAACATCATCTAAACTTCCCCAATTACCTGAGCTTAATCCTATCAACTTGCCTGTAGGTATATCATTTTCATTTTGAAGTCCATATCTAAGATATCTTGATTTACCTTGCTCACCTGTACCAGTACCGGCAGCAACATTCATTTTTCTATATGTGAAATTATATTTAAGCGAGCGTACGCTATCTATTAATTTTTGAGCATTATATTGTTCTCCATATTGTAAAGTATGTCCGTCATAAGAATCTCCAACAGAAGATTTTAATGAACCTTCTGATGCCTTTACACGTTCAGCAAACTCATCAGTATTAACAGCCAATATCATAAGAGCCATACATACTAATATATATTTTTTTTCATCTACTGTAATAACAGTACGTTTATTTAGACGGCTATCTATCTCGAAATTTTCTATACCAACCTGCCAATAAGGATATTTTTTATCAATAGATTCTTTACTATAAACATCTGGCTTTAATGCATTATTATTACAGCTTAATGCAAATAAAGACAATAAAAACAACCAAAATAAAAATAATTTTTTTAACATAATCAACTCCGCTTTCAACTATTTATTATTTTAAACTAGGATCAAAAATAGTATCTTCTAACAACAAATTTTTATATTCAGTATAGTAATAGGCAGTTAACTCATCTAACTGTCTGGCATATTTATCTTTCAAATCCCCAGATAATATTCTATAACCAAGCTGTCTTACTATATCATCAAGAACATAAGCACCAGGATGTCCGAAACCAATATTATGCATATGTTCATGAAACATTAAAGGAGCAAAGTTGCCTATGTTATTATATGACCAAGGCAGCCAATTAGCATTTACAAAACCAACCCAATCTCCTATAAATATTTGATCTTCAGGCTGAATACCATAACGTAAATATCTAGAGTTACCTACAGTTCCAACTCCTCCTGCCTGATTAGCACTTGTTTTTTCATATATAAAATCATATTTTACTGTACGTATTATTTCAGTTACTCTGTCAGGATCATATTTGTCTCCAACATTTAAAGTTTTTCCATTATATGAATCACTTACTCCTGAAATTAATTCATCTTTTTTGGATTTTACAGCACCTGGAAATTCCTCTGAATTGACAACAATTCTTAAAAGAGCCATTCCTCTTAATATATAACGCTTCTCTTCTACAGTTATAGTAGTATAAGTTTTTTCATTTTGAGATATCTGAAATCTGGAAACACTAACCTGCCAATATGGATATTTTTTATTTATAGATTCTTTACTATAATCATCAGGCTTTAATGCATTGTTATTACAACTCAATATAAATAAAGATAATAAAAACAAACAAAATAAAAATAATTTTCTCATCATATTATTTCCTTATTATATTAATTATAAGGCAGTATTTTTACACCAACTTGAAAACCTATATCAAAACTAGATATAGTTTGTCTTGTTATTTTAGCTATGCTTTGATTATTTAACATAGCATTTTTAAAAGACATACCGAAATCACCGCCTATATAACCGCCCAATACAAGTCCGAATTTCTTATCACTATAAATTTCATAATCTACAGAAAATCTAAGATATGGTATTATAGGAACTTCAAATAAATTTTTTATCTGAAATGCATTAAAATCTTCTATATTTCTATTCATATTTTTAGTATCATAATTGATAGAAGCTGACATAGCTCTGGCAAACAGCGGTACTTTAATTCCAACATTCAAACCAAATGAAAATTTCTTCCAATTAAATTTAGGATATATACCAAATGACATACTTTCAAATGTATAATCATAAACATTTTCATTTTTCTTATCTGTGCTTATTCTATAATATGAAAATTCATCATGATTATATCCTAATTCACCTAAAACACTGATACTAAAATCTTTATTTATATCGAATCTATACCCTATATGAACTAAAAAACCCGCATCAAACCCTACACCTGATTTTCTATCCGACTGCTTTATTGCTGATTTTAAATCATTTTTCTGCTGCTCAGTGGGATTTTTATTAGTTAAACTATATTGATTTATTCCAATACTTAACCCTAATGGAACAAATATGCCTATTTCAAGACCGCTTTTAGCAAAAAGAGTAAAGCAGCTTAAAAACATTATTATAAATATATTAAATAATTTTTTCATAATTTTCTCTTTATTAATTTCAACATTCTTAATTCATAGGTATTATCTTAGTACCTACTTGTATACCTAAATCTACACTTGATATATTTTCTATAGGAGTATCAATAGTTTCATATTTTGATCCTTTCACTTGATATCTCAAACCAAAATCATAATCAATATATGCCCCTACAACTATATCAAATTTATTAGATGTATATACTGAATAATCTAAAGTTAATTTCAAATACCCCATTACATTTGAAGTAAAATAATCTTTATAATTCTTTGTATCAATCATCTTTATTGTTTCAGTTGTATAACCCAATGTTGGATTATAACTTGAATTATTAATAGTACCGGATAGAAATATTTTCATTCCTACGCCAATACCGAAAGAAAATCTTTTATAATTAACTTTAGGCAAAATACCAATAACAAGACTGTCAAAAATATAATAACGATAATTCTGCAATTTAAGTGCCTGAGATTCTGTATTACTATCTTTTAATCTGTAATTAAAAGTATCTCTGCTGTATCCAAGCTCTCCCATAAAACTAAAACTAATTTCTTTATTTAATTCTAATCTGTACCCTGCCTGAAATAAAGCCCCCGCATCAAACCCAATATGGGAAGTTCTAGTATTATTTGTAACATATTTGTTATATGAAGCTGCCTGCTGATTATTCAATCCTGAAGGAGCTTTGTCATAATAATGAATACCTATATTGAAACCTAAAGGAACAAAAACACCCAACTCTAATCCGCTTTTCGCAAATACCGAATAAGAAAGAACAAATAACACCGCTAATATTTTACATAGTTTCATTGTAACCCTTAATTTTTAAATTCTAATTTTTATAATAACACATATTATAATATTAATCAAACGGTATTATTAGTAAATTAATTAGTAATTTTTATCATTGTAATAATGGATATTTTTTATATAATAAAATTAATTAACATTTATAAATAAAAAGATAATAAATTATGGACATATTTTTTGAAGAATATATAAATATAAATGGTATAGAACAATATTTTATACATTACCCAAAAAAATCAAATACAACTTTACTATTTCTGCATGGCGGACCCGGAGAAAGCGAAGCATATTTTTTATATAAAATGCATTCAAAAACTCAAAATTACAATTTAGTATACTATGATCAAAGGGGTACAGGAAAAACTCAAACAAAAAATAAATCAAAAGATAAAGATATAACTATAGAAAAATTGCTCATAGATTTAAAAGAAACAATTAATTATGTTAAACTAAAATATAATTCTAAATACATTATTTTGCTTGGTCATTCATGGGGAAGTGTTTTAGGAATTGAGTTCATAAAAAAATTTCCTAATTTAATTTCTGCCTATATTGGTATGGGACAGGTTGTAAATTTCAAAATAGGCGAAAAAACTGGATTTGACTACTGTTATAATATTGTGCAAAAAAGCAATAATCAAAAATATATTAAAAAAATAGAAAAATTAAAAAATTATCCTTTTATCATCAATAAAAATAATGTATTTGAAATATTTAAAAATTTCAGAGAAATACAGGTAAAATATAAATTAGCTGGATATTATGAAGGCAATGACAAACTAAATAAAATCATTAAGCAAAGTCCTATATATTCATTTAAAGATATGTTTAATCCTAATTCATTAATTTTAAATCAAAACATTATATACTACCTAATTGATTATGATACAAGCAAATTCACAAACTTTAATATACCTATGTTTTTTATATGCGGTGCTAATGATTGGCAGGTACCAACTGTTGTAGTAAAAGAATACTATAGAAACATAATAGCTCCGGATAAAGATTTATTTATAGTAGAAAATGCAGGACATCTTCTTAATATAGAAAATACAAAAGATTACAATATTATAGTAGAAGGTATATGCAGCAGAGTAAGCGGAATTTAATTTTCTACATTCCAAAATTCAAAGTCTATAGATTTTAAACTTCCATATTGTGCATAATTAGCAAAAATAATATTCAATTGTTTATCAACATGACTGCAAAATCTATTATTTCTCCAAGTATTAGGAATACTCTGTACTATAGTAGCATAATCAAACATAAGAAAATTTACTATATCCTTTGTATTATTATAATTATTAACAATATTTACCCTAACCTCTAAATAAACCACCATCAATGTAAAAGTCATCAAATATGTAGAATAAGGTTCTTTACGAAATTGATCTGTTGTATATTGAGAAGTTATATAATTCATTAACTCATTTAAAATCTGCGACATAGATTCATAATCATTTCTAGTCATGTTAGGATCCGATAAAACATAACTATATATTTGTAATATATCTTCAAAATAATAAGTTTCTCCGTCTTCAGTGTATGTAAACTCATAATACCATTCTTCCATTCCAAGAGAATTAAATATATCTTCAGCTATTTCTTCATGATTATAAGCATATAAATTAACTGATATGGCAAAAATGATTAATACAAAAAACATTATAATATTTTTCATATACAAACCCTTATATAAAACTATAATAAATATCATATATTATTTATTATAGTAAAAATAATTCTAAAAATCAAATTTATATAATAGTTTTTAATAATTTAGACATATTTTTCTATAATTAAATACAATTTTATTATAGAAATATCAATAAGTTATGAATTTATTTGGATACTGCAGAATATCCCAATTTTCTTGATTCTTCAAAATAATGTTTGCTTTTTTCTGTATACTCTTTCATCTTCTCTGCTGTAATAGTTGTAAGTTTTGCATATTCATCATAAACCAATGATAAATAATAATAACTTTCAGCCAAAACAGAATTTGATTTATTATTTTTAATAGATTTCAAAAAACTATATTCAGATTCTTTTAAATCTTTTACTTGTTTTTCTAATTTGTATTTATAAAGAGATGTTATACCGCTGTTATTCAAAAGATAAAAATTATCCTTTTCTAAATTAAGACCATGCTTTATATCCTTTTCAGCATTATCCAAACTTTCTATATCATTACAAATTTTATAATCTGTTAAATATAGCCATCCTCTATTTATATATATAGAAGTATTATTATCATCTATAGCAAGTGCTTTATTATAATTATCTAAAGACATTTTGAAATATTTTTTATCTCTAGTATTTTTATATTTCTCATTATAAAGGTCTGAATATATAAGCAATGTACTTAAATCATCTTTATCATTATTATCATTGACTACTTTGTTATAATCATTCAAAGCTAAATTAAAATAATTCTCATTAGCTGTATAATGATATTTTTTTGTATAAAGAACTGATCTATCTTTCAAAGTATCAGTATTACTATATCCATTAAAACTGTTTATATCTATTATTTTATTATAGTCTTTTAAAGCAGCATCAAAATATTTATCTTCTGAAGTTTCCTCATATTTTTTATTGAATAGCAATGCCCTGCTTTTTAACACTGCTATATTATCATCATCGAAACTCAATATTTTTGTATAAATATTTATAGCATTATCATCATTTCCATTTTCAACCTCTCTTAAAGCCATAAGAGATAATTCATTTATATTTAAATTCTCATCATTTTTATTTTTCTTTATAACATTCCAATATACATTATCTGCATTTTTATTGTATTTATAATAATTATTCTTTAATACAAGTTTATCTCCGTCATTATTTGTATCGATAATTTTTTTATCATCATCTAAAAAATTAATAATTCCGGATGTATCCAATTTATTGACACTTTCATCTTTTTTAGCTTCCTTATCATTCCCGCTATCTTCATTATCCTTATCAAAGAAACGCACATCCGAATCTGCATTTTCTAATCTTTCAGAATTATTACCCCTAAATAAAAACATAGAAGCAATAATAGTAAATACAGTACCAGCAAATATAATAGCTATAGTTCTAGTATCTACATTTAATAATCCGCTGTTATCTATGATTGAATTAAAACTATTAACATGAGGGGCTATATATTCTTTATATTTTATTTCTAGTAAATAATCTAAATTTTTCTTTATATTATTTCTATTTAGAATATCATTTTTATTACTTAATTGTGTATTAGTCTGTATATTATTTTTATATGAATAACTTCTTGAATAAGTATTTGAGTTATATATCCAATAGCATATTCCAGCAATTAATAAAATAAGGAATATAATTGTTAACATAACACCATTTGAAGAAGATTTTTCTGTTTCAGGTTCATAATTTTCTTCAGTTTTTATAAAATTATGCTCTTCTTCCATGCAAAAATCCCGATATTAAGTAGATTATTTATCGGATTGCATTTCATAAAAAAAAATAAATATGATAACTTGATCGTATTTTTTTAAATCTTATTATTCTCGTAATATTCTTTAATCATATTAATAATTTTTTCATTACCAGTATTATAAGCATAATCTAAAGCAGTATTTGAATCATTATCTTCAAAATCTATATTTGGATTATATTTAAGTAAAATATCAACTATATCAATATTTTCTCTAATAATTGCAAACATCAATGCAGTTTTACCTTCATTACTTGAAATATTAATATCAGCATTATTATACAACAAAATATTAACAACATCTTTATAACCATTTATAACAGCCTGTATTAATGCTGTATATCCCATATTATTTCTATGATTAATATCAATAGTGTCAAGCTCTAATATTTTTTTCACTATATCTGTATTTTTAGAGAAACAAGCCTCTATCAATACATTATTACCATCATTATTAAGCTGCTTAATATTAGCACCATTCTCCAATAAAATATTAAAAATATCATAATGTCCACCAGCAGCGGAAGCCATAAGAGCACTATATCCGAAATTATTCACTATATTTACATCAGCATTATTTTTTATAAGTAAATCAACTATATCCTTAAATCCATTAAAGGAAGCAATCATCAAAGGAGATATTTTATCGCTGTCTAGTACATTAGGATCGATTCCATTATCTAATGATTCCTTTACTCCTTTATAATTATTCTGCTGAGCATATATAAAAATTTTATCTTCTTCTCTATTAATATCATATTTATTAGCACTGCTTACATACTCTGAATATAAAAAACTATTAAATATAATAAATATTAAAATCAAATATCTTTTCATAATAATATCCAATTATAAATTTACAAATATATATAACGGATTATATAGAATTATGTTAAACATTTTATAATTGACAAAATACACATACAAGGTATAACAAAAATATGAATACAGCTATATTTGAAATAATAATGTTTAGCCCCATACTAATAGCACAAAGTTTGGTAATTTTATTATTCTTTATTGTTCTATATTATTTCATAAAAATAATAAATATTTTTTTGATGAAATTATTTCATATAGACAAAAAACTAATGGATAGAGTTCATATAATTTCATTTGTATCCATCAACATATTAATTAGTGCTTACTTTCTCATTAATCTTTTATATAAAATAAATACTTATGGAACAAATTTAAATACATTTATAGATAAAGATAATCAAGTGTATTTTGGGAATATAATATTTACTTTTTCTTTGATATTAGAAAATATAATTATTTCTATTATTTGTATTTTTCTAAATAAATTTCAATTATTTAGAAACGGTTTTTAAATAATCTGCTGCTTCTTTCTGCTCTTTACGAATGGCAAATTCTAAAGCTCTTTCTCCGTCTTTATTTTTATGCTCTATATCTGCCCCATTTTCTATTAATAATCTCATTGTTTCTATATCGTTTATACCAGCAGAAAACATTAAAGGCGTTACAAGCTTAAAATTTTTAACATTAACATCAGCACCAGCTTCAACTAATGCCTTTATAATATCATATTCTTTTGTAAGACATGCATAAAGCAAAGCAGAAAATAAAGGCTTATCTCTTAAATTGACATCAGCACCGCTATCTATTAAATACTCAGCTATTTTTACTTGCTTCTCTGCACAGGCAAACATTAAAGCTGTTATCCCTGTTCTGCTTCTTGCATTTAAATTAGCACCTTCTTCTACTAAAAGTTTGGCTATATCAAAATAACCTTTCTTAGCACAAATCATAAGTAATGTAAATTTAGATTCTTCATCTCTGGCATCTGACAAAGTATTATCAGACTCTAAACATTTCTTAACATTCTCTATATCATTGTTTTTTACATACTCAACTATATCAGACATTTTGATAAAGCCCTTTTAATAAAATCAAAATTATTGCCATTTATAAGATTCTACAAACATAGTAGATATTGATATGCAGGCAACAGCCCAAATTAAAAAGAATATAACATTCTGTATATCTATCATACCTTTAGTAAAATCGGAAAAGTATGTAGTTATAGAAATAGCATTCAATATCTTGCTTGCACCTGTAAACATTTCACTAAGCCAATTTATTATATAGGCAAATATACCCATAGATACACCCAAAATAGCAGCTACTAACTGACTTTTAGATATGCTTGTTGCTATAAGTCCTAATCCGAGTATAGCAGTACCTAAAAGGAATAATCCCAAATATCCGCTGAATATTACTCCTATATCAGGCTTACCAAATACCATAAGAAGTATAGGATAAACAAAAGTCATAACAAGAAGTGAAGCATATACAACCAATACAGATAAATATTTACCTAAAACATACTGAAGTGAAGTAATAGGTGCTGTCATTATAAGTTCAAAAGTTCCTGAAGCTCTTTCCTCTGCTATAAGCTTCATACAAAGAATAGAAAGGAATAATATTGTAAAAAATCCAATATTATACATAGTGTTTTCCATAACAGCCAATCTGCTATAATAAATTTCTATAGTGAAAAAATATCCTGTCAAAGCAAGATATATAAATCCCAATATATAATATAATGGCGATACATAAAAAGATTGAATTTCTCTTGAAAATACAACATATATATTTCTCATTTATATTAACCTCTTATTAATTGTTTATTTATTTTATATTTATTCTTCATTATTTTCTGCACTCAAAACGGCATCTCTAATATATTTAGACTTATCAAAATCTTCATTTTTCTTTTTATCAGTAAAGTAAATGAATACTTCTTCTAATGATCTTTCTTTAGCTCTTATCTCTAAAACATCAAAATTATTATTAACTAAATGCTTAACTATTGCCGCTCTTGAATCATTTCCTCTCTCACACTCGATAATAATATCGCCATAAGAATTAGCTTCAGCTTGTACAACTCCATTAACTTCCCTAACGCATAAAAGAGCATCATTATATCTGCCGGCTACTTTAAGTTCTATATTACCGCCTAATATTTCTCTATCCATAGCCATTTTCAAGCCTTCAATTGTATCTTCAGCTATTAATTCTCCGCTGTCTATGATTAAGGCTCTTTCACAAGTATCTTCAACCTCGCTTAATATATGAGTAGAAAGTATAACTGTTCTTGTTCCGCCCAAACTTTTTATTAATGACCTTACCTCTATTAATTGATTAGGGTCGAGTCCGCTTGTAGGTTCATCTAATATTAAAACTTCAGGATCATGTATTATTGCCTGAGCTATTCCTGTACGCTGCTTATAACCTTTTGACAAATGTCCTATTATTCTGTTTCTGTATTTTGTAAGTCCTGTTATTTCTATAGTATTTTCTAATGCAGTTTTTATATGTTTTCTTGGTATGCCTTTAAGTTTAGCACAAAATCTAAGATAATCTATAACTGTCATTTCAGTATATAGAGAAACATTTTCAGGCATATAACCTATTCTTTTTTTAATTTCTATAGGATTATCATAAACTTCATAATCATCTAAATAAACATATCCGCTTGTAGCTGGAAGATAACCTGTAATTATACGCATCATAGTGCTTTTACCAGCTCCATTCGGCCCTAAAAATCCTACTATCTCTCCCTTATTTATAGTATAGGATACCCCTTTTAATGCTATATGTTCTCCATAATATTTAACTATATTATCAACTTTTATCATTAAAAATCCTTTAAATATTTATTCCAATAAAAGAATGCTGTATTATACAGCAAAACTCTAATTTATCAATATATTTGTTAATTATTATATTATCGCAAAATAATAATTTTTCAGTAATAAAAAATTATAATATAAAGATTGTATTATACCAAATTAGATATGATTACATAAATAAAAAAGTCTGCCTAAATTAGACAGACTTTTTTTATTCAAAATTAAATTAATGTTCTTATTTACTAAAATTACTGAGCTGCAGTATCAGTAGTAGTTGTAGTATTGTTGTTTCCGCCATCTGATGAAGGTTTAATATTTTTTATAGCATCAACAGCAGCTTGTCTAACAACAACGAAATATCTTTCATTTTGAGCTAAATCTATCAAATCGCTTAAAGCAGCCTGATCGCCTATTTTACCCAAAGCAACAACAACTTCATAAACTATAGCTTGAGTTTTAGCCAATCTTAATTGGAAAAGTAAAGCAGCTACACCTTTATTGCTTCCTATTTCACCTAATGCCTGAGCAGCAGCTATAATGTTAGATGTTTCTTGTTCAGAATATAACATTTGTGATATATATTCTACAGAAGTTTCTGACTTAGCAGCTTTAGCAGCTTGTAAAGCCTGATAACGAACCATAGAATCAGAATTCTGACTAGAAGGTGCATTTAAACCATAGCTTACATATCTGTTAATTGCTGCCAATAAATTTTCAGAACTAGCACCTTTTTCACTTAAAGCTTTAAAACACATAGCTTTAACTTGAGGACTGCCGCTTTCTATAGCTGAAATTAAAAGTTTTTCATCTTGAGCAGCCAATGCATCCACAAAATTTTGAGCTAATTGTTCTCTTGGCTTATTGCCTGTAGTTCCTGTATCTGTAGTAGTAGTTGTTGTAGTATCTTGAGCAAAAACAGATGATAAAGAAAATGCAAACATTAATGTTACGATAAATACTTTCTTGAGCATTATACAACCCCTTAATATATTAACTTCCACTAATAATACTATTATTATTCAATAATTGCAAGTGAATTTAAAAAATTTATAAAAAAATAATCATGTATAAAAATACTATATTTTTCATATAATACAAAATTTCTTCTTTAATAATTAATTTTTTAATTATTATTAAATAAATTCTCTATATTATCTATTTATCTATTGCAAAAAGATGTATGTGTTTTATAATATATATAAGTAACATAATATATTATAAAATAAAAAATAATAAGGGGGTACTTATCTTATGAAAAAAATAATTAATGATGTAAATAACATAATATTAGAAGAACTTCAAGGTATGGAAAAAGCATATTCTAATATATTAAAAGTTAATTATGATCCTATATATGTAACAAGAGCCGGCAAAAACAGTAAAGTATCCCTAGTTTCGGGCGGAGGATCAGGGCATGAACCATTGCATGCAGGATTTGTTGGATATGGTATGCTTGACGCGGCTTGTCCAGGAGAAATATTCACCTCACCTACTCCGGATCAAATGGAAGAAGCTGCCAAAGCTATAAATAATGATAAAGGTGTACTATTTCTAGTAAAAAATTACACAGGCGATGTTATGAATTTCCAAATGGCTGAAGATTTATGCAAAGCTGATGGTATAGATGCAAGAAGTATTATTATAGATGATGATGTATCAGTAAAAAACAGTTTATATACTACAGGAAGAAGAGGAGTCGGAGCAACTGTATTTTTTGAAAAGATATGCGGTGCTTCTGCTGAAAAAGGAGATAATATAGATAAAGTTTTAGAATATGCTAACTTCTGTAAAGAAAATGCACGTTCTATGGGTATGGCTCTAACTTCATGCACAGTTCCTGCTGTTGGAAAGCCTACATTTGATATATCTGATAGTGAAATAGAAATGGGTATAGGAATACATGGAGAACCTGGAAGAGAAAGAACAAATATAAAAAAATCTTCTGAAATAGCTGAAATAATGATGGAAGCTATATGTTCTGATATACCATACAAAAATGGAGATGAAGTAATTTGTATGGTTAATGGTATGGGTGCCACTCCTTTAATGGAGCTTTATATATTATATAATGATGTTATAAAAATAGCTGATAAAAAAGGAATAAAAATAGTAAGAAACTTAATAGGTAATTATGTTACCTCTATAGATATGGCAGGTGCTTCTATTAGTTTAATGAAAGTAAATGATGATATATTAAAACTTTGGGATTATCCTGTATATACTGCAGCTTTAAGATGGGGTATGTAATTAATTAGATAAATTTAGTATTTCATATAACTAATGAGATTGTAAAAAATTATGGTAATTTCATTAGTTATATATAAATACAAGTTTATTATATTAAAAATATTAGATATATATAAAAAATTGTGAGAGTTTACTAAATTTATTTAATTATAAAGCTAGTTATAAGAATTGTTAGCTTATAGCAAGTTTACTTAAAAAATATTTTCCAAATAAATGCATAACGAGCGAACAATTTTTATTAGCATAATAAAAAATAATTTTTTTGTTATAATTAGAAAATTAAAAAAGCGAGCCTAAGCACTTAACTTAATTTATTAAATCAAGGCAAGCATAACAACATAAAGGAGATATTTTATGTGTAATAATACAAAAATAAAAGAATGGCTTATTAATCTATCTCTTGTATATGATGAAAATAAAGATTATCTTACTAAATTGGATGCTGACATAGGAGATGCTGATCATGGAATAAATATAAGCAGAGGTTTTGGTTTCGTTAGAGATGCTTTAAAAGATAATGATTCTGCAATATCAGCTATATTCAAACAAACAGCAACTCTTCTTATAAAAAATGTAGGCGGAGCTTCAGGACCTTTGTATGGTACATTCTTTCTTAATGCCAGCATAGTTTCTGCCAATAAAGAAGAATTAACATTAAAAGATATAACAGAAATTTTTAATAAAGGAACAAATGCCATAGCAGCACTAGGAAAATCTAAAGAAGGTGAAAAAACTATGCTTGATACATTATTTCCTGCATTAAATGCTATGAAAGAAAATAATGAAAGCATAGAAGATTTTAAAAACAAAGTATTAATATCAGCAGAAAATGGAATGAAATCAACTATAGATATGGTTGCTACTAAAGGAAGAGCTAGTTATTTAGCTGAAAGGAGTGCAGGACATCAAGATCCCGGAGCTACTTCTTCATTTATGATGATAAAAGAATTAATAAATATTTTATAAAAAATTATATTAAAAGGAATTAATGTGGTTAGTTTAATATTTGTTTCACATAGTTATAAACTTGCTAAAATTGCAGCAGAATACATAAAAGAAGTTACTAATATCAATAATGTGGATATATCATTTTCAGGCGGAACTGGTGATGATCATAAAGAAATTGGTACGGATGCGGTTGATGTTTTTAATGCTATAGAAAGAGTATATTCCGATGACGGAGTTATAATATTTTGCGATTTAGGAAGTGCTTTGATAAGTTCTGAACTTGCAATATCTATGCTTGATGAAGAAAAATCAGCAAATGTAAGAATTACTTCAGCACCTTTTATAGAAGGCGGAATAAATGCTGCAATACAGTCTTCATTGGGTAAAAATATAGACGAGGTTATTAATGAATCTCTTGAAAGTTTAACTCCAAAAATATCTTATGTTAAAGATAAAGTTGATTATACTATAAACAATGAAGCATTAGATGATATAGAATTCAAAGATTATGTAAAAGGAGAATATAAGATATTATTAGAAAATGGTTTTCATGCAAGACCTGTTTTTATGTTTATTAATTTAATAGCTAATTCAAAAAGTGAAGTTTATATTTCTAATAAAACTAAACATAAACCTCCTGTATCTGCTGATAGTATCACTAAAGTAACATTATTAAATATAGAATATGGCGATGTAATGGAAATATATGCAAAAGGTCCTGATGCTGATCAAGTTTTAGAAAGATTTGAATATTTAGTGAATGGAAAATTTGAAACTAAAAAGAAAACTCTTCAGCAAAAAAATATTGATAATAATGCCATTGTAGTTTCAGATGGACATGTAAGCGGTAAAGCCACTTATATGTATTTTGGTATCAATGTAAAAAAAGAATATATAAAAGATACACAGGTTGAAAAAGATAAATTTAATCAATCAATAGAAAATGTTAAAAAAGACCTTTTAGAACAAAAAACAATTATAGAAGAAAAAAATCTTCAAAATAATGAATATCTTATTTTTGAAACTTACATATCAATGCTTTTTGATGATTATGTTTTAAAAGAAGTATATGATTTAATAGATAATAAAAAATATTCTGCAGCTTATTCATACAATAAAGTAATGAGAAATATATTCAAAAGTTTTGACTCTTTAGATGATGGATACATAAAAGAAAGAAAATATGATATAGAAGATATACTTTATCAAGTTTTAAAATATTTATTAGATATAAAAATTGATATGCCCGAAGAAGATGATGTAATATTGATAGTAGATAATATATATGCTTCTATTGTAACAGAGATAGGACAAAATATAAAAGGTGTAATTTCTATCAATGGAAGTGCTGTATCTCATGCTGCTATACTTTTAAAATCGTTAAATATACCTTATGTTATATATGACTCTGCTATGCAGTTGAAAGGAAAAGATATAGTTATAGATACTAAAAATGAGGAAGGTAAAATTATTTATTTAAAAAAATAATAGCTTTTACTATAATAATTTTATATTGTTTTATAAACATATTACGGGTATATAATTTTATATAAAATTTGGAAAAGACAATGAATTTCAATACTATCATCATAGTTGTAATAGTAGCTATAGTAATATTATGGCCTATTATGAAAAAAATAACTAAAAATATCAAAATAGAAAGTTCAGAAAATATACATATAGCTTGTTTATACGGTGATCTTTCAAAAATTAAGAGATTAATAGCATCTGGTGTTAATATTAATTCCAAAGACTTCAGCAATAAAACTCCTTTAATGTATGCCGCTGAAGATGGGGCTATAGAAACTATTGAATATCTTATCAAAAACGGTGCTAATCTAAATGATATAGATGTAAGAGGAGATACTGCTTTAATAATAGCCGTAAAAAACAATAATATTAAAGCCTCTCAAATGCTTATAGAAAATGGTGCAGATTTAAGAATAAAAAATGAAGATAATAAAGATGCACTTAATATAGCTCAAGATTTAGGATGCAAAGAAATTGCCGAGTTTATAGAAAATAAAAGAGAAGATATATAAAATACCTTCTCTAATATTAAAATTCTATTTATTAATTATTATTATTGCTCCTTGTTATATTTGTAGATCCGCATATCGGACAATGTGATACTGAATCTTCAATTATATCATCAATTTGAGAAATATCATCATCTTCTGATATATTAATTTCTTTATCATCTACTGCCCAAAAATTAGAACAATCTTTGCAGTAGAAATGTATTAAATATTCTCTATAGGTTGGATAATTACCTTCTATTTTTCTATATCCATCTATAATGTTATGAGCCATAGTTCCTCCTTTTACTGTATCTTAAAAGAATTTAATATTTTTTTACAAAAAGTCAATATTTTTTTTGTAAATTATTTTTTATAAAATTATAATCAAAATTTATTTAAAATTGTAAAAAAAATAATATTGTTTATAAATAATATTTTACATAAAAAAAATATATAAGTTTTAATATTACAAAAGGATTTCAAAAATAGGAGAAGCGTATGACAAAAAAATTAAAACTTTTCATCTCTATAGCATCTTTAATGATGATTTCAAGTTTAGTTTTAACAGCAGAGGATATGCCTATACAAGCTAATCAATTACCTAAAAATGCTCAAACTTTTGTGAAAACTAATTTTCCAAATGATCAAATAGTTTATGCAGAACAGGACAGACAATCATATAAAGTAGAATTGGCTAGCGGTGTAGAAATTGATTTTGACAGACAAGGAAATTGGACTGATGTATCTGGAAATAACAGACCTATACCTACTCAGTTTATACCTACAGCAGTATTAAAGAGTGTACAAGCAAAATATCCTCAAATTGAAGTTCTAGAAATAAGCAAAGAATATAATAGCTATAAATTAAAATTAGCAAATAACAGAGAAGTTTATGTATCTAATAACGGACAAATAACAGGCGATAAATTAGATTAATAGCATAAAAAATCATCAAAAAAGCCGGTATATTCATATATGCCGGCTTTTTTATTTATTAAAATTTATTTACAGAATATAAAAATATTTACTTTTTATTTACTTTTTAATATTTTAAGTAAATTTTATTTAACAATATTGTAAAATAACTTGACAATAAATCTTTTATGTACTATCATATAAGTATAACAAAAAATAAAAGGAGTTATTTTATGAGAAAACATTTCAAACAAATTATTTTAGCAGCATCTATAATGATATTGTCTGTAGTTAGTGCTTTTGCTGCTGACATAGCAATACAAGCAAATCAGCTTCCAAAAAATGCACAGGACTTTGTAAAAACTAATTTTCCAAATGACAAAATAGTTTATGCCGAACAGGATAGACAATCATACAAAGTAGAATTAGCTAGCGGTGTAGAAATTGATTTTGACAAACAAGGAAATTGGACTGATGTATCTGGAAATAATCAGCCGATAAATACAAAATTTATACCTTCTAATATTATAAAAACTGTAGAAGCAAAATACCCTCAAATACCTGTATTAGAAATAAGCAAAGAATATTTAAGCTACAAATTAAAATTAGGTAATAACAGAGAAGTTTATGTTGATAACAATGGTAAAATTGTAGGAGATAAATTAGACTAATAGCAAATAATAATAAGGGCTGGCAATTATTTGTCAGTCCTTATTTTTATAATAAATCAATTATTTATACATTCATAAAAATATTTTTCTCCTCTGAATAAATCCTGAGATAATATTCTTTGAGCATTATTCTGCTTATACGATAAACTGTTTCTATCCATTTCAAGCCTAATTAGTTTTCCATTGTCATTAGTATAAAAGGCATTATAAAATCTGATGATACCGTCTGTTTTATCTTTATATAATAATGATATTATAGAATTTGTATAATTAGCACATGTATTTACAGCAACAAACATAGGTATATTCTCTGGAGGAAATCCATTCTCTTCAAATTTATAATATCCATTAGTACCATTCCATATTAGCAAAGGGGAAATATCATAAGAATTAAAGAAACATTCTTTTATTGAATGATCTATATTTGAATTATGTATTATAGTTTTTAAATATGGATACAAATGATCATGTTTAAATATTATTAAAGCATCAGGATATTTTTCTAATATAATATTTTTTGTATCTATTATATCCTTAGCAGTTAATGCCGAATTCTCCATTGTTTCAACCAATACAGGAATATCTCTTTTATCTATTTTATCCATAAAGCTTTTATTATTTTCGTATACATCTAAATCATTTTCAACATGGCTTCCGGCATGCCCCATAAATGTAAATCCTGTTACAAATATAGGCTTATCAAAATCATTAGTCTTTATATAATTTTTTATATTTGTAAGTCCCAATTTAAATACAACTTCATCTATACCTATATTAGGAAACAATGCATCAAGATAATATGTTACATCCGATTCCTCTAAAGCTATAGTATGATACCCATTTTCTTTCATTAAATAAGGCAAAGCTGTATATATAGGAGTTTTTTGTTTTTTAGGAAATATAGGAGAAGTTCCTGTAAGTCCTGAAGTTCTAGCGAATAAACTTCCATAACCATCATTAGGTCCTACTTTAGTGGAATTGCTTGCCCATTCTCTATATTCTTTAGGAAAAGGGTCTTTATCCATCAAAGGCAGAAAATGTTCATAATCATAAAAAGATTCTAAAAATATTACAAATACATCTCTCTTTTTATCGCAATCATAAGAAAGCATTAAATGCGATATATCTCTTTTACTCTGTGCTTCTTTTAATATATTAACTGCTTCTTGTACGCTTTCTATATCTGAATCTACTTTCATAAATTTATCATAAGAAATTCTATAACTTATAGTATTAATGATTCCATACTTATTCGCTATATTAATATAATCAACATATATAGAATCCATTTTTACATTTCTAAAAAATGATATATAAGTTACAGCAGCAACTATTAAAGTCATTATAACAGCTTTCTTAACATTTACCATATACATCCTAATCAATCTATATATAAAATACAAAGCATAAGCAAACAAAAGTCCGAAATATAAAGTTGTTGCAAATATCGTTATGATTTTCATATATAGAGGAAGTACTTCTATAAGTGAAGGATATAAATCCGGCATATCAGTAAAGAATAAAGGCTTAGCTTCTATAGTAATTCCAAGCGGCTCTATGGCAAAAAAAGAAAATACTGCAACTATTATAAAAAAGTAAGAAATATAATTATTTTTATCAGATAGTATATATGATATTATAGAAAATAAATAAATATACAATATGTCAATAATACTGAAATTCATTTTCATTACTGAAAACATTGGAAATAATAACTGAGTTATAGAATAATAAAGCAAAACTATTAATAATAAAGAAATTAAATAAAAGCTATTATTTTTTAATTTTATATTTTTCATAAATAAGTCCATTTTAAAAAATTAAAATATCAACTAAATATTATATAATATATATTTTTTTATACAATTATTTTTTATTATATGAAAAATACACAATAATTAATTTCTTTCCTTTCCTATATAAAATAAATCTTTTTTTGAGTAACTTTTATAAAGATTCATTATCTGAAGCATCAATCCTATTTCTATACAGTTTTCATCTACATCGAATAATCCATTATGTGCTTTATGAGTTATTCCTTTCTTTTCATTTCTTGAACCTACATAAAAAAATGCTCCGGGTTTGTTCTGAACAAAAAAAGAAAAATCTTCAGCACCTAAAGAAGGATTTAATTCTAATATTTTATTTTCACCCAAAAACTCAAAAGCATTATCTCTTACAATATTAGATGCATCTTTCCAATTCACAAGAGATGCAAAATAAACAGTTTCTATAAACTCAGCATCTCCATCAAAAGAATTAGCTGTAAACTTTATAATCTTTTTTATTCTTGACTTTACCTTATTCATAATGCTTTCTTTTAAAGCTCTTATAGTACCTGTGATTTCAACATAATCGCATATTATATTTGTAGCTGTTCCTCCATGAATTGTCCCCACTGTAATGACTGCACTATCCTCTGCAGCTATATTCCTGCTTATTACAGTTTGTAAATCATTTATTATTTTTGATGCAATAACTATAGCATCCACACCGCCTGCAGGATTAGCACCATGACTGCTTTTCCCATAAACTTTTATTATAAAATCTAGGCAGCTTGCATTAACTATATTATCATTTATCTGTATATATCCAATATCAGCATTAGATGAAACATGAAGCCCATATATAACATTAACATTTTCTAAGGCATTCTCTTTTATCATGCGTAAAGCCCCGCCTGTAGTTTCTTCCGCAGGCTGAAATATTAATCTCACATTACAAGGAGGTATAATTTTTTCTTTATTGTCATTATTATTTGAAAATATATTTGCTATACCCATATTAATAGCTGTATGCACATCATGTCCGCAAGCATGACAAATACCTTTATTTTTAGAAGAATAATCACAATATTTTAAATCCTCTATAGGAAGTGCATCAATATCTGCCCTAAAAGCAACAGTAAAACTTTTATCAATGCCTTCAATATCAGCTATAATGCCTGTACCTGCCACTTTTGTTCTATGCTTTATATTATGAAATGTTAAATATTTAGATACTATATCCATAGTTCTAAACTCTTCATTCGATAATTCAGGATGAGAATGTATATCCTCTCTTATATTTATCAATTCTTTTTTAATGCTTTTTATTTTATTTTTTATTAAATCCAATTCTTTCATAATATAACTTTTTTACTAATTAATTTATTATATTGAAAAAATACCTCTTAAAAACTTACCTACTCCATCTTCTTCATTTGAAAGAGCAATATAATCAGCCTTTCTTTTTACTTCTTCTTCTGCATTATCCATAGCAACACCAATACCAGCATATTCAATCATTTCAATATCATTCAAATTATCGCCAAAAGCAATTGTATTTTTTATATCTATACCCTTTTTATTACAAATCCATTTTAAAGAATTGCCTTTACTTACATCTTTACATATTACTTCTAATAATGTTTCTCCTGAAAAACAAGAATTGACATCAAAATTAGAATCTATATCAATTTTTAATTTATTTAGAATTTCTCTATTTCCAAAAATGATTATTTTATCAAATCTATAATCTTCGATATTTTCTATGCCGACTGTAATTTCTCTTGTTTTTTCAATTTGTATATATGATTTTAAATAAAAGTCATCTCTTGATACTATATACTTTAGATCATCAAAAAAATGCACACATACATCATATTTTTCTGATAATTTGATAATGCCTTTTGATATATATTCTTCCAGTCTTTTTCTGTATAAAATATTTCCATCGGCATCTATAATATTAGAGCCATTCATAACAATAGAATAATTACTATTACCTAAAATATCATTATATTTTTTTACTCCGTCAAATCCTCTTCCGCTTGATAGTACAAGTTCTATTTTATAATCATTAATAAGAGTTTTTAATATATCTTTAGTATAATTTCCTATTTCTTTTTTATTATTAAGTAAAGTACCGTCTAAATCTGTAGCTATTAATTTTATTTGTTATCTTTCAATATTCATAATTTATCCTAATTTAAAAATATTTTTTAGAAAATTTCCTACTCCATCTTCTTCATTTGAAAGAGCTATATAATCAGATTTTTGTTTTAATTCTTCTTCTGCATTAGCCATAGCAACTCCAATACCAGCATATTCAATCATTTCAATATCATTAAAATTATCGCCGAAAGCTATAATATTATCAGAACTTATTCCTTTATTATTACAAATCCACTCTAATGATTTTCCTTTATTTCCAATTTTAGATGTTATTTCCAAAGACAATTCCCCAGAAAAAGAAGAATGAACATCAGTATTTTCTGATATCTCTTTATAAAGTTTATTTAAAATATCTCTTTTACCTAAAATAAGCATTTTATCAAATCTATAAGTTTCAATATTTTCAAGTCCTATAATAGGTTCAATAGTTTGTTCTTTTTGCACATAAGATTTTATAGGAAAATCTTCTTTTGATACTATATATTTACCATTATCATAAACATGAACACACACATCATATTTTTCTGATAATTTTATTATTGTTTTGGCATAATTTTCTTCAACGGTTTGTTTATATATAATTTTTCCGCTATTATCAACTATAGAAGCTCCGTTAAAAATAATAGAATAATTATTATTTTCTAAAATTTTATTATAGCTTTTTACTCCTTCATAAGGACGTCCGCTTGATAATATTAATTGAACATTATAATCTTTAATAAGTGTTTTTAATATTTCTTGATTGAATTTTGAAATTTCTTTATTGTTATTTAGTAAAGTACCGTCTAAATCTGTAGCTATTAATTTTATTTTTTCTTTTGATATATTCATTACTCATCCTTATAATCTTTTTATTTAAAAATAAAACAAGTATACTTAAATATATAAGCATACTTGTTTATAATATAATATTTTTATTTAAAATATTTTACACCATTTTCAAATATGTTATAAATATCTTTTGTAATGATGTTTTTGTATAAATTGTTTCCGTATCTTTCACTATGTCCCATTTTACCCAATACTTTTCCGTCCTCTGAAATTATACCTTCAATAGCATAAACTGAACCATTAGGATTGAATCTGAACTCATTAGTAGGCTTTGATTCTAAATTAACATATTGAGTAGCAATTTGTCCTTTTTTGATTAACTCTTTTATTGTATTATCATCGGCGAAGAATCTTCCCTCACCATGAGAAACAGGAACAACTAATTCGCTTCCCACTGGTATATTATAAAGCCAAGGAGAATTATTTGATACCACCTTTGTTGTTACCATTTGGGAAATATGTCTTCCTATTTTATTGAATGTAAGAGTTGGAGAGTTTTCTGTAATGTTTCCTATTTTTCCATAAGGAAGTAAACCTGATTTTATTAATGCTTGGAAACCATTACATATACCCAAAACAAGTCCGTCACGTTCTAATAATTTATGTATAGAATTTTTTATTTTTTCATTTGTAAGTATTGCAGAAATAAACTTTCCGGAACCTTCAGGCTCATCTGCAGCACTGAATCCTCCGGGTATCATAAATATTTGAGAGTTATCAATTTTTTTAGACATCTCTTCAATGGATTCTTTTATGTATTCTGACTTTATGTTTCTAAATACAAAAATATCTGTGTTTGCTCCTGCATCAGAGAATGCTTTTTGAGTATCATATTCGCAGTTAGTACCTAAGAATGCAGCTATTAAAACATTAGGCTTAGCTGTTTTGTTTTTGCATATAAATGGTGCTTCTCTTTTGTACTCAGCCAATGGATAAGTTTCTATATCTTCATAAGTTTTATAAGGGAATATCGGAGATAATTTATCAAGCCATAATTTTTCTATTTCTTCTAAATCTACAGTTTCACCGCATACTTTTATTTTATATTCATTGATAGTTTTTCCTATTAGTACAGCATTTTTATAATTTAATTCTTCTTTAGTTTCTACTATAAATGAAGCAGGCATCAAATTAAAGAAATAAAGCTCATCTTTTATATCAACGCCTATTCTGTTTCCGAAAGACATCTTTGTTAAAGCTTCAGCAATACCTCCGAATTTAATAGTATAAGCTGATAATATTTTTTTGTCTTTTATGTTTTTATATATAAAGTCAAAGTTCTCTTTTATTTCAGCAACATTTGGCATGTAATTTTCTAACATGTTATGTTTTATTAAGTAAACATAATTATTAGCTGATTTGAACTCAGGAGATATAACATCTTTAGAGTTTACAGTTGATACTGCAAATGATATTAAAGTTGAAGGCACTGATATATTATTAAAAGTACCGCTCATAGAGTCTTTACCGCCTATAGCTGGTATATCAAATTCAGTTTGTGCATATATTGTACCAAGCAATGCAGAATAAACTTTACCCCATTTTTTAGCATCATTACCTAATTTCTCAAAATATTCTTGAAATGATAATCTTATATTTTTATAATCAACGCCTATAGAAACTAGTTTTGACATTGATTCTATTACAGAATATATACCGCCATGAAACTCTGACCATTTCATTATAGAAGGATTATAACCCCAAGATATAGCAGAAGCAGTATTTATTTCTTTAGCATTATTATCAAATATAGGTATTTTTTGAATGCTTACATCGCTTGGAGTCATTTGGTATTTTCCGCCAAAAGGCATTAATACAGTTGTTGCTCCTATTGATGAATCGAACATTTCAATAAGTCCCTTTTGAGAAGCGACATTCAAATCTTCTATCATATTAAACCAATGAGATGTTAAAGAACATGCATTCTTTGTGCTGAAAGGATTATTTTCAAAATTAATATCTTTAAGTACTGCATTAGTTTCCTGTTTAGCTCCGTTAGTATCTAAAAACTTACGGCTTATATCTACAATTTTTTTGCCTTTCAAATACATTACAAGTCTATTAGTATCTGTTATAGTAGCAACTTTTGTAGCTTCAATATTCTCTTCATTGGCAAGTTTTATAAATGCATCTGCATCCTTACTTTCAACAACAACAGCCATTCTTTCCTGAGATTCTGATATTGCAAGTTCAGTACCATTCAAACCTAAATATTTAACAGGCAAAACATCAAGATTAATGTCAATTCCGTCTGATAATTCACCTATAGCAACGGAAACACCGCCCGCACCAAAGTCATTACATTTTTTTATTAATTTAGTAACTTCTTTATTTCTGAATAATCTTTGAATCTTTCTCTCTTCTGGGGCATTACCTTTTTGTACTTCAGCACCGCAAAGTCTTAAAGATGTATCAGTATGGCTTTTTGATGAACCAGTAGCACCGCCGCATCCATCTCTTCCTGTTCTTCCTCCAAGCACTATAACTATATCGCCAGCTTTAGGCTTTTCTCTTCTTACATAATTTACAGGAACAGCACCTACAACAGCACCTACTTCAAGTCTTTTTGCCTTATATCCTTCATCATATATTTCATTAACCAAACAAGTTGTAAGCCCTATTTGGTTACCGTAAGAAGAATATCCTGCTGCTGCAGTGGTAGTAATTTTCTTTTGAGGAAGTTTTCCGGCTAAAGTATCTTCCAATTTTTCTAATGGATTAGCACTTCCTGTAACTCTTATAGCCTGATATACATAGCTTCTTCCTGAAAGCGGATCTCTTATAGCTCCGCCTAAACATGTAGAAGCACCTCCGAAAGGTTCGATCTCTGTAGGGTGATTATGAGTTTCATTTTTAAACATTAATAAATATTTTTCTGTTTTATTTTTTCCGTTCTCATCAATGGCGTCAACATCTATATAAATAGAACATGCATTTATTTCATCTGAAATTTCTAAATCTTCAAGTTTTCCTTTTTTCTTTATATATTTAGCAGATACTGTTGCCATGTCCATTAAATTAATATCTCTTTTACTGTCAACATCTTCACCGTAAAGCTCTTTTCTCATACTATAATATCTATTAATAGCATTGAGTATAACTTCTGAAAAATTACTTTTATCATTCTCTAATTTTACATCATTAATCTTTGTCATAAATGTTGTATGGCGGCAATGGTCTGACCAATATGTATCGAGTACTTTTATTTCTGTTTCTGTTGGGTTTCTTTTCTCTTCATTTTTGAAATAATTCTGTACGAACTCTATATCTTTATAAGTCATTGCCAAATCAAGAGTATCTCTGTATTTATGAAGTTCATCTATATTTAAATTAATGAAATTTTCTACATCTTTAATATCATCAGCTTTTTGATGAGGTTCTATTTCTAATTTGCTTAAATCTTTTTCTCTGCTTTCTACTGGGTTAATATAGAATTTTTTTATTTTTTCTATTGTACTGTCATCTATATTGCCTTCAAAAATAACAACTTTTCCGCTTACTATAGTTACATCTTTTATATCATTATAAATAAGCTTCAAACATTGTAATGCTGAATCTGCTCTTTGATCGAATTGTCCTGGTAAATATTCTACAGCAAAATATTTTAAACCATCAAAATCTTTTTTTTCAACAATCTTATCAGTAGGAGGTTCTGAAAATATTACTTTAATTGAATTATTTAACTGACTTTCTTCAATATTAAAAATATCATAAACATTGAGAAGTCTTACATTACATTTTATTTTGAAATTCTCTTTTAATTGATTTTCTAATCTTTTAGCTTCCAAATTAAAGCCGTCTTTTTTTTCGATGAAAATACGATAGTTCATTGATATAATTTCCTAATTTTAAATTTTTAATATAATGATTATATATGTAATGATTATTATATCAATACTTTTTATAATATAACTTTAAAGCTTATAAAATATTTCACTTAATATAATACAGAAGTTTTTATTATTATTTCAAGAGTATGTACTATCATATCTTTAGTCATATATGTATTGTTTGGCTTATCAAGTATTTGTTCTGTTATATAAGGCATATATATAAAACAGCCTTTAATATTTAAATTATTCTTTTTAATAACAATGTAGTATACACCAAAACAACTATATTTTGTCAATTTTTGATTTTTTATGAATGTAAATAATATTTTTTATAATATAAAATATTATTTTGTATTGCTTAAATATGTTTTATCTGTAAGATAAATTATTAATTTTTGTACAATAATGAGTAATCAGCCGCACATATAGTTGACATTCAATAAGAATAAACAATACCGTGCGGGGCGGTGCTGCGGCTCGCAGTGACAAAATATAGTTGTTTAGGTATATATTTATTAAAAAATACTACAAACAATAACATTTTGATATTTTTTATTTATAGTTCATTATTTTTTATATTATTACATATATAAGCAGATAATAATTGTTTTTAATTTTTACATTAATGTTATAATATCAACATAAATTTTATCATGCGAGGTTATAAAATGAAAATAGCTCATATTGCCGTTTGGGTTAAAGATTTAGAGAATATTAAAAATTTTTATATCAAATATTTTAATTGTACATGCAATGATAAATATGTTAATGAGAAAAAAGGGTTTGAATCATATTTTCTAAAATTTGAAGATGACTGCAGATTAGAGATTATGACTAGAAAAGATATAAAAGAAAGAAATACAAATGATGAAATGTACGGTTTTGCTCATATTTCAATATCAGTAGGAAGCAAAGAAAAAGTAGACAGCCTCACAGAAGAATTAGAAAAAGACGGATTTAAAATCGCATCATATCCTAGAACTACAGGCGATGGATATTATGAAAGCGTTGTACTTGACAGCGAAAATAATAGAATAGAAATAACTATATAAAGGCATATATAAAATAAAAGGATATCAAAATGAAAAAATTATACTTTGTATTATTAATGATTTTGTCTGTATTATCAATTTCCTGCTATGATAAATTTACTCATCAAATAAAAGTTTATCATAATGGAAATATACTTACTATGCAAGGCAATGAACCAGTTTATGCAAGAGCGATAGAGATAAGAGATAACACAATAATGAAAGTTGTTTATACAGAAGAAGATGAAAAAAGCATTGTAAATAATGTATATGCAGAAGTAGTGGATTTGCAAGGTAAAACATTAATGCCAGGATTCATAGATTCTCATAGCCATTTAATAAGATTTTCTCAGGCTCTTACAACAGTAGATTTAACAGGCTCTACTAATTTACTTGAAATAGCTCAAAGAATAACTAACTATATAGAAATAAATAAATTAGCCCCAGATGCTTGGGTTGTAGGATTTGGTTATGATAATAATTTGCTTCCTGATAATAAAAATCCTAACAGAGATGATTTAGATAAAATTTCTACTACTCATCCAATATTTATAACTCATGCTTCAGGACATGTAGGAGCAATGAATTCAAAAGCATTGGAAGAGTTTGGAGTCGATGAAAATACACCGGATATAGAAGGCGGAGTAATAGAGAGATATCCAGACAGCAGAAAGCCTACAGGATATATGGAAGAAACTGCATTTTTACATTATGCAAACAGTATTAATTTTGAATTAACTGATGAAGACTTGATGAGATTTGTTAATCAGGCTGAAGATGTTTATTTAGGATACGGCATTACAACCGCACAAGATGCTTTATTATCAACTGCAGAATTTCCTCTTGTAAATAATATGATAACTAATAATAGATTTAGAATAGATATTATAGGATTTATAGATTTAAAAAATTCTGATTCTATAGTACAAACTAATAAAGAAATGGTAGGAAAGTACAGCAATAGATTTAAAATAGGAGGCTATAAAATATTTTTGGATGGCTCTCCTCAGGCAAAAACTGCATGGCTAGAACAGCCTTATGTAAGCGGACCAGCAAGATACAGAGGATATGGAATATATAGTAATGCAGCAGTAGAAAAATACGTTGAAAAAGCATTAGATGATGAAATGCAGCTTCAGGCTCATTGTAATGGAGATGCAGCAGCAGATCAGTATATAAATGCATTCAGCAATGTTATGCAAAGAAGAAATACCACTAACAATTACAGAGCAGTTTTAGTTCATAGCCAAATAATAAGAGATGAACAATATACATCAATGTCAAATCTAAATATCATACCTTCAATATTCGTAGCACATGTTTATCATTGGGGCGATGTACATATAGAAAATTTAGGTATGGAAAGAGCTTCACAGATAAGTGCATCAAAAACAGCATTAAACAATAATTTAGCCTTTACTTATCATCAGGACACACCAGTAATAAAACCCGATATGCTTGAAACTATTTGGTGTGCAGTTAATAGAATAACAAAAAATGGTGTATTATTAGGAGATAATCAAAAAGTTACTCCTTATGAGGCTTTAAAGGCTATAACTATTAATGCCGCTTATCAAAATAAAGAAGAATATTTAAAAGGAACTATTGAAGAAGGAAAATTGGCTGATCTAGTAATATTAAGTGATAATCCTTTAACCTGTGAACCTATGAAGATAAAAGATATAGAAGTAATTGAAACTATTAAAGAAGGTAAAACATTATATACGAAAAATACTGCTTTATAAATGATTAAACAAAATTAAAATAACAAATTACTGCATTAATTATTTTTATAATAGTAAATGCAGTAATTTTTTTATATTCAAATATTATGTTTTTCTAATTTTAAAATTTTTCTTATTTTAGTAAAATAAATTATATATATAATCACTGTAGATATTAAAATGGCAAGCCCGAATCTTAAAGTGATATTCAAAAGCGTAATCTCATAAGCACCTTTTAAATATAAAATAAAATATGGTATATTGAAAAAAGTATTAACTATAAAAGACTGAAAAAGCATATATTTAATCTGTCCTATAGCGTACAATAAATTAGATATGATATTATAATATGCATAGAATATATAAAAAGGAAATAGTATCATAATCAATGACATAACAGATTCAAGATTCTGAGCATTCATTATATACTTCATAAAATACTTATATGTAGGTATTAATGCTATCCATATAAGAACGCATATAGTTGTAAGAAGAACATAAGGCTTTAAGCTTCTGTTATGATCTTTAGATAAATCTGTTCTTATTAATGTACCTATTTGATTTATAGGGATTAAAAGCCAAGCCCAATAGAATGAATTTGCAACCCAATAATTACCTTGCTCCCCTACAATATTAATCATTCTTACAAGTACTATGCTGTAAATCAAATTTCTATAAAATGATTCAAGCCCTGATACCACATTTAATGAACTTACTTTTTTATTCCATAAGAATTGAACTTTTATTTTATCAAAAATATTATATCCGCATTTACTTAATAGTATTAAAGCTATTATTACAGAAATTAAATTTGATATTATATTATTATAAGCTATTCCATTAACTCCGAAATTTAATGATATAGGATACTGAGAAACAAAAAGTATATCAAGAATGATAGTTAAAAACATCTTTATAGTAGTTATTACAAAAATAGATTTATAATTTTCCAAAGCAGTATGAACTATTATTACCAAATGAAATAATACTATTGCAATATTAGCTAAAGATTCCAATCTTATATACGTAGTAGTTTGAGCATAAAGTTCTGTCTGCTGCTTCATAACAGTAACTAAATTGCCGGCAAATACATTTATAATAAAAGCCATTATTATATATATAAAAGTTATTATTAATATAGAACTTCTCACTTTATTTATAAATATATATTTCTCTTCAAATGAATCTTTATCTTTTATCTTACCGAAAAAGAAAAAAAGCGGTGCTATTATAGCTTCTTCAAATACCTCATATATGATTCCAAGCCACATTTGCTGAGATGCAATATTTATACCGCTTGCACTGGGATAGCTGTCAAGCAAATATATTCTAAATGTTGAATAAATAGAAGGCATCAAGGCTTGTATCATAAGAACAATAAAAAGTCTGAAATTAATTTGCTTTAATGAATTTAAATACATAATTCTATTCCCAATTTATTTACTATTGCTATATAATTAAAATATAATATATAAATATATTTTAAATATATAGCAAGCATAATAAATAAAAATTAGTATTTATTATCAACATAGCTATTATTATTTAATATCAAAAATAGTACATAAAATTTGATTTTTGAGATTTTTTTTACTATACTTGAGTTATCATGCATTACTTAGTTTTCTATGAATCAGCTTATTCTTTAAGCTTCTTTAGAAACAAATCAAATAATATAATAAATAATCTATTATATCATCAAAATAATTTCTGTTACCAAAGGAGGAATGTTTATGGGAAAAATATATAACCCAGAAAGTATTCGTAATGTCGCACTTCTAGGACATGTAGGAAGCGGTAAAACTAGTTTGAATGAAGCCTTACTCTATAGAGCTAAATCTATAGATAAAAAAGGTGAAATCGAAAGAGGAACTACAGTCAGTGACTATACAGACGAAGAAATTAAGCAAAAAATGTCCATCAGAACTTCTTTAAGTTTTATAGAATGGAACGATCATAAAATTAATTTGCTGGACATTCCTGGGTCTGGTGATTTTAGCGGTGAAATTAACCCTGCTTTAAGAGTAGCTGAATCTTGTATTGTTGTTATAGATGCAGAATTCGGTATACAAATAGAAACTGAAAAACATTGGCAAATGGCTAATAATTTTAAAAGACCTAGAATAGTCTTTATCAATAAAATAGATAAAGAAATGGTTGATCATAAAGCTTTATTAGAAAAAATCGAAAATAACTTTAAAGAACCTCCTGTAGTTCCTATACAAATACCTATGGGTAATGGTAAAGATTTTAAAGGTATAATAGATGTTATTTATCATAAAGCATTATTTAGAGATGAAAGCGGCAAAATTGTAGAGGCAGAAATTCCTGAAGAATATTATGATGAGTACAGAGCAACACGCGACAGATTAAAAGAATTAGTATGCGAAGTTGATGATGAACTTATGGAAAGATATTTAGACGGCGGAAAGTTTACAGATGAAGAATATATTGAAGCTTTAACAAAATCTATACTTCAATATAAAGTAGTACCTATACTTTTCGGTACATCTATAAGAGATATAGGTATGGGAGCTTTACTCGATACTATTATCAGATATATGCCTTCTCCTTCTTATGTACCTGTTACAGATGGTACTGATCTTTTAACTAATGAGCCTGCAACAAGAACTATATTAGGTGATAATAATCCTTTTGCAGCATTTGTATTTAAAACTACTATAGATCAATATGCTGGAAGAATATCATTCTTTAAAGTTCGTTCAGGAAGCATAAAAAGCGGAGATGAAATATACAATTCCAGAACAGGAAAGAAAGAAAAAGTTTCCCATATATACATGGCTAGAGGAAAAAAACAAATAGAAAGTGATACTATTACATCAGGAGATATAGGAGTATTGGCAAAACTTTCAGACTGCAGAACAGGCGATACTATAAGTGTTCCATCTGCTCCATTCCAATTCCTACCTCTTAAAGTACCTCAGCCTATATACTTTACAGCTATTAAAATATTGAAAAATGATATAAAAGCTCTTGAAGTTCTTGATACTATAGCTCAGGAAGATTTAACATTTAATGTAGAATATGACAGCGAAACTAAAGAAACTATTATCAAAGCTATGGGTGCTTTACAGGTAAAATTAGCATTAGAAAGAGTAGTATCTCTTACTAAAGCCGAAATAGAACAAAGCGTTCCTAGAGTAGCTTATAGAGAAACTATAAGAAAACAGGCTCAGGCTCAATACAGACATAAAAAACAATCTGGAGGAAGCGGACAGTTTGGAGAAGTTCATTTAGAAGTTTCACCTCTGCCACGTGACGGCGGTTTTGAATTTATAAACGATATATTTGGAGGAGCTATACCTAAACAGTATATACCGGGAGTAGAAAAAGGTATACAGGATGCATTAGCACAAGGACCTTTGGGTAAATATCCTATGGTTGATATTAAAGTAAGACTATTTGACGGTAAATACCATGATGTAGACTCTAACGAATTGTCATTTAGAATAGCAGGTTCTATGGCAGCAAAAGAAGCATTCAAAAATGCAAGCCCTGTATTATTAGAGCCTGTGATGAAAGTTACAGTCTATGTGCCTGAAGAGTTTACTGGTTCTATAATGAATGAACTTACAGGTAAAAGAGGCAAAATTTTAGGTATGGAGGCAGCATCTAATACAATACAAATGATTAAAGCCGAAGTGCCGCTATCTGAAATGCTTACTTATTCTATAGAGATGAAAGCATCTACTTCAGGAAGAGGTACTTTTGAAATGGAGCATTCTCACTATCAAGAGCTTACAGGTCCTTTGGCCGATAAGGTTATAGAGGAAAGAAAAGCATTGCTTGGCAGCGGAGAATAAAATTAGGGTTTAGTATATAAAAATAAAGTTGATATTTTTTATATACTATCATATAATATTGAATATGTATAAAACTAGGAGATTGTATGCTCAAAATAATTGACAAAATCACAAAAGAACATGTATTTGAAGATTTGGAATCAAAAGACAAAGAATCACTTTTTAGAGCGTTAAGTGAAAAAATTGCACCAGTTGCTTCTGCATCTGCAGATGCTATCTTTGATGCATTCAAAAAACGTGAAGATGAATACACTACTAATATTGGAAACGGGGTTGCTGTTCCTCATGGAAGAATACAAGGTTACGGAAAAACAGATATATTTGTTGGTTTCTTAAAAAATGAAATTAACTACGATTCAGACTCTGATGAAAAAAGCCCTGTTAAACTTGTATTTGCAATACTTTCAGATCTTGATAACCCTCAAGATTATCTTTTAAATCTTTCTCAAATTTTCTTCTTGGTTAACCAGAAAGAAATACTTGATAAAGTAATGGCTACTAAAAGCTATGATGAACTTGCTGCTGTTTTAGAATCATTCAAAAAATTAGATGAAAAATTTGAGGCTGAAAAACAAATCAAATTCTTAATCGAACTTGAAAGAGCTGAAATACAAATTAAAGCTTATGAACTTTATAGCTCTACTCACTCTCAGCAAAAATCTGATGTTGTTTTAGAAGAGTATAAAAAATATAAAGATACTATTCTTAGCAAAATAGATGTTGCTGTTTTAGAAAATTATAAGAGAATTAAAGAAAATAAAGGTGAAGCTTTAGCTAAAATTGAAAATTACAAATGCAGTGCTTGTAATGTAGCTATACCTAAAATGACTGTTAATGAAGTTAGAAGACAAAATCAAATTATTATGTGTTTCCACTGCGGAAGAATATTATTCACTACTGACTGATAACATTAATGATAAGTAATTTATTAAAAATATGGACAGCTAAAAGAAATATTTTAATAATACTTCTTTTAGCTTTCCTTTATATTTCATGTTCACCTAATAAACCTAGCTCAAGCATTTCTGAGTTTTATAATTATCCTAATCCATTTAGTCCGTCTAAAGAGAATACTACTTATAAAGTTTCTATTAATAGCGGAGAAATTATAAGTGCTAAAGTAGAAATATACTCTCAAAACGGCGATTTAATGGACTCAAAAGATTTAACTATTGATGCTTCAAAGAAAACAGCCACTTGTATATGGTCCGGACTTGATAAAAATGGAAAATATCTTCCTTCTGCTGTTTATGATGCTAAAGTAACAGTAAAAGATAATCAAGATTCCACATTTACAGCTGAATTCAAAACTTCTATAAGATAAAAACTAATATATACCTAAACAACTATATTTTATCAATCTTTGCTTTTTTATGAATATAAATTATTATTTTTTATAATACTAAATATTATCTAATATTGGTTAAATATGTTTTATCTCTAAGATTACTTATTATTTTTTGTGCAATAATAAGTAATCAGCCGCACCACGTATAGAGGACATTCTTTAAGAATAAGTGATACTGTGCGGGAAGGTGCCCGCAAAGCGTACCGAACAAAGTTGAGGTAGAGCTAGCGGTTGAGAAACTTAAAAATTTTTAAGTTTCTCAATGTTTTTGTTGTTCTTTTTCCCGCAGCACGCCACAGGCGGACAGCGTCAAAGAACCAAAAAGTGCAAATGTAAAATTAGTACTAAATAATACTAATTTTGTTTTACATGTAATATAAACTATTAATTTAAGTTAAAATATAGCCTTTCGCGAAGCGTATCCGAGCCTGTCGAGGATATTGCTTCTCGCCGCAGGCGGGCTTCGCCTGTGGCAACAAAAGAAGTGGGGTGCTGCGTAAGCACGCAGAGCGGTGGGCAAGGCCCTGCAAATATTTTAAATTTAAAAAATTTATTTTTGACAAAATATAGTTGTTCAGGTATATATAAAATATAAACAGTTATTTTTTTATTTATATAATAAAAAATCAGCTGACAACTAAATTATCAGCTGATCCTTTATAGATTTAAAAGTTATAACATAACTATATTTTTTATGAATTAGAATTTTTTATTTTTTCTATCCAACTATTATATTCCTCATCTGATATCTCATCTAGTATTTTTACATAAGGTTTCAATTTCTGATGAGGTTTTGTGAAGTAGCTTATATCCCATTTTACAGGTTTTGCCCACATTCCTTCACTATCCATAATCAATATATGAGTGCCATCCAAGTCAGGAATTTCTTCTGGAGACATATCGCTGTATAATATTTTGTAGCAATCCAATTCTCCATTCTCATCTTCAATATTATAAGTACCGTCTTTTTGAAGAGCGTACATAGTGTAGTATTGCTGATGTGCCTCCGCTTCCATTAATTCCTGAGGATGCTCATTTCCAGTGGCTATATTATAAATAGTTTCATTAAACTCATAATTATCTATACCGTATCTTTTTAATAATCCTTTTTTATATAATTCTGCTTCTAATAAAGTTATAAGATAGTATCCATTACTCATATCTGAAGCCTCTATATAAAAACCTCTCTGTACTTTAGGAGAAAGAACTAAAATTTTTGTTTTATAGCAAGCCTCTATACCAATATGTACATAAGATAAAGCATTAACATAACCTTCTAAATATTCTATATGATCTTCAAGTCCTAAATTTATAAAATATTTTCTTAAATCCTGATTAGAACATATAACTGTCATAACAGGAGGTATCATCATATCAATTCCAATAAATGCCTCTAAAGGTTTATAATCAAGTCTGTACATAATATCTATATTAATACGGGCTATATCATCATCGGTAAGATCATCTTCATCTACATTATAAAGCTGAGCGGCATTTTCTATGAAACGGCAGGCATTATCTATATTTCTAAAAAATAAATTAATAATATTTTTGCCTATTTCATCATCTATTATATCTTCATGATGAAGTGAATGTCCTACAAAATTAGCAGCATAATATGATTTTAGTATATCCATATTTTCAAATTCTGATGCTATTTGTCTGCATATATCCAATTCTTTATCATGATTTTCTTTTACATATTCTTTTAATTTTAAAAATTTTTCATTTTGAGATACAAGTTTTTTATTTGCTACCTCTTCAATATTTGATTTTTGCTTAGTGTAGTCAATATACTCTTTTACTATGTCTTCCATTGATAATATCTCCTAACATTTATAATATTATATTAATATATTATATCATAAAAATTGAATATAAGGTATAAGTAAAACAAGTAAAATAGAATAAATTAATGCAGGAAGGAAATCTCCTGTCTTTATTTTGGCTAATTTTAATAAATTGATTCCTATCATCATAACAGTAGCACCTCCTACAGCGGAAACCTCATTAAGCATAGTTTCAGAAACATAAGGCTCTAAAAAAGATGAAAGTATAGTCAAAGCTCCTTGATAAACAAATATGCTTATTATCGAAAAAGCAACACCTATACCATAAACTGTAGACATAAACACTGCAACAAATCCATCTATTACGCTTTTGGTAAATATTAAATCATATACGCCTTGAGTTCCTGCCTGAAATGAACCTACTATAGACATTGAACCTGAACAAAAAAGTATTGAAGAAGTAAGAAAGCCTAAAGCAAAATTTCCTGAATTTTCTTTAAATGCAAATCTATTTTTTAAAAACTCTCCGAATAATTCTATTTTTTCTTCTATCCTAAAAAATGTACCAGTAACGCCACCAAGCATAATAGAAACTGCAAATATTAATATATGCTTTGTAGTTATAGCCATAGTTATACCTATAGTAAGAGATATTATACCGGCAGCAATAAAAACAGGCTCTTCATACCTTTTTGATAATTTATTTTTGAATGCAAAACCTATAAGAGAACCAACAAGTACAGCTATCATATTAACGAAAACGGCTATCATATTTTAATCCTAACATTATTATAATATATAATTTGCTATATAAATAAAATAATATAATACTTCTTTTTGTTTTTATCAATAGTAATTTTTAAATATAATCAATGATACAATCATAAAATTTTTTAAAAGTATTATCAATATTATCTTCCCAAGTATTATGTGTGAATATAATATGTGCTGATTCTATGTATAAGCTATCTCTTTGTTTAGATAATTCTAATAATTTATTTTTATCTTTAGCTAGAAGAGGTCTTTCTGTAGGGTCAATATTTTCAAGTATAATATTAGGATTTCTATCTATAAAAATAGTCAATCCTTTATCTTTCATGATCTTTCTATTTTTTTCAGCTAGAACTATACCGCCTCCTGTTGATATAACAGCATTATTTAAATTACTTAATTCTTCAAGAACTTCGCTTTCAATATTTCTAAAATAAGACTCTCCATTTTCAGCAAAAATATTTGTTATAGTCCTGCCCTCTTTTTTTTCTATAAAAGAATCCATATCGTACAAATCATAATTTAATTTTTCAGCAAGCATTTTTGATAATGCACTTTTTCCGCATCCTGGTAAACCTACAATAAATATAATTTTATTATTTTTTATATTATTCATTATACACACCTAAAACAATTAAATTTTCTACACTCTTTTTGAACTCTTCAAATTCTTCTTTACTGTTTTCAAAATCACCTGTCATATCAATATAAAAATAATACTGCCATTTTCTTTCAACATGCGGACGGCTTACTATAGAAGTTAAATTAAAACTTTTCAATTTATTCAAAGAATCTGCCAAACTGCCGTTTTCATGAGGAAGTAAGAATCTTATAGTCATTTTATTACCTCTTTTTAAAGCATTATCATAATTAGCAACTATAATAAAACGGGTTGTATTTCCTTTAATATTCTCAATATTCTCTTCAAGCATTTCTAAATCATAAATTTTACAAGCATGCTTATTTGAAATTGAAGCCAATTCTTTATCATCTCCATTAGAAACTATAAAAGCTGCTTCTGCAGTATTAGATGCTGTTATCTCTTCAAAATTATTTTCTTTTATAAAATTAGAACATTGCTTCAAAGCCTGATGATGAGATATAACTTTTTTAATATCCTTTATACTAGCACCTTTTTTTGCCATAAGTCCGTATTCTATAGGAAGGTAAACCTCTCCTACTATTTTACAATTATAATCTGCAAGTATATCCAAAACTTCATTAACCATTCCTGTAGAAGAATTTTCTAAAGGTAAAACACCGTAATAACATTCTCCGCTTCTTATACTCTCAAGCACATCATCAAAATGTTCTTTCTTTATTAGTTTAGCATTCTCTCCGAAAAATTTTAAAGCAGCTTCATGTCCGTTTCCACCCTCTCTGCCTTGATACACTATTTTTTCATCATATTTTATATTTTCTTTATCATCTTCTTTTTTATCTTCTTCAGCATTATATTCATCAATCAAATGTTTCTGAAGCTGTTTTGATGTATACATTATATCATTATAAATAGTAGTAATTAAACTAGCCAATTCTTTATTTTCAAGCAATTCTATTTTTTTTGCTATAACTTCTTTTTCTCTTTTTGGGTCGAATATAGGGGCATTATATTTCTTTTTTGTCTCCCCTACTTTCAAACTTACTTTCATTCTTTCATCTATCAAATTTACTATTTGCTTATCTATTCTATCAATATCTTTTCTTAATTCCTGTAATTCATCATTAAGCATAGTTGTGTCCTTTTATAATTTTAAATATTTAAGATTATACCTAAACAAATATACTTTGTCAAAAAATAGTTTTTATGTTTTTATTATTTTCGGGGACTAGCCCCCGAACCCCCACTTCTTTTGTTGCCACAAAGAAGCAAAAAGGCTATATTTTAGCTTAAATTTAATATTTTATCTTACATGTAAGACAAAATTAGTATTATTTAGTACTAATTTTATACTTGCTCTTTCGCCGTAGGGTACTTCGTATGGTTCTTTGACGAAGTCCGCAGAGCGTATGCGGCGGGAAAAGTTGATAATTATTAAAGCTATAAATTTATTTTGAATCCCACCCTTTAAAATTAGAAATTTTATATTGAAAAAACATTTTATTTATATTTACAGCCAATCAAGAAAAAGCATGCCCACCCAAACGTTTTTTAGTTTAGATACTTTAACAGCACGCGGTAAGCATAATTTTAAGTTATAGTAAATGTTTAATTATTGATTAATTTTATTTTTAAAGCGAGTTCAACGCGTGGCGAGATGACTTTAAAATAAAAAACCTGCCCCAATAAAACTATTAAGACAGGCTTTATTATATTATTATAATACTAATAATTTTTAATTAACTTTAATCATCTCTATATCCATTCCGCCTTGATTCATAATGCAATTAGAAACATCTTTAAATGTAAGAGTTATTGTATATCCTTGTATGCTAAACTCATACACTTCATTTCCTTTATCTGTTATCTGATTTTTTTGTATAGTTGTACCTTCACTATCATGCATATTGATTGAGCCGTCAGAATTTATTGTAAAAGTACCTCCATATGGTTTACTAGTATCTTTAGGCTTCCAATTTCCTTGATATGTTTCTATACCTTTATTAGGTGAAACTTTAGCAGGATCTGTAGTTTTATTACCGCATCCAATCATTAAAAAACTTACTAAAATTACAGCAGCTGCAATTGATAAAATTTTTTTAGTCATTTTTAAATCTCCTATTTTTTATTTATAACAATTAAAGATTTTTTTAATCTTTAATAAGTTATCAAATGTTTAAAAGCATTTATATATATTAAATATATTTGCTCTTTATTCAATGTTATTAATCAATAAAGTAGTCATCTAAGTATGGTCAGGTATGATTTTTATTATCGCTTATGATACTGTAAAAATGCTTTGAGAATTTTTTCCTGTCAAATGAATTATTATCATAAGAATTATACAAACTCAAAAGTATTAAAGATAATAATAATATGCTTGATTCATCAGGATTTAAATTGCTCTTTTTATAATCATTTAATATAGTGTTTAAATATTTATCATTAAAAGTATCTTTAAAATCATCATCATTAATATTAAATATTTTTTTCACTTCAGTGCATATAGAACCTACTAGCTCATCTTCTATATGTTTTATGTTTTTTATAATATCTTTCATCTTCATAAATAACTCCTTATTTTTTATTATTTTTGATAAGAAAAGTATTTCAAAAGATTTATTTTCAAAAATTATCTTTTCTGTCTCTCTTATCTCAAGCCCATAGGATTTAAGTCTTACTATCTCTTTTACAATATCAAGATGTTCCATTATGTAGTATCTGCTTTCTGTTCTGATCATTCCTCTTTCAACTCTGTATGCTGGAAGAAGTTCTTTATTATCCCATTCTCTTAATAAATTAATACTCATGTTTTTCATATTATTTTTTTCTAAAAGATTTAAAAATTCTCCTATGGACATCAATCTTTTTTTGCTTTTCAAAATAAATGAATATTTTGGCAAGTAATATTTTTTATTTTTTATAAAATAATATAAATCAAAATTGTTTATGTCTCTCTTAGCATTTATATCTATA
Organism: uncultured Brachyspira sp.; assembly: GCF_944393015.1. Lineage (GTDB taxonomy): Bacteria > Spirochaetota > Brachyspiria > Brachyspirales > Brachyspiraceae > Brachyspira. Next base: position 136,018 of record NZ_CALXYQ010000001.1, read on the forward strand.
TTGTTGTTTTCATCTCTTCTAGCCATTTTATATTTACCTTATTTATTAAAAAGTTATAATCATAGAGCCATTAGCTGTTTTTTTATTTAGTTTGTACTTGTATCCGAAATCTTGATATCTTTTAGCTTGTCTTAAAACAACAAATTTCAAAACAGGTATTTTATTTTTACTATGAAGCCCTCTGCCAAATACCACCTCCATATCAATGTTTAAACTATCTCCAAATACTATTTTTAATATGTATAGTATCTTTAATAAATTTGTGAAATACTCTCTCGCTTCTTTTGCTCTTTTTCTATGTAAATCAATAAATAAGTAAATGTTCATTATACAATCTCCTTAAATATTATTATTAAATTTTTTAATACCTCGTTATAATGAGATACATACTTTTTATTATAGCTTTCATTATTTTGTTTTAAGCCGCTAAAAACTAATAAATAATTTGAAGCTGCCCAAATAAATAATTTTATTTATTATTTCTTTTGATTAGGGTTCAACTGTTTGCCTCTGTTGCCTTGATTCTTGTCATAGGTAATATTTGTTCCAGATGTGCCTTTGTTGGCATTTGAAATGTCAGCATTATGATTTGGTTTTTTGTTCATATAGAGCCTCCTTTATAAAAATGATATTTAGTTAGATATGTGTTTTTTATCTAACCATAGTTATATATTAGGCTCTTTATATGTTTTTATCATTTGACATATTCGTGTGGAGGTCAATCGAGAATTTTTTTTTTGATTTTTTTAAATATTTTTTATAGGAATTTCTATTGATTTGTATATATTATAGAAGTTATTGATTTTTTTTATTATATCTGATGATTCTTCATAGGTTAATTTATATTCTTCTTCTAAAAAGGAATAAAATAATTTATATCTATCATATATAATTTTACTTTCTTTTATTGACTCTATTTCTTTTTTTATTAATTGATATATTTTAAAGTCTTTTATACTTTCTTCTATATTTATAAATTTTTCATCATCTTGAATTAAATCACAAATATAATTTATTAATTCTTCCAACTTAAAACAATTATATTTTTTATACTCTTCATAATCAATAATATTAATAAAATATAAATTATTAAGCATTTTCTTAAACTTATTAATATCATTTTTTATATATTTGAATTCTTCTTTATATATAATTCCGCAATTAAGTATTACACTATCTGGATTTTTTTCTATCTCTTCTTTTATTTCTATTCTAGTTTTTATATAATCTTTTTCATCTCTATGATAGCCTACAATATTGTATGCAATACTCATCAATATAAACTTATAATAATAAATGTATATTTCTTTATAATCATATATTGAATATTTTTTAATTATTTTTTCTTCATCTTGATAATAGTAAATGTTATAGTTAATGATACCATAATCTTTTATATTATACTTTTTTGCTGTTTCATTATTTAAATAAAATTCGTAGAATCTATAAGTATTATGATTTCTAATAGCATTATATTTATAAATGTAAAGAGATATTATTTTTTTATATTCTTCTTCATTTATAATTTTTTTATCATTAAATAAATATCCTATAAAATATTGTAAGTAATAAAAAACACTGTCATAGTATAAAATGCCTTTTTGTAACTGTTCATTTTCTTCTACATTATAGTCCTTATTATCTCTTATCAGACTAAGTATTGTATTATACAGATAAAATATTATATTTTCTAAGTCCTTTATTTGTATAGTTTCAAAATTATTAAGTATATTTTTTATATCGATTTTCTTTATTTCTTTTTGTCTTTCTTTATCATCTTTTATATTTAAACAAATTTCTTTTATATATTTTTCACTTTCAATAGTATATATATTTGATTTTACTATCTTATCAAAATTAAATATTTCTTTTGCTATATCTTCGGCATCATATAAATAGCTTATATTTCTAATAAATACAAACTCTGTACTTTTTATATCTTTGTATATTCTTAATATTTCATCTAAAACTATTAAACTTTCTAATGTATAATATCTAGTATCTTTTTGTTTATCTTCTTTATACAATCTATATGAAGGAAGAATTGAAACAGTTTTTTTATTGTTATCAAAATATTCCTGCATAACTTTTTTTAATCTTTCAATTTCTCTCTCTTTGATTATAAGTTCAAAATTACTTTCTTTTATATCTTTTATAATATCTTTATAATTTCTTTCTTTATTATTTAAAAAGCGGTAATTATCATATATTAATTTATAAGGGCTTATTATTTTATTAATTATTTCATATATATAAGTGTAACTGAATTGCTCATAAGATTTCAAATTATTATATAATTCTAAAAACACACCTATTTCAAAAAAACAAATTTTATTCTCATCTAAAAATAAATAAATATTATCTGTATAATCAGGATCAGAATCTATTTCTTTATAACTTAAATCTTTATAAAATTTTATTTCTATATATTTATACTTTCCTCTTTTTAATTGTGTAGGCTTTCCTGAATTCATTGATACTAATAATACTTTTATATCATTATTTTTTAAAGTATTGATTTTATTTACTATATTTTTTAGTGAGTGAAGAATATAATAATCATCATAATGTCTATTTTTATTACTACTGTATGGAGTATATTTTGAATATATGTCTGAACTGTATTTTTCAATTATGTATCTTCTATCATTATTTTTTATATTGAATTGTTTTGCCTTACTATTTTTATTTGAAGCCATTATAAAACCTAAAATATATTTATAATTTTTGATTTTATATTATAAATATCATTTCATCAATTAAATTTAATTTTAAAAAATAAAAAAGGGAGCCTTTTAAAGCCCCCTTAATAATTTTTATATTAAAAATTTTATCATGCTCTTCTAACAAAAACACCTTTAACTATTGTACCTGAATTATTTTCTTCAACACTATAGCTAACATTCATTACAGAAGAAAATGTTCCATTACCATTATCTCTTTCTTCAAAAGTCATAGTAAGTATATGTTTTTTTAATACTACATTATTGTTATTAGGATCTGTTTCATTATATGTAGCCATACTAGTATTTCCAAATTTTAATATTGAAGTTGAAGGGAAACTATATGTTTTTTGGTCTGGTCTAAAATAAAAATCTATAGAACTATCATCTTTTACTATAATATAAGCACCCAAAAGATTCTGATGAGTTGTATTTCCAGTACTATCAGCATCCCAAGTACCAAGATAACTGCTGTCTACTCCAGTAATTGATCCTGTAACTTCGTCAGATGTTTTTTTAAACATATTACAGCTTACAGTAAATAAAGCTATAAATAATAAAGATGTAATTAATAATTTTCTCAACATATTTATCTCCGTTTTCTTAATAAATTCATATTATTTATAAATTTATTTTTTGTCAATAGTAAAATTAACTTTATTAAGCATAGTTTTTAATATAGAAAAATTAATTAATATTGATTTTATGTAAAATGATTATATAATTGTCAAAAACTATTCAAATTAAGAAAATCATAATGAAAAATTTTATAAAAAATGAACTTCAAAATTGGAAAGCAGTAGAAGCTATATGGATTATAATTGCAAGCGGTATAATATTATCGCTTTCTATATATTGGAAAGAAAACATTATTGGTATAGTATCATCAATAAGCGGTATATTATGCGTGATTCTCACAGGTAAAGGAAAATTATCTTCATATATATTTGGAATGGTTAATACTATTCTTTATTCTATTATAGCTTTTAATGCTAAATATTACGGCGAGTTTATGTTAAATGTCTTCTATTATATACCTATGAATATAGTTGGCTTTGTATTATGGAGCAGAAATATAAATAATGAAAGCAAAGAAGTCATAAAAATAAAACTGGATAATAAATATAAAATTATAATATTTGCTTTATCTTTTATATCAATTTTTGTTTACGGACTTATATTAAAAAAATTAGGAGGCTCTCTTCCTTTTGTTGATAGTGCAAGTACAGTATTTGCTGTAACTGCACAGATACTATGCGTAAAAAGATGTACTGAACAATGGATAATGTGGATACTTGTAAACATTTTAAATATTTCTATATGGTATATTAATTTCTCGAGCGGGGGTGATAATATAGCAACTCTGCTTATGTGGAGCGTTTATTTAATTAATGCAATATTTATGTTTATTAAATGGTATAGAGAAGCCAATTTACAAAAATAATTCGGAGTTTTTATGTATAATGTAGGAATGTATGGAGGTTCTTTTAATCCTCTTCATCTTGGGCATGTAAGATGCATAATAGAAGCTGCTAATCAATGTAAAAAACTTTATATTGTTTTGGCTGTTGGAAATAACAGAAATGAAATTGATAAAAAAATAAGATACCGCTGGCTTTATCAATTAACAAAGCATATCGGAAATGTTAAGATTATATTTATAGAAGATAATGCAAAAACGAAAGAAGAATATACAGAAGATTTATGGGAAGCAGATTCCATAAAAATAAAAAATGCTATAGGTGAAAAAATCGATGCAGTATTTTGCGGAGATGATTATAAAGATAAAGATTCTTTTTACACAAGGCACTATAAAGAATCAGAATTAATATTCATAGAAAGAAATGAAATAAGTTCTTCAAAAATTAGAGAAAATGTTTATAAGCATTGGGATTATTTACCTAATATAGTAAAGCCTTATTATACAAAAAAAGTTCTATTATTAGGAAGCGAAAGCACAGGAAAATCCACTCTCACAATTAATCTTGCAAATTATTATAATACCAACTATATAGAAGAAGCAGGCAGAGAATTATCTGAAAAGTCCGGTACTGATTTGCTTATGCTTTCAGAAGATTTTACGGAGATACTTCTTACTCATAAATTAAATGAAATAAAAGCAATAGAAAGCAGTAATAAAATATTATTTGTTGATACTGATGCTATAATCACTAACTTCTATATGCATTTTTTAGAAGATGAAAATATTATAGATAATGAAAGATTAGCAAAGGCTATTATACATATAAATAAATATGATGCTATACTATTTTTAGAGCCTGATGTTGATTTTGTTCAGGACGGCGACAGAAGTGAAATAATAAAGAATAACAGAATTAAATATAGCAACAAAATAAAAGATATACTTCATAATTTAAATATAAAGTATCATTCTATAAATGGAGATTATCAGGAAAGATTCAAAAAGTCTGTTTCTATAATAGATAAATTGTTCTTATGATTAAAATATGTTATTAGTTTGTAATATGATTTTGTATATACTAAAAATTTTTAACTTTGTCATTTTTTTAGTATATACCTATAAAATAATTCGGTACTTTACTTTTATTTGTATTTTAGTATAATAATTTATCAAATATTACTTTAATTATTTATTTATGTTTTAATAATAAAATTATGATTAGGAAAATGTGTAAATGACTTTTGTATATCCGAAACTTTTATTCTTGCTGCTAACTTTGCCTATTATAATATTTGCATATATACAGACAAGAAAGAATCATTCTTATTCTGTAAAGCATCCAAGAGTAAGTATGTCTAAAGTATTAAAATCAAGATATTATGTTAAAGATATACCATTTATGCTTATCATATTGGCACTTGCATTTTCTATCATAGGTTTAGCCCGTCCTGCAAGAGTTTCCCATTTATCAGATATTAATGGAGAAGGTATTTATATATCTCTTGTAGTAGACGTTTCACCTTCTATGATGGCCGAAGATATGATACCTACAAGACTTGAAGCTTCTAAAAAAACTATGATAGACTTCATAAAGAAAAGAAATTTCGATAAAATAAGTTTAGTATCATTTGCTTTGAGAGCTTCCGTACTTTCACCTGCTACATTTGACTATACTTCATTGGAAGAAGAAATAAAAAAAATAGAAATAGATGAAGAAGGCTCCACATCAATAGGACTTGGAATTGCTACTGCTGTTGATATGCTTAGAAGCGTAAAAGAGGATAATGAAAAAATAATAATACTTCTTACAGATGGAGAAAATAACTCCGGAGAAATAGATCCTAAACTAGCTTCTGAAATAGCTTCAAATTTCAATATAAAAATATATACAATAGGTATAGGCGATGCGAATGGCAGTCATGCTTGGGTTACTTATGATGATCCTAGCTATGGTAAAAGAAGAATAAGGGCAGATTTTACCCTAAATGAAGAATCTTTAATAGATATAGCAGCTACTACAGGCGGTAAATATTTCAATGCTAAAAATGCTTCCGCTTTAGATAATGTTTATAATACAATAGACAGATTAGAGAAAAAACCTATATTAGATGATGATCTTATACAATATGATGAATTATACAAGCCATTTATTATAATAGCTTTTCTTTGCTTATGCCTAAGCATCATACTCTCTACAACCAGATTTTTGATAATACCATAGTTTAATATGTATTATAACATTAAAATAATTCTATATACAATAATAATTTAATAAATATTAATAGTTATTTATACTAAATTGTAATAATTCTCAAATATTTACTTGACTATTTATGTTAACTGATATACAATGAAACGATTATATTTTAAAAAGAGGTAAAACTATGGCAGAGATAAAGAATTATTATTTCTCTTCTGAGTCGGTAACAGAAGGCCATCCTGATAAGATCTGCGATGCTGTAAGCGATGCAGTCTTAGACGAATGTTTAAAACAAGATCCTAATTCTAGAGTGGCATGTGAAACTTTAGCAAAAACTGGAATGATCATGATTGCCGGAGAAATCACTACAAAAGCTAGATTGGATTATCAAAAAATCGCTAGAGATACCGTAAGGCGAATAGGATACACAAGCAGCGATATGGGTTTTGACGCTGATACTTGTGCAGTTATGGAGTCTATTGCAGAACAGTCTCCAGATATAGATATGGGAGTTAGTGCCGGAAAAGGATTATTCAATTCTGAATCATCAAATGTTTCTGAAGGTGCAGGCGACCAGGGTATAATGTTCGGTTATGCTATAAATGAAACTGAAACTTTTATGCCTTTAACTATACATTTAGCCCATAGATTGGCAGAACGTTTAACTAAGATTAGAAAAGACAAAGTAGTTGACTATTTAAGACCAGACGGAAAAAGTCAGGTTACTGTTGAATATAAAGACGGTAAAGCTGCAAGAATAGAAGCTGTTGTTATTTCTACCCAGCATGCTGCAGGCGTTGAGCATAAACAAATAGAAGCTGACATTAAAAAATATGTTATTAATGAAATATGTCCGGCTAATATGCTTGATGAAAACACAAAATATTACATTAACCCAACAGGTTCATTCGTAGTTGGCGGACCTATGGGAGACTGCGGATTAACAGGAAGAAAAATCATTGTAGACAGCTACGGCGGACATGGTGCACATGGCGGCGGAGCTTTCTCTGGTAAAGATCCTACAAAAGTAGATAGAAGTGCTTGTTATATGGCTAGATATGTTGCTAAAAACATTGTTGCTTCTGGTATAGCTGACAGAGCATTAGTACAGTTTGCTTATGCTATAGGTGTTCCTGAGCCTTTATCTGTATATGTTAATACTTTCGGTACAGCAAAAGTACATGATGAAGTATTAGCTAATATAGTTTCTAAAGAGCTTGATTTAACTCCTGCAGGCATAATCAAAAGATTAGATCTAAGAAGACCTATCTACGAAAAAACTACTGCTTATGGACATTTCGGCAGAGAGCTTCCAGAGTTCACTTGGGAAAAGACAGATATAAAAGATTTGTTTGCTAATGCTAAATAATTGATTTCAATAAAAATAAAAAAGTTTTAAACATTCAAGGCTTGTTAATATTAAATATTAGCAAGCCTTATTTTTTATTTTTAAAAAACTTAATAATATAAAACACTACTATTTTTAATATTTTAATATATAATACTTTTCACTACAATATTAAAGGCTTATAAAATGATACTTAAAGAACTTACATTACGTTCTTTTAGAAACTACAATGAAAATATATTTGAATTTTCTGATAAAATAAATGTTCTTTACGGACATAATGGATGCGGTAAAACTAATATACTAGAAGCAATATATATGCTTGGAAATGGTGTGTCATTTAGAACCAGACTTGACAGAGAGCTTGTAAAAAATGGAAATGATAATTATTTTTTGAGAGGCATTTTTAGAGAAGATGAGCTTAATTATGATACTAATATAGAAATAGCCTATCAAAAAAAAATAAAAAAAGTATTCATTGATAAAAAAGAAGTATCTTCAAGAAAGGATTTAATAGGAAGGATACTTTATGTTATATTTCTTCCTAATGATACTGATTTGGTTATAGCAGAGCCTAAATTAAGACGCGATTATTTTAACATGCTAATATCAACAATATCATCAGAATATTTGCTTGCATTGATAAAATACAATAAACTTCTTAAAATGAGAAATATTTGCCTTAGTACAAAACCTAATGAAGCATATATTTATAATAGCGACATAGCCAAACTTTCTCTTTATATAGCTAATGAAAATAAAAAATATTCTGCTCTTTTAGAAGAAAAGATGAATGAAATTTATAAAAATATTTTCAATGATGAAAACCCTTATACTATAAAATACCAATCAACTATAGAAGATATTTTAAATGAAAATGAATATATTAAAAAGCTTGAAACTACATTGCATGAACAAATCAGAATGCGTACAACATATTTTGGAATACATAGAGCGGAATATCAATTCTTTTATAAAGATTCATTATCAAAAAAATTCTCATCTCAAGGCGAAAAGAGAATGTTTACTCTTATAATGAAATTGGCAAGCGAAAAAATATTATCAGAATACAGAAAAAAATCCCCTATTTTATTAATTGATGATGCTATGCTTGAACTCGATAATACAAGAAGGGATAATATACTTGAATACATAAAAACATTAGGACAGGTTTTCATAACTGTTACAGAAAAAGAAAAAGTGAAAAACTTTGAAAACGGAAAAGTATTCGATATACCAAATATAAGAATGTAAAAATTATAGAGGAGCTAAAAATGAAATATAAACCTCAGACAAAAGATGAATTAAAAGAATTAGTAAAAGATGAAAATATATATTTAGGTGATATTGATACAAGTTTAATAACTGATATGAGTGCATTATTTTTTAATAATATAAGAAAAGATTTTTCAGGTATAGAAACTTGGGACGTTTCTCATGTAACAAGTATGGGCGGAATGTTCAAAAATGCAGTTAATTTTAATTATAATATAAATGATTGGGATGTATCCAATGTTACAGTTATGTCTGCTATGTTTTGCGGTGCTAAAAGTTTCAATCAGCCTTTAGATAAATGGAATACTTCTAATGTTAAATACATGATGGAGATGTTTAAGAATGCTGAAAGTTTTAATCAAAATATTAATGACTGGAATGTATCTAATGTAGAAAATATGAGCTGTATGTTTCAAGGAGCTGTTAATTTTAATAGTGCTTTATACAAGTGGAATGTGTCTAATGTAAAATATATGTCATTAATGTTTTGTTTTACTAAAAGTTTTAATCAGGATTTAGAATCTTGGAAGTTAGGAGAAAACGTTAATATGAAATACGCTTTTATTGATTCGCCTATAGAAAATAATCCGCCTTCTTGGTATAAAAGTTAAAAATAATTTATAGCGGATTGTAATATACTTTATAAATTGTATATACTGAAATGATTTCATTTTGCCAACTATTCGCCTATACCCATTGGGTACGCTTCGCGGAGGCTTTCCGCACGGTACTGCAAATCATTATGGATAGCAAACTATACGTGCGGCTGATTACTTATTAATATACAAAAGTCAATAATTTATATTACATGTAAAACATATTATAATAACAGAAAATAATATTTTATAACATTTATAAATTATAATTACATTCATAAAAAACTAAAAATTGACAATTTAAAATTGTTTAGGTATATACTAAAAATTTTAGAGTTTGTCAAAAAACACAATTTTAAATTTAGGTTATTTGTGGGGACTAGCCCCCACACCCCCAGTTCTTTTATTGGTATAAAAGAACCAAAAGAACTGCATTTTTATAGGTTATATATTATATTTAATAGGTATATTTTTAATATAAAGTGTAGCAATTAAATTTTCGCGAAGCGTGCCGACGAAGTCCATAGAGTATATACCACTGGAAAAATTGAGATAAAAAATTGAGATAAAAAATTGTTTGAGTAAAATACTATAATTTTAAAATTGAAAAATATATAAAAGAATATAGAATAATAAAAAATGAATAAGGAAATATAATAATGAAATATAAAACTCAGACAAAAGACGAATTAAAAGGATTATTGAAAGATGAAAATATATATTTAGGAAATATTGATACAAGTTTAATTACCGATATGAAATGTTTATTTGCAAATAGCAAGAGAGAAAATTTTGATGGCATAGAAACTTGGGATACTTCTAATGTTACAGATATGTCTGAAATGTTTATGGGAGCTTCTTATTTTAATTCAAACATAAATAATTGGAATGTTTCAAAAGTTACTAATATGTCTGGTATGTTTTCAAGTGCCAAAAAATTTAATCAGCCTTTAAATGATTGGGACGTTTCTAATGTAAAAGATATGGAGTTTATGTTTTCTGAAGCTGAAAGTTTTAATATGCCTATTGATAAATGGAATACTTCTAAAGTATTTACTATGAGCTGTATGTTCTATAAAGCTGTAAATTTCAATCAGACTTTAAATGATTGGGATATATCAAAGGTTGAAAATATTAGCAACATGTTTGAAGGATGTAAAAGTTTTAATCAGGATTTAGATAAATGGGATACTTCAAATGTAAAAAGTATGAATTCTATGTTTTGGAAAGCTAAAAGTTTTAACAAGCCTTTGGATAAATGGAATGTAAGCAATGTCAATACTATGGTTGCTATGTTTTATAATAGCGGTTTTAAAGAATATGATTCTCTTAATACTTGGGAGCTTAATGACAAAGTTATAATTGATAATATTGTTGATGATAGTGCAGTTAGTAGTTTAAGTTTGAAATGGATTTTATATTTATATACTTTTTCTAATATTAATGTTTTAACTGTTTTAGAAAAAAATATAAAAGAAATTTATGAAATAGCATCAAAAAGTAATAATAAAAAAATCAAAGCTGTTAAAACAAGATTAGAAAATCTTTATTATAATGATTTAAAAGAATTTATTAATTATGAATTATTTTGTAATATTGAAAAGTATGAAGAAAGTATTAATAAAAAATTAAAGAAAAAAGACGAGTCAAAAGTTTCTTATATAGAAAATTGTAATGTATTAATAAAAGATAAATCGAGAGAAGTTGATACTAAAGTTATAAAATATATATACTTAAAATATTTAGAATTAAAAAGAGATATTTATCATTTGATTGAAATAGATTCTATTATTAATTTACTTGATAAAGAAAGTTTTTTGACTTTTACTAAAAATATTTATAAAGAAACATACAAGGAAACCACAGCGATTATTTATAGTTTGTATGGCGGTGATGAGGCTTTAAGAGAAATATACAAGAAGGAAAAAGACTCTAAATTCTTCTTAATGATTTTGTCTTCAATAGAAATTACAGAAATTACTAATTATGCTGTAAAATTATTGTATGATATTTATTCAAAAGCTAAAAAACATGAAATACGCAGTTCAGCATTACATTTATTAAAAGAAATATCAAAAGAAAAACATTTATCGCTTGAAGATTTAGAATTGAAATTTACCTCAAATTTCGGATTTGATTTAAAAGGCGAAAAAATTATCAATGATGATTACAAATTGATTTTAAATAGTGATTATTCTGTGAATGTATTTGATATAAAAAATAATAAACTCTTAAAAGCTGTACCTAAAGATTTTACAGAAGCTATAAAAGAAGAAATTAAATACATAAAAAAAGAAATTCCTGATATTATAAAGAAACTTTCTTTAAAATTGTATAAATCATTAATGTATGAAAAGAAATATAATTATAAACTTTTCAAAGAAATATTTATTGATAATCCTTTAATGAATAAATTTTCTTCTTCGCTTATTTGGAATCTATATGATAAAGATAATTTGTTTTTAACTACATTCAGATACGCAGGTGACGGAAGCTATTCAAATTGTGATGATGAAGAAATAAAAATTAATGATGACAGCTTTATAGGTTTAGCAAGCCCTATAGAAATGAATGAAGAAACTATTACAAAATGGAAAAAACAATTAGAAGATTATGAATTACTTCAGCCAATAAATCAATTAAGCATAATAAAATTAGATAAAAATAATTTAGAAAATGAAATAAACAAATTACAAAACATTGAAATAGCTTATGGTACTTTTAAGGCTTTCGGTGATAGGTATTCAATGATTCCTAGTTATATGGATTATGGTACAGTTAAAGAATATAATCTAAAAATAAATAATGGAGACAGTTTTGATATAATCATAGATTCTGAAGATAATATTGATTATAAAGATAAAGTAAAAATAAATATTAAATTCTATAATGAAAATAATGAAAAAGTATCAGAAAGATTTATTTATACTTTATTAATTCTTATGATATGGGATTTTAGATTAACAGATTTATTTTGATTATATAAAATTATAATATAGCTAAACAACTATATTTTGTAAACCGCGAGCTGCGGCACCTTCCCGCACGGCACTGTTTTATCTTATCAAACGCCAACTATACATGCAGCTGATTACTTACAACTATACAAAATAAACAATTTATTTTACATATAAGACAATTATAGTATGATTTACTACTAATTTTATATTTATACTTTCGCTGTAGGTGTACTTTGTCTTGTTCTTTGACTCTGTCCGCTTGTGGCGTGCTACGGGAAAAAGAACAATAAAAAATTGACAAACTTAAAAATTTTCAGTATATACAAATAACTATCTTTTTAAATATTCATCAAAAAGTTTTATTATATCATCTCTTTTCTTTCTTGCCGCCAATCTGTATGCGGTATTTCCATAACTGTTTCTATCAGTAGGACTTGCACCTGCTTTTAAAAGTTCTTCTATTACATTTATAGGAGTACCAATAGTTCTGTATACTTTTTTATTCAAATTACTATCCTGAATAGGAGCTTCATATTCATACATTACCGCTCTTATTAAAACAGTATTTCCATTTCTGTCGCGTGCATTAACATCAGCACCAAGCTCTATAACTTTTTTTATCAATTCAAAATCTAATTGCCTTTTTTCTATCAAATACATAAGAAGTGTTTTTCCGTCATTTGTACTCATAGAATTTATATCAGCACCTAAATTGATATATTCATTTAATATTGCAGTAGAATAAGAACTGTCAAAATTTGTTGATATAGTTTCAGCATTATATATGATAGCTTCATTTAAATTAGTAGCTCCTGCATTTACTAATTCTTTTATTATATCAATATTAGTTGAAGCTGTTAATGGTGATTTTCTCTCAGCACCTTTATAATTTCTATATACTTCTATATATGCCCTAGTATTAACATTAGCACCCTTACCTATTAAATATTTTACAACCTCTAAATGATTACCTTCGCATGCAGATACCAATGCAGGATTAAGATCTTTAGCACCTAAATCAATAAGTTTTTCTACTATATCTAATTGTCCGCCTATGGCAGCATAAGACAATGCAATATTATAATTACTAGCACCGGACTTCATTATATCTTCTGCTATATTCCAATAACCTTCAGCACATGCCACATAAAAAGCAAAATCAAAATCTTTAGCACCAAAATCCAATAATTCCTGAACTATTTCTTCATTTCCAAGCTGAGCCGCATACATTAAAGGACTCATACCATAATTGATATTGTATAAATCTAAGTTAATGCCCTCTCTCAATAATATTTTTACTTTATCTATATCATTATTTTTTATAGATTCCATTAACTCATCATTTTGAGCAAATACTAAAGAAGTATTAAATATTATAAATAATAATGCAATTATTTTTTTCATTATAAAATCCAAGTTATAAAATACCGTTTCTATTATCGGAAATAATGAAACTATACTTATAAAATAAAAAATTTACTGAAATTATAATAAAAATTCTATAATTAGTAAACATAACAGCAATTATAAATATAATATGTATTGATATTTATTTTTATAGGTTTATAATTCAAATATAGGGGTAGAATTAAATATTTAAGAGGTGTAATTTATGGAAATAAGTATTCGTAATAATGCTCCTTATATAAGAAACACTAATAATATAAGAAATAATAACAATAATATCAATAATATTGTTCAGGAAGCAAGCCAAAAAACTCCTATAAGCGAAGTTGGAGTATGTAAAACTTGTGCATCAAGAACATATCAAGACGGTTCTAATGATATAGGCGTATCTTTTAAAACTCCTACTAAAATAGATCCTTCAAGTGCTCCTTCTATGGTAGCATCACATGAACAGGAACATGTTGCCAATAATCAGAGATCAGCAGAAAAAAGCGGCGGAGAAGTAATTTTCCAAAATGTAACATTAACTACTAATATATGCCCTGAATGTAAAAGAGTTTATGTTTCAGGCGGTGTTACAAAAGCAGCAATAGCTAGCCCTTCAAGCAAAGGCAATAATGTAGATACATACGCATAAAACTTTTTATAATATAAAAAATATATAATACCTATTATTTCATAACTATTAATATAATAATTTATAATAGTATATACTGAAAATTTTTAAGTTTGTCAATTTTTTGTTGTTCTTTTTCCCGCCGCAAAAAGAACCAAAAAGTGCAAATATAAAATTAGTATTAAATCATACCAATTATGTTTTACATGTAAGGTAAATTACTAAATTTAAGTCAAAATGCAGCCTTTTTGCTTCTTTGTGGCAACAAAAGAAGTGGGGGTGTGGGGGCTAGTCCCCACAAACAATAAAATTAAAAAAACTAAAATTGACAAAATATAATTGTTTAGGTATACACTGAAAATTTTTAAGTTTGTCAATTTTTTGTTGTTCTTTTTCCCGCCGCAAAAAGAACCAAAAAGTGCAAATATAAAATTAGTATTAAATCATACCAATTATGTTTTACATGTAAGGTAAATTACTAAATTTAAGTCAAAATGCAGCCTTTCGCGAAGCATATCCGAGTTTATCGAGGATATAAGCTTCTTTGTGGCAATACCATACCTGAAGGTACTCCCTTCAGTCACAGGTACTTCCTTCGGTCGCAAAAGAAGTGGAGGTGTTACGAAGTACGCAGAGAGGTAGGGCTAGTCCCCACAAACAATAAAATTAAAAAAACTAAAATTGACAAACTTCAAAAATATATAATCCTCAAAAAAAAATTAGTATTTTAAGTATACTATAACTATATAATTTAATATAATCAAATTTCTATCATTTATATTTTATTTGATTCTATTTTGATATATGATAATTTATTTTAAAGATATTTAACAACTTCATATAGTAATATTAGATCAAGTAATATAAAACAATAAATAATAAATTTTGTAAAAACTTTTATTGATTTTTATTTTTTTAAATATAAAATTGCATATCAAAAAACATTGGAGTATATACCAAAATGAGAGAAATAATCAATTTTAACACCAATTGGAAATTTACTAAAGAATGGAATGATAATATAAAAATTGAAAAATTAAATGGAGAAAATATCACATTGCCTCATACAGTTGCTGAGATACCTCTTCATTATTTCAATGAATCAGATACTTGGCTTGTTTCAGGATATCAAAACATTTTTAAATATGAAAAATCAAAATTAAAAGATAAAAGGATATTAATTAACTTTGAGGGAGCTATGGCTGCTGCTGAAGTATTTATCAATGGAAAAAGTTTCGGAGAGCATAAAGGCGGATATTTACCTTTTGTATACGATATAACAGATGAATTAAAAGACGGTGAAAATATTATAGCTGTAAAACTTGATAGTACAGAAAGAGAAGATATTCCTCCTTTTGGTAATGAAATAGATTATTTATGCTATGGCGGAATATACAGAGAAGTACAAATTATTATTGTTGATAATATATCAATAGAAAATGTTATGCTTACTGGTCTTGCCAATCAAAATATAACAGGAAAAATAAGAATAAGAAACAGCAAAAAAGAAAGCATTAAAGAAACAATAGCTATTAACTTGTATAACAGAGAATATCATATATGTGAAATAAAAAAAGAAGTAACTTTAAAAAAAGGTGAATTATTTACTGATATAAAAATAGATGAGCATATAGATTCTGACAGAATAGAGTTATGGGATATAGATAATCCAAGACTTTATAGATTAGAAGTATCTATTCCTAGCAATGAAGATAGTTTATCTATAAAAATAGGATTCAGAGATGCAAAATTCACTGAAAACGGATTTTACTTAAATGACAGAAGAGTAAAATTAAGAGGATTAAACAGACATCAAAGTTTCCCTTATGTTGGTTATGCTATGCCTGAAAGAATACAAAAGAAAGATGCTGATATATTAAAATTTGATTTAGGACTTAATATAGTACGTTCTTCACACTACCCTGCTTCAAGACATTTTTTAGACAGATGTGATGAAATAGGATTAATGGTATTTGAAGAAATTCCAGGCTGGCAGCATATAGGTGATAAAAAATGGCAGAAAGTTGCTGTGGAAAATGTTAAAGATATGATAGAAAGAGATTTTCATCATACTTCCATTATAATATGGGGTGTAAGAATAAATGAGAGTCAGGATAATCACAGCTTCTATAAAGAAACTAATAAAACAGCTCATGAACTAGATAAAACAAGACAAACAGGCGGAGTAAGATATTTAGTAGGAAGCGAGCTTTTGGAAGATGTATATACAATGAATGATTTTAATTATGACGGTATTGCTGATCCTCTAAGAGCACAAAAATTTGTAACTAAATTAGATAAAAATGTTCCTTATATGATAACAGAATATAACGGACATATGTTCCCTACAAAGATGCAGGACTGTGAAGAAAGATTAATAGAACATACTAAAAGACATTTTGAAATAATCAATGCTGTTGCTATAGATAATCATATTTCAGGTTCTACAGGCTGGTGTGCTTTCGATTATCATACACATTATAATTTCGGTTCAGGAGACAGAATATGCTATCATGGTGTTTATGATATGTTTAGAAATCCTAAACTAGCTGCTTCTGCATATTCATCTCAAATGTGTACAAAAAATGAAATAATATTAGAGCCTATAACTATATACGCTAGAGGCGAAAGAGCTATAGGAGGAATATCACCTTTAATGGTTGCCACTAATTGTGATTATGTAGAAATTTATTACAGAAATGAATTAATGGCAAAAGAATATCCGGCTACAGGAAAATATCAAGGACTAAAACATGCACCTGTTATAATAAAAATTGATGTAAATGTTCCAGGAGTAAGCGATATGGGTTGGGGTGATATGAAATTAATAGGTTATATAGACGGTAAACCTGCTATAGAAAAAAATTATTTGAATAACCCTACTTTCAAAGGTTTGGAAGTTAAAGCAGATGATAATGAAATCAATGCTGTAAGCAGCGGCTCCACTTGGGACTCAACAAGAATAACAGTAAAAGCAGTAGATGCTATAGGAAACAGACTTCCATATATAAATGAAGCTATTACTATAGAAGTAAAAGGCTCAGGAGAATTGATAGGAAATGATAATCCTGTACTTGAAGGAGGTTATTATTCTTTCTGGGTTAAATCCAACAAAACTAAAGGAAGCATAAAAGTTACAGTAAAAAACAAAAGGGTAAAAGAAGAAACAATAGAAATAAAAGTAATATAATAAAATAAAAATTGTGGGCATCTGCTAAGTTTACTTGGCAGACACTCTCAGCGAACAATTTTTATGATAATAACAAAATAAAAATTGTGAGCGTCTGCTAAGTTTACTTGGCAGACACTCTCAGCGAACAATTTTTATGATAATAACAAAATAAAAATTGTGAGCGTCTGCTAAGTTTACTTGGCAGACACTCTCAGCGAACAATTTTTATGATAATAATAAATAAAAAAAGAGTTTGAGATGCAAAATATCAAGCTCTTTTTTTATAAAAATTTATCTTGTTTTATTTTTAATTTATGTTTAATATTAATAGAAATATTAATAATGGGATAAAGTTATGAAAAATGAAGATATAAAAAAATATATGGAAGTCATATATGATTTTTGGTATACTTCTAATAGATTTTATTATCTATGGGCTAAGCAGTACGGTATTACAGATTTAGCTTTATTCAGTTTATTTATAATCTATAATAGCGGAGAATGCGTACAGAACACTATCACAGAAAAACTATCTGTTCCAAAGCAGACTGTATGTTCTATATTGGATAATTTCGAGAAGAAAGGCTATATCAAAAAAAAGATTAACCCAAAAGATAAAAGAAACAGATTAATAAGTTTAACAAAAAAAGGTCTTACATTTGCAGAACCTATATTAAAAGAATTAGAAAAATTAGATATGCAAATGCTTAAATGTCTTACGGAAGATGAAATCAAAAATTATGTAGAGCCTCAGAAAAAACTTATGACATTTATGGAAAATTATTTTAATAATTAAAATATTGAATTTAATTTAATTATTATTATAATTAAGCAATATTAAAAAAGGCGGTTTTATTTTGAAAGTTATACCTTCAGATAGTTTATTAAAAAATAGAAAAGAAAAAGTAAGTGAAAAATTATGTGCTGACTGCAATTCATTATGCTGTCATGATTTGGTTATGGAAATATCTCCGCCTAAAAATGAAAGCGAACTTAATACATTAAAATGGTATTTGCATTTCAGACATTCATTTATATTTATATACGAAAATACTTGGTACCATATGATAAGAAGCGAATGCAGATATTTAGATAAAAAAACATATTTATGCAAAAATTATGAAAACAGAAATGAAATTTGCTCAAAACATAGCCCTCCTAAATGTGAGAGATATGAAGAATGGTACGATGTAATATTTGATGATCAATATGAATTAGAGAAGTATGTATATGAAAATAAAATAATTAAGAAAAAATCTTCCGGCACAAAGAAGAAAGCAGCTAAAAAAACTAAATAATATATTTTAATAAAAGATGAAAAAAAAAGAAATTAAAAAAGTTTGTATAACATATCCGCCTTTTGAATATAATAATGGATATCCATTAATATCTTTAAATAGACAATTTCAATGGTTAAAAAATCCTTCGTATGCCTACCCTATGCTTCCGTCTTATGCTGCTACTTTATTAAAAAATAACGGTATTAATGTTGTGTTTTTGGATACAATAGCATCTAATATTACAACTATAGATTGGTTTAATAATATAGATGATATAGCACCCGACTTAATATTTTTTGAAGTAAAAACTCCTATAATTAATTATATTTGGGATACTATAGAAGCAATAAAAGAAAGATATGAAAATACTTATGTTGTTTTAGCAGGAGATCATGTTACTGCTTTACCTGAAGAAAGTATGGAAAAATCCAAAACTGATTTTGTATTAACAGGCGGTGATTATGATTTTCTTCTTTTAAATTTAGTTAATCATATAAATAATGGGGAAAAATTAGGTAAAGGTATATACTACAGAACTTCTAATGGAAATATAAAAAATACTGGAAAATTTGAACTTGAAGAATCTTTAGACAGACTTCCATTTATAGATAGAAATCTTACAAACTGGAAGTTATATTCAAAAACTAATGAATATTTTAAAAAAACACCAGGCACATCTATAATGTCCGCAAGAGGCTCTTTATATAATAATTATAACAGTAATTCTTCTAATATTCTTTTTGATAAAGTGAGAGTTAGAAACCCAATAAGTGTTATAGATGAAATAGAATATTTGAATAAAAGATATGGAATAAAAGAAGTTTTGGATACAAGTGTTTATTTTCCTACAGGAGAATGGCTTTCATTGTTTTGCGAAACTATGAAAGAAAGAAAACTCCATAAAAAAGTTTATATAGACTGTTATGTTTATCTTGGAGTATTAGAATATCAAGATTATAAAATGATGAAAAAGTCAGGGTTCAAAACAGTTATTTTTAATTTGCCTTCAGGAAATGCTAAAACTATAGAAAAATTAGGTATTACTGATAATACTATAGAAAACATTGTAGAATCCATAAAATTAGCTAAAAAAGCAGGTCTATTCATAGATATAATGATAAAAATAGGTTATCCATGGGAAACAGATGAAGATATAATAAACACATTCAATATCGTAAAAGATTTAATGCTTAATGGATATATTAATTCTATGAATGCTTCTATTTTTGTACCATATCCTGGAACTAAATTATTCAAATATTGCGATGAAAATAATCTTATTAAAACAAAAAATTGGTTTGATTATGATATGAGAAGAAGCATTATGAAATTAGATATGGATGATGATCAAATATTTAGATATATTGAATATTTTTATAATTTATCATTTAATCCTGGATATGTGCTTCAAAAGATAAAAAGTATAAGAGATATTTACGATATAAAATACCATATAAAATCATTTAAAAATGTGCTTTCATACTATTTAAATGATTAAAAAATATGCTTGCATGTAAAATGTTTTAATGATATTCTTTATAAACGGTTTATATACATGCAATAATTATTATTAAGGATTAAAATTACATGAGAAAAATAATAGTTTTTATATTATCTTTTATTTTTATACAAAGTAATCTTTTATTTAATGATGTTGTAAACAGCATAGTAGGTATAGTAGGTTCTATGCCTATTACTTATGAAGATTTTTTAAGCAGAAAAACATTTTTAACATTACAGGCTAGATCTATAGGACAAAAAGTTACTGATGATATGGTTTATAAGGATTTAGTTGAAGAGAGAGTAATGTATTTAAAACTTAAAGAAAATAATTTTGTTATAGAAGAAAATGATGTAAAAAGAAGATTGGAAAGTATTGCAAAACAATATAATATGAATGCAGATCAATTTGCTAAGCAGTTAATGGCTGAAGGAATATCTTATGATGAATATAAGAATTCTATAAAAAAGCAAATAGCTATGGAAAATTTATACGGACTTGTAGTTAACAATACAGAAATTAGCGATAAAGAGGCTGATGAATTTTATAATAATACAAAAGATAAATCCGCATTTGAAGCTGATACTTTAGTAAAACTTTCTTGGATATTCTTCAAAGCTACTACATTTACAGAAAAAGGAGAAAAGCAGGAATTAGCTACTAAAGTAAGAGGTATGGCAGCAAGAGGAAAAGATTTTGCAGAACTTGCTAAGCAATACAGTGAAGATGAAGCTACAAGTAAAAACGGAGGAGATTTAGGATATAATCTTCTTTATGATGCTGGAAAAAGATCATTACCAGCTCAAATAAATGCCGGACTTAATTTAGCTAAAAGAGGATATAAAGTTGGTACTGTAAGCAGCGTGAGAGAATTAGTTGGAAAAGGATTCTATATAGTAAAAATAATGGGAATAGAAAAGGATATGGAAAGCATAAGAACTAGAGTAAAAAACTATTTGAGTGAATCTAAAATGAGAGAATCATTTATAAAATGGCTTGATGAAGAAACTAAAAGAGTATCCGTTCAAATTTACAAATAATTAATATATACTGAAAATTTTTAAGTTTGTCAACTGATGCACTTTATATAGAATTATCAACTTTTTTGCCGCACAAAAAAGTTGCTATATCCTCGACAAGCTCGGATACGCTTTGCGAAAACGCAATTGCTAGAACTTTATATTAAAAATATATGTATTAAATGTATGGTATAACCTAAATTTAGACTAAAAATGCAGTTCTTTTGGTTCTTTTATACCAATAAAAGAACTGGGGGTATGGGGCAAAGCCCCAGATATAAAAACAAAAATATAACTTTACTTTTGACAAAATATAATTGTTTAGGTATATAATAATAAAAAAATAATTGTAAAATAAATTATTATATGTTATTATAAAGAAAATAAAAATGAAGAAAAAATAATATGACAGGGAAAAAGTTTAAACTAAAGAAAACGCTGCTAATAATGCAGTTTTTTATAATCTTAAAAAGATTGGAGATTGACTTTCGGTTGATTTCCAATCTTTTTTTTATTTTAAATAAAAATCTAAAAAAAATTTAGAATTATAGGAAGGTAAAATTTGAAACGTTACTTAATACTTGAAGACGGAAGTCATTATGAAGGAATAGGGTTTGGAGCAGATAATTTCAAAATAGGTGAATTAGTTTTTAATACATCTATGACAGGTTATCAGGAAGTATTATCAGATTTATCTTACTGCGGACAAATTACTGTTATGACTTATCCGCTTATAGGAAATTACGGTATAAACAGGGATGATTTTGAAAGTTTGAATCCTGCAATATTCGGGCTTATAGTAAAAGAAGCCTGTAAAAGTCCTAATAATTTCAGGAATTCACAAACCATAGATGAATTTTTAAAATTAAAAAATATTCCAGCTATAGAAAATATAGATACTAGAGCTATAACAAAGAAAATAAGAGAAATAGGAACTTTAAAAGCAATAATGAGCGATACTATAGAAAATAAAGATGATATAGTAAAAATGCTTAAAGAAACACCATATATGAATGATCATGTAAAAATGGTTTCTACAAAAAATGCTTTTCCTATACCAAATAGAGGAAAGAAAGTTGTATTAATAGATTTCGGAGCAAAACTCGGAATAATAAGAGAATTAAGCAAAAGAAACTGCGATTTAATTGTAGTTCCTTATGATACAGATTTTAAAACTATAATGAGTTTAAATCCTGACGGAATAATGCTTTCAAACGGGCCTGGAAACCCTAAGGATGTTAAAGAATCTATAAATACAATAAAAGAGCTTATAGGTAAAGTTCCAATATTCGGTATATGTTTAGGTCATCAGCTTATAAGTTTGGCATGCGGTGCTGATACTATTAAATTAAAATTCGGACATAGAGGCGGAAATCACCCAGTTAAAGATTTAGAAACAGGAAGAATCAGCATAACAAGTCAGAATCATAGTTATGCAGTAAAAAAAGAAAGTCTATCAAATACAGATTTAATTATGACACATGTATCTTTGAATGACGGAAGCTGTGAGGGAGTGAAACATAAAAGATATCCTGTATTTTCTGTTCAGTATCACCCTGAATCAAGCCCGGGACCTGAAGACAGTAAATATTTATTTGATAATTTTATTGATATGATAAACAACAATTATGGAGAGAAAAATGCCTAAAAGAACAGATATAAAAAAAATATTAGTGATTGGTTCAGGCCCTATTATTATAGGACAGGCTGCAGAATTTGATTATGCCGGTACTCAAGCATGTCAGTCTTTAAGAGAAGAAGGATATGAAGTTGTACTTATAAATTCAAATCCTGCCACAATAATGACTGATGCCGCTATTGCTGATAAAGTATATATAGAACCTATAAATTTAAACTTTGCTAAGAGAATAATATATAAAGAAAGACCTGATGCAATATTGGGTTCTCTTGGAGGACAAACCGGTTTAAATTTGGTTGTTGAACTTGCTGAAAGCGGAATATTAGATGAATATAATGTTGAGATTTTAGGTACAGATTTGAATGCTATAAATTGTGCTGAGGACAGAGAACTTTTTAAAAATCTCATGAATGAAATCAATGAACCTGTGCCTGAAAGTATAATAGTACATAGTGTTGAAGAAGCAATAGAATTTGCAAACAAAATAGGTTATCACTTGGTCGTTCGTCCTGCATATACATTAGGCGGAACAGGAGGCGGATTTGCACGCAATGAAAAAGAATTAATTGAAATATGCGAAACAGGTTTAAAAATAAGTCCGGTACATGAATGTTTGGTTGAAAAAAGTATTGCCGGATATAAAGAAATAGAATATGAAGTAATAAGAGATAATAATGATAATGCTATTGTTGTATGTAATATGGAGAATGTTGATCCTGTTGGAATACATACAGGAGACAGTATAGTAGTTGCTCCTTGTCAGACTTTAAGCGATACTGAAAATCAAATGCTTAGAAATGTAAGTCTTAAAATAATAAGAGCTTTAAAAATATGCGGAGGCTGTAATGTACAATTAGCTTTAGACCCTGACAGTTTTAAATATTATATAATAGAAGTTAATCCTAGAGTATCACGTTCAAGTGCTTTGGCAAGTAAGGCTACAGGCTACCCTATTGCAAAAATAAGTGCCAAAATAGCTGTTGGTATGACTTTAGATGAAATACTTAATCCTATCACTAAAAAAAGTTTTGCATGTTTTGAGCCTTCCATTGATTATGTAGTTACAAAATTCCCAAGACTTCCATTCGATAAATTCCCTAATGCTGACAGACAATTAGGCACACAGATGAAAGCTACAGGCGAAGTTATGAGTATAGGAAGAAATTTTGAAGAATCATTTTTGAAAGCTGTTCGTTCTCTTGAAATAAAATGCGATCATATAATTCATAATGATGTTTCAGAATATACAACTAAAAAATTATGGGAGCGTATAGAATTAAGAGATGATTTAAGAATATTTATTATAGCTGAACTTATAAGACGTAAAGAAGATATAAATGATATAATAGAAATTACTCATATAGATAAATTCTTCTTAGACAAAATAAAAAACATAATAATATTAGAAGAAAAATTATATAAAAATAAAATGGATATAGATGTTTTAAGAGAATGCAAAGAGAGAGGATTTTCTGACAGTTATATATCTAAAGTTTGGGAAGCTGAAGAAATTGATATATACAAATTAAGACATGAAAATAATATAATACCTGTATATAAAATGGTTGATACTTGCGCAGGAGAATTTGAAAGCGAAACTCCTTATTTCTACTCTACTTATGAAAATGAAAATGAATCTTTTAAAAGCGGAAAAGAAAGCATAATAGTATTAGGTTCTGGCCCTATAAGAATTGGGCAAGGTGTGGAGTTTGATTATTCTACAGTTCATTCAGTTATGACTATAAGAGAGGCCGGATATGAAGCTATAGTAATAAATAATAATCCTGAAACTGTATCTACTGATTTTTCTATATCCGATAAACTTTATTTTGAACCATTAACTATAGAAGATGTTATGCATATAATAGAACTTGAAAAGCCTAAAGGAGTTATAGTACAATTCGGAGGACAAACTGCAATAAATTTAGCTGAAAAATTAGTTATGCATGGAGTAAATATACTTGGCACTTCTTTGGAAAATATCAATAAAGCAGAAGACAGACATGAATTTGAAGAGATGTTAAAAACTCTTAATATACCTCAGCCTAAAGGCGAAACTGCCATAACAGTTGAAGAGGCTTTAGTAATAGCAAATGATATAGGATATCCTGTTCTAGTTCGTCCTAGTTATGTACTTGGAGGAAGAGCTATGGAGATAGTGGATAATGATGCATCTTTGAAAGTTTATATGGAAACTGCTGTAAAAGAAGTAAGCAATAAAGCTCCTATACTCATTGACAAATATGTTATAGGTAAGGAAATAGAAATTGATGCTATTGCTGACAGTGAAAATAATGTATTTATTCCGGGCATTATGGAGCATATAGAAAGAGCAGGAATTCACTCCGGAGATTCTATAAGCGTATACCCTACTCAAACAATATCAAACAAAGTAAAAGAAACTATCATTGATTATGCAAAAAGAATAGGAATAGGATTTAATTTCATAGGGCTTTACAATATACAATTTATAGTTGATAAAAAAGACAATGTTTATGTGCTTGAAGTAAATCCTAGAAGCAGCCGAACAGTACCTTTCTTAAGCAAAATAACTAATGTTCCAATGGCTAATGTTGCCACTATGTGCATACTTGGTAAATCATTAAAAGAACAAGGATACAATAATTTATATAAAGAAGAATCTGATAAAGTATTTGTTAAAGCTCCTGTATTTTCTTTCTCCAAATTAAGAAAAGTTGATACAATACTTGGCCCTGAAATGAAAAGTACAGGCGAGGCATTAGGTTTTGATATTAATTTTGAAAAGGCATTGTACAAAGCATTAATAGCGAGCGGATTAAGAATACCTTTACAAGGAAATGTACTTCTCACTATTTCGGATAATCATAAAAATGAAATACTTGATTTGGCAAAAAGATTTTCTAATATAGGCTACGGAATATATGCTACAAAAGGAACTGCTAATTTCTTGAGAGAAAAAGGACTTTATGTTAAAGAAGTATCAAAAATTTACGAAGAAGGTTTAGAAAATATAATAGATACAATAAGACTAGGCAAAGTTGATTATGTTATAAATACAATAGAAAGCAATAGCCAAACACATTCAGACAGTTTGGAATTAAGAAGAGCTTCTGCTGAAAATAATATATCTTGTATTACATCATTAGATACAGCTTATGCTTTGCTTAAAGTTATAGAATCTATGAATTTCACTATAATGGATTTATCTAATATTTAAAAAATCAAAAACTATGTATTTGTTATTATATTTATATCAAATACATAGTTTTAAAAATTTATTTTAAATAAAAATTAATTACTTAGTATAAATCTTACCGCCATGACGTTCTTTTATTTTGCTTACAGTATCAGCCATCATATTAACAGAAGCCATAATCTCTTCAAAAGTATCAGGTTTTATAGATTGAGCTCCATCGCATAAAGCATGTTCAGGATCATTATGAACTTCTATAATCATACCATCAGCACCTGCAGCAAGAGCAGCTAAAGTGAGAGGAAGTGCCATCCAAGCCTTACCGCTAGCATGTGAAGGATCGCCTATTACAGGTAAGTGGCTCATTCTTTTTATCATAGGTATTGCAGAAACATCGAAAGTATTTCTAGTATAAGTTTCAAAAGTTCTTATACCTCTTTCGCATAATACTACATTGCTGTTTCCTTTATCCAAAATATATTCGGCACTCATAAGCCATTCTTCCATAGTATTAGCTAAACCTCTTTTTAAAAGTATAGGCTTTTTTAATTTTCCTACTTCTTTCAAAAGCTCGAAGTTCTGCATGTTTCTTGCACCTATTTGAATCATATCAACAGTATTTTCAAAATCTTCTAAATGTCTTATAGATACAATTTCACTTACAATTGGTATTCCTACTTCTTCTTTTGCAAGTTTTAATATTTTAAGTCCGTCAAGAGCTAAACCTTGGAAAGCATAAGGAGAAGTTCTAGGCTTGAAAGCTCCGCCTCTAAGTATTGAAGCTCCTGCTGCTTTTACGCTCTTAGCAATATTAATAACCTGCTCTTCACTTTCAACCGAACAAGGACCTGCTATTATTACAGGTTTTCCGGCTCCTACTTTTACTCCGCTTACATCAACAATAGTATCCTCTTTTTTGAAAGCTCTGTTAGCTCTTTTGAAAGGTTCTTGAACTTTTAAAACTCTAGCAACACCAGGTAAAGTAGCCATTAATTCTCTATCAACTTTTGAAGTATCTCCTACTATACCTATAACAGTACAGTCAACACCTACTATTTTGTTAGTTCCTAATCCTGCTTCGATGAGTCTGTCTGTTATATTATTTATATATTCTTCTTTAGCATTTGGTTTCATTACAATAATCATAGTAATTATCTCCTTAAAAATTAAAATATTATGTTAATTATGATTGCTTTATCTTAATAGTTTTCTTATAATTAAAAAATTAATTTATTATGTATTTATTTTTTATTGTTGTGAAAAATAGAATATACTGGCGCCTTAAACGCCAAAAAAGCTAAAGAAAAATGGGAAGCAAAAAGAGTTGCTTATGATAGAGTTAATAAAAATCTTATCTTTCATAGTAATATATTATATATAAAAATTGATAAATGTCAATAAAAAATATATATAATTAACTATATAATAAGAATTATTAAATAAATTCATTGATTTTATTGTAAAATATTATAGAATAAGCAGAGGTATATCTAAAATAATTTTTAAGGCGGTAATTTTATGAAATTAAATAAATATATGGTTTCACCATCGGTTCCAAAAGAATTAGAGCCACTTATAGAAATTACTAAAAACTTTTGGTGGTGTTGGAACCAGAAAGCAGTAACTTTATTAAGAACAATAGATATTGATAATTGGGACAAAAGAGATCATAACCCTATAAGAGTATTAGGAGAATCTCTTCAGGAACGTTTTGATGCTATGCTTCAAGATGATGCAGCTATGATGAATTTAGCTGAAGTTTATGATGAGTTTAAAACTTATATGAAGCAGGAAACTTGGTATAATAGCTTAGATGAAAGTCAAAAAACTCCTAATGAAAAAATAGCTTATTTCTCTTTTGAATATGGTTTGCATGAATCTTTGCCTAACTATTCAGGAGGTCTTGGTATATTATCAGGAGACCATTTGAAATCTGCTAGTGATTTAGGTTTGCCTTTGGTAGCAGTTGGACTTTTATATAGAAAAGGATATTTCAGACAATATTTAAATGCTGATGGCTGGCAGCAGGAATATGATATAGAAAATGATTTCTTTAACTTAGCTTTAGAAAAAGTTTTAGATAAAAACGGCGAAACTATGAAAGTAGATGTTGATCTTCCTGGAAGAAAAGTTTATGCTCAAATTTGGAAAGCTAATGTAGGAAGAATAGAGCTTTACTATTTAGATGCTAACATAGAAGAAAACAGTGTTGAAGATAGAGATATTACTGCTCAGCTTTACGGCGGTAACTTAGAAACTAGAATACAGCAGGAAATATTACTTGGTATAGGTGGTGTTAAAGCTTTAGAAAAATTAGGAATTAAACCTACTATATACCATATGAATGAAGGACACAGTGCTTTTCTTTCTTTAGAGAGAATAAGACAATTAATGGAAAATAATCATTTAGATAAAAATACAGCAAGAGAAGTTGTATTTAGCTCTAATATATTTACAACTCACACTCCTGTACCTGCTGGTAATGATATATTCCCTATAGATATGGTTCAAAAATATTTCGCAGATTATGTTAAACATATAGATATGTCTATGGATGAATTCATAAGACTTGGAAGAATCAATCCAGATGATCAAAAAGAAAGTTTCTGTATGACAGTACTTGCTCTTAACCTTTCTGCTGAAAATAACGGTGTTAGTGAGCTTCATGGACATGTATCAAGAGCTATGTGGAAAGATATTTGGAAAGGTGTTCCTGTTAATGAGCTTCCTATAGATTCTATTACTAATGGTATTCACACTTTAAGCTGGATATCTTTTGATATGCAGAACTTACTTGACAGATATTTAGGACATCGTTGGAGAACTAAACCTTTAGAATATGAAATTTGGGAAAGAGTTCAAAAAATACCTGAAGCAGAACTTTGGAGAACTCATGAAAGAAGAAAAGAAAGACTTATTGATTTCTGCAGAGAAAGATTAAAAACTCAAATAACAAATAGAGGATTCACAAAAAGCGAAATAGAACATGCTGATCAAATACTTTCTCCTGAAGCTTTAACAATAGGTTTTGCTAGAAGATTTGCTACTTATAAAAGAGGTACATTGCTTTTCAGAGATTTAGAAAGATTAAAGAAAATCGTTACTAATTCTGAAAGACCTGTGCAAATCATATTTGCTGGTAAAGCTCACCCACATGATAATGGCGGTAAAGAATTAATAAGAAATATTGCTGAAATATGCAGAAGAGAAGATTTCAGAGATCATATAGTATTTATAGAAGACTATGACATCAATGTTGCTAGATACATGGTACAAGGTGTTGATGTATGGCTTAATAACCCTAGAAGACCTTTAGAAGCAAGCGGTACAAGCGGTATGAAAGTTCCGCCAAATGGAGGTTTAAACTTCAGTGTATTAGACGGATGGTGGGATGAAGCTTATGATGGTCAAAATGGATGGCCTATCGGTAACAGAGAAGAGTACACTGACTTAGAATATCAAGATGAAGTTGAAAGTAAAGCTCTTTATAATGTTTTAGAAAATGAGATTATACCTCTATTCTATGAAAGAGGAAGAGATAATATACCTAGACAATGGGTTGCTGCTATGAAATGGAGTATGCAAACTGTTTGTCCAGTATTCTCTACTAATAGAATGGTTGCTGATTACTTCCATAAATTCTATAACAATGCAAGCAAAAGATATTTCAATATGACTGAAAATGAATTTGCTAAAGCTAAAGAATTAAAAGCTTGGAAACAAGATATCGCTTCAAAATGGTCAAAAGTTCTTATTGAAAACACAATTTCTGAAATGCCTTCAAGAAATTTAAAAGTTGGAAGCAAATTTGAAGTTAAAACTATAGTTAATCTTGGAGATATAGCTCCTGATTCTGTAAGAGTAGAACTTTACCATGGTAAGTTAAGCATGAAAGAAGAAATCATAGATCCTATCACAGTAGAAATGAAGCATTCTGCTGATTTAGGAAACGGAAGACATTCTTTCTCAGGAACTTTGGAATGTACTAACAGCGGACAAAGCGGTTATGCTATAAGAATGTATCCATATCATAAAGATTTAAGCTATAAATTTGATATGAAACTTATTATATGGAGCTAATATCTAATTAAATAGAATAAAAATTAAAAGGCCTTCACATTTTAGTGAAGGTCTTTTTTATTATGAATTAATTATCTTCTGTTTTAATAATAAAAGGATAATCATTATACATATTAGTTGTTAAATCCATTCTTGTTTTAAATGGTATATATTCAAGTTTAGGTTCATAATTCCAATATCTAGTTTCCCCTCTTATACTAGGTATAAAAAGTCTTAATCCTATTGGTAGAGAAGTAGTATCATTTATTATATCTTTATTATGGAGATATATAATACGCCAAAAATTTCTCTCTCCATATATAAATGGATATGATGATATTTTTAATAATGTATCTCCTGCCTGTACTCTATAATATCTAGGAAGTACATCCATTGTTATATCATATCCTCTATCTCTATACTTTGAAAAATCTATATCATTAGTTATTATTAATACACTATTATTAGTACTTATTAATTTATCATTAGTTATAACTGATGTATTTTCATTTGTTAATTCTTCTATAGTTTGAATATCACCTTTTTTTTCAGCCTCATCTAAAATTTTATTTTTTATATAAATTTTTATTGGGGTTTCTTCTATAAATAATGGAGTGGACATTACTATACTGCAAAAAAGAAATATCAAAATTATGATTTTTTTCATATTATAATAATATTAATTATTTTAAATATAATGGTAATTTTTATCGTTAAAATATTTTTTATTTTTAATTAAAATGAATATTTTTATATAAAATTTCTATTTTACTATTTTTATATTGATTTTAGAAAATAATTTTACTATAATAAAAACAATTAGGATTATTTATGAAATACTTTTTACATGTTGCTTTCTTCTTATGTTTGCATATTCCATATTTATATTCACAAGATATAAATACTGAATATAATCAATTTATAACTAAATATTTTCAAATGAATAATAAATATAATCAAGGCTATATCGATTATATTTCTAATAACAAATATATAATAAATTTTTTTAATAATGCCAAAAACTTTATAGAAAATATAAATCCGCAATTTTGGAAAGATGTACTTAACAATCCAAAATTAATAGAAAAATATCCTGAATCTCCTAATACAATACTTTTGATGTCAAGTATCGAATTTTTATATGATATTTATAATTTTAATATGTCAGTTGGATATGCAATAGAACAGAAAATTAAAAGAAAAATACAGTTCAATGCTGCTTCAGGAGATAATTATGGATTAATAATTCCTTTACATTTTCCATTAGGTACTGTAGGTATTGGAGCATACTTAAATTTTCAGCTTGAAGATACAAAATCTTCATTAAGTTATGATAATGATTTTGCAGACTAATAAATTCTATAGATAAAGTACCATTTCCATATATTGAAGTTTTTGGTTCTATTAATTGCTGGACTGCTCCTATGTCCATAGGATTAAGATTTGCATTTATGCCAGGTTACAGCGAATTTTATAATCTTTTTGTTAAAGATACAAAAATAGAAACATTCGGATTACATAGCGGTATGGACTTAAAATTCTATATTTATAGAGATAAATATTTTTTTGTTGATGCCAGAGCAGATTTCAATTTTGATTATGGAAAATTCAATATGGCTTTCATGAATGATAGGTATGTATTTCAGATGCATAATTCCGCAAACAGCACATATACAGGAGCATACTTTGGAACATCAGCCGACATAAAAAGTAAATGGATAAGTTTTGCTTTAACTCCAAAATTAGTTGGAGGATTAAAATTAAGAGATAAAGTTCCATATATAGATTATTTTGCAATATACGGATTTATTGGAGTTGATTTAGTATATAGTTTTGTAGATTCTGATTCTGAATTTGGTATAAATACTGTTACAGAAAATATTAATAATCAAACTTATGAATTTAATACAAGTATGCCTAAAATATCAATAAAAGATAATTATTTCAGTTATGATATAAGAGTTGGTGCAACTATTGATATATTTTACCAATCTTTATCATTTGAATATTCTATATTTTCAAAAAGTTTTTCAGTTATGTTTGTACCATTTGTGTATAGATTTGCTGGAGAACCAAAATTATAAAGGAGTCTAATTTATGAAAATAAAAAGTTTTATCATTCTTATAACTATTATTTTAATTTTTATTGTATCTTGTAATATTTAATATTTAAGTCCTGATAATGCATTAGAAGAAGCAAATAAAATCAATTTTTTTGTATACCAAATTCATTTACCATATACTAGCGGAGGAGGAACTTTTCAATGCCCTGTAATATACGATGCTATAGATAGAAGCGGAGGAAGCAGATTAGGAATTAGAGGAATTATAGATAAAACTACAATATTGAGTATAGCAGAATGCCTAAGAAAGCAGCCTGATAAGCATGTATTTTTGTATGCAGAAAATGTTATTTTTGAAGGAAATGGGAAGAAATGGCCTAATGAAAGTTTTATGAATGTAAAAAATCTTACAGGTGTTTATTTTCCAGCTGATATGGAGGCTATAGGAAATAATGCTTTTGATAACTGCACATCTCTTGAAGCTATAGTTTTAGGTACTAATTTTAAAACTATGTATCCTAGTATGCTTGCTGGTGTAAAAAATCTTAAGCATGTTGTGTATTATGGTACAAGATTAGATTTTACAGGTGCTAATAATGGAGATGCTTGGAAAGGAATAGATCAAAAACAAATGACATTATATTTGGGAAATTTTGACGGATATAAAGAAATTATATCAGGAGGAAAAAAATATACTACTACAAATTGGGCTAGATATACTTGGAAAAAAGTTTATTATAAAGGCGAATTTAGTATAGAAGATATCATAGAAGTATTAGAATAACTATTAACCTATAATAAATATATAAAAACTTATATATCAATAATAAATATTGACTTTTAATATTATAAAGTGTATTATGTAAATAAATTTTGCAAGGAGTATTATTATTATTAGAAATGTTCTTATCACTGCTGCAGCTATTCTATCATTGGTATTAATGATAGGATGCCAAAAAAGCAATAATCTAAATTATATTTTTGCTACAGGCGGAACAAGCGGTACATACTATTCATTCGGAGGAAGCATAGCTAGTATATGGAATGCTAATATAGAAGGAATGAATGTTACTGCTCAATCAACAGGAGCTTCTGCTGAGAATTTAAGACTTCTTAACAGACATGAAGCTGATTTAGCATTTGTACAAAACGATGTTATGGACTATGCATATAATGGTACAGACATCTTTGCCGGAGAAATATTAACTAATTTCTCTGCTGTTCTTACTTTATACCCTGAAATAGTACAAATCGCAGCTACAAAAGAAAGTGGAATAAAATCAATAGCTGATATGAAAGGAAAAAGAATATCAGTAGGAGATGCTGGAAGCGGTGTTGAATTTAATGCCAAACAAATATTAGAAGCTTATGGATTAACTTTCGATGATATAAATAAATAAAATCTTTCTTTTAAAGAGTCAAGTGACGGATTACAAAATGGTACTTTAGATGCTTGTTTCATAGTTGCTGGAATACCTAATGCCGCTTTACAAGAATTATCTTTATCAAAAGATATAGTTTTGGTTTCTTTAGATAAAACTCAATTAGATGAAATTTTAAATCAATATAAATATTATACAGAAGTTACAATACCTGCTAATACATATAATAATGTTACTACAGATACTAGAGCAATAGTAGTAAAAGCAACTATCGCAGTTAATAATAATATACCTGAAGATGTTGTTTATAATTTAGTAAAAACTTTATTTGATAAAAAAGCTGATTTAGCAACTGCTCATGCTAAAGGCGAAGAATTAAATATTGAAGAAGCTTACAAAGGAATATCTATACCATTCCATCCAGGTGCTTTAAAATATTACGAAGAATTGGGATATAATGTACAATAATTACAAATAATATAAGTGTATTCATTGTTTATATTAATTAAATAATGAATACACTAATAATTATTCTGATATATGTTAAAGAAAATTATTATATGTATATCTGTCATCATAATAATTATTGCTTTATTATTTGTACCTCTATTTCCAAGACTTATATTAAATAGTGTTAAAAATAATAAAGATAATTTTATATTTAATATTAATAGAAAAGAGTTTCTAATTTCATATACACATTCTGTAAATAAAGGAAGAATTAGAGATTATTACATTATAAATAATAATAATATTGTACTGGATAAGACTAGATTTGTTTCTTATGGTGCTGGTATGTCAGATCCAGAAGGTAATGAAAAGATAATTATTACAGATGATTATATAGAAATAAACAACATTAATAAAAAAATAAAAGACTTATATTTATTTGTCGGCATTGTAGCTGATCATAGAATAGAATTTGACGGAAAAGAAATAAAGTTAAATACATTATTTAAGCCTCAAACAAATATAAAGATAGAATATAAGAAAGTATCATTATTTAAAATAATTTCAAATATAATGAATAATAAAATATTAAGGGAGAACAATGAAACATAGAAATGATATTCACATTCCAACAGTTGAAGAAATTGATGATTACATGAGTAAATATGACAGTGAATCAAGGTACAGAAGATATTAAGATTGGAAAAAATATTTGATAATAGTAATATCTGTTGTATTTTGTTTATTTCAATTATATTCAATATTATCTGGAAAAATTACAGCACAGATTGTAAGAGCTACTCACCTATCATTTGTTATGCTTCTTGCATATCTTTTATTTCCGATGAAAAAAGATATGCCTAAGGATAAACTTCCTTGGTATGATGTTATACTTGCTGTAATAGGTGCTGCTTCTTGGGCTTATATATCATTTAATTTTGAAGAATTAATAAGAAGAGCCGGAATATACACTACAACTGATGTCATTATAGGTATAATAGGGATACTTCTTGTATTTGAAGCTTGCAGAAGAATAGTAGGACTTCCTATACTTATAATATCAATAGTTTTTATTATATATGCCTTGTTTGGAGCTTATGCCCCTGGTTTTTTGAATCATAGAGGATATTCTCTTCAAAGATTAGTATCACATTTATTTTATAATACTGAAGGAATAATGGGTACTCCTATAGGTGCTTCAGCTACATTTATATTCTTATTTATATTTTTCGGTGCATTGCTTGATAAAACAGGAATAGGACAATTTTTTATAGATATATGTAATGCTATAGCAGGAGGATTTGACGGAGGCCCTGCAAAAGTAGCAGTACTTACAAGTGCTATGTTTGGTACAGTATCAGGAAGTTCAGTTTCAAACACTGTAGGTACAGGAAGTTTCACAATACCTATGATGAAATCTTTAAGATACCGACCAGAGTTTGCAGGTGCTGTTGAGGCTTCAGCTTCTACTGGCGGACAATTAATGCCTCCTATAATGGGAGCTGCTTCTTTCTTAATGGCTGAAAGTTTGGGTATACCTTATATGCAGGTTGCTAAGGCTGCTATTATACCGGCTATACTTTATTTTACAGGTATATTTATAATGGTGCATTTAGAAGCTAAAAAGACAGGACTTAAAGGTTTATCAAGAGATTCTCTTCCTAAAATAGGCGAACTTTTGATGAAGAAAGGTTATTTAGTTATACCTCTTGCTACTATTATATACTTCTTCGTACTTGGTAAAACTGCAATTTATGCCGGATTAATGGGTATAATTGCTGCCGGTTTAGTTGCCATTGTAAACTCAATAGTAGATATTATAATGAAAAGACAGGTAAGTTTCGGATTCAAAGATTTAATAGATGTTTTCGTTAATGCTGCTAGAAATATAATAAGTGTAGCTGTTGCTTGTGCTATGGCTGGAGTTATAATAGGAGTTATTACTTTAACAGGATTAGGTTTAAAAATAGGAGCAGGTTTAATATCTATATCCGGCGGAATACCTTTGTTATTATTATTCTTAACAATGGTAAGTTCTATTATACTTGGTATGGGCGTTCCTACTACAGCAAATTACCTTATCACTTCAACAATAGCTGCAAGTGCAATAATAGGTTTAGGTTATGAACCTTTAGCTGCTCATATGTTTGTATTCTATTTCGGAATAATTGCAGATGTTACTCCTCCTGTTGCTTTGGCTGCTATGGCTGGTGCTGCTATTGCTAAATCAGATCCGCTTAAAACTGGTATTGAAGCTACAAAACTTTCTATAGGTGCTTTTATAATTCCTTATATGTTTATATTCAATCCTGATATATTAATGATAAACACTACTATTGCTGATGTTATACCTATACTTATAACTTCTCTTATTGGTATGTTTGGAGTATCTGCAGGATTAGAAGGATATGTATTTAGAAAATGTAAAGCTTATGAGAGAATATTATTTATTATAGCTGGATTATTATCTATATATCCTGAATTCTATAGTGACATTATAGGAATAGCAGTTATAGCGATATTAGTTATCATACAAATAGCAACAAAAAATAAAATGAATACTGCCGCTGCTGCTTAATAATTAATAATATATAAAAATAATAATGAGGGAGCTTTAATATTTATAAATGCTTCCTCATTTTTATATATACTAAAAATTTTTAAGTTTGTCATTTTTTTATTCAACTTTTTCCCGCCGCACGCCATACCTAAAAGGCACTCCCTACAGTTGCAGGCGGACAGCGTCAAAGAACCAAAAAATGCAAATGTAAAATTAGTAATAAATCATATTAAAATAGTCTTACTTTTAAGATAAATTATTAATTTTTGTGCAATAATAAGTAATCAGCCGCACATATAGAGGACATTCGTTAAGAATAAGTGATACCGTGCGGGAAGGTGCCGCAGCTCGCGGTTGACAAAATATAATTGTTTAGGTATATACTAAAAATTTTTAATTTATTAAATTAAACATCAACTATCAATATGTATTTTCTTTTTAATAAAAATATATTATATAATAGATTTATTTTTTATATTATTATAAAATAAATCGGTATAATTTTCATAAAAGGTTATTTAATGATTAATTTTGATGAATTAATAGACAGAAGAAAAACTAACAGTATAAAATGGACTAAAGCATTCGGAGAAAAAACTTTAAAAGAAAATCAAATTCCTATGTGGGTTGCTGATATGGATTTTAAAGCTGCTCCTGAAATAATAGAAGCAATAAAGAAAGAGGCAGATTTTGGTATTTTTGGTTATTTTACTTATGATGAATATTATGAATCTGTTATAAAATGGCATAAAGAAAGATATAATTGGGATATAAAAAAAGAATGGCTTAATTTCACACAAGGATTAGTACAAGGATTTAATATAGCAATATCTGCTTTAACAAGACCAGGTGAAAGCGTATTAGTTTTAACTCCTACTTACTACCCTATGTTTGCAGGAATAAAAAATCAAGGCTGTCAAATAGTTGAATCAGATTTAATATATGATGATAATACTTGCAGATATACTATAGATTATGAAGATGTAGCAAAAAAAGTAAAAGACAATAATCTAACAGCTGCTTTAATAGGCAATCCTCATAATCCTACAGGAAGACTTTATTCTGTAGAAGAATTATCAAAATTAGCAGATATCTTAATAGAAAACAATGTCAAAATAATTTGTGATGATATTCACTGCGATATAATAGTTGATCCGACAAAAAAATATACGCCATTAGCATCTATAGAAAAATACTCCAATCATATAATTTCAATGAATGCCCCTTCAAAAACTTTCAATTTAGCAGGTGCAAAGGTATCAAATGTTATAATTCAAAATGAAGAAATAATGAGAGCATTCAAATTTCAAATGGAAAGATTCTGCGTATCAGTTTCTATATTATCATTAGCTGCTTGTAAAACAGCATATTCAAAATGTGCTTATTGGGTTGATGAAATGAGAAAATATGTTTGGGGCAATTATAATTATATTAAAAACTATATAGAAAATAGTATATTAAAAGATTATATAAAAGCTGTGCCTTTAGAAGGTTCTTATTTGATGTTTGCTGATAATAAAAACTTAATGAAAGAATTTAATATGAATCAGGAAGATTTAAATAACTTCTATTATGATTCTTGTAATTTATCATTAGATGAAGGGAATGCTTTCGGAAAAGCCGGCATAGGATTTATGCGTTTTAATTTAGCCACTCAAAGATACTATGTTGAAAATGCTATGAATAATATATCAGAAGCTGTAAAAAAATTAAAAAAATAAAATAGGAGTTCTAAAACATTATGGATATAGAAATAGTAGAAAAAGAAGATTTTGAAGTTATAGGAAAAGTAGCCGAAGGAGAAAGTGAAAAACATTCAAAATGGGTATTACCTTTATGGCAGGAATTTAATAAAAATATTAAAGAAATAATTAACTTAGTAAAAATTGATGAAAATAATAATTTGTCCGGTATATGGGGAATAATGAATGATATAGATGAAACCTTTGCCCATTGGGGAGAAAGAGGCAAATATATGGCAGGTGTGGAAGTAAAAGAAAATTCTACTCCTCCTGAAGGCTGGACAAAATGGAATATTAAAGGCGGTAAGTTTATAAAGGTAAAATGCAATATAGAAAATTACAGCAAAATATTTACAAATGTAGTTGAAAATTATGCCCCAAAAAACGGATATATAATAATAGGCAATGTTATGGAATATTATATACCAAACAGTAAAGATTTTTATCTATTTTTTAATATAAAAGGAAATTAATATGCTTGAAAAATTAGTAATAGCAACAACAAATCAACATAAATTAAAAGAAATAGAATCCATATTCAAAGGAACTGTAATAAAAGAAATATTATCAATGCCTTCGGATATAGGTGAAATAATAGAGGATGGAAATACATTTATAGAAAACTCACTTATAAAGGCAAAAACAGTATATAATCATACTAAATTACCATCTTTGGCAGATGATTCCGGACTATGTGTTAATGCACTTGGAGGAAAACCCGGAATATATTCGGCTAGATACGGCGGAGAGACACTTGGATATAAAGAAAAAATGCAGATGCTTTTAGATGAATTAAAAGATAAAAATGATAGAACAGCATATTTTATAACTTCTGCAGTATGTGTATTAGATGATAATTATTATATAGCAGTTGAAGGCAGAGTTAATGGAATAATAATAGAAAATCCAAGAGGTTTTGAAGGTTTTGGATATGACCCTATATTTCAGCCTGATGGATATAATATTACTTATGCTGAAATGAGTTTGGAAGAAAAAAATTCTATGAGTCATAGATCATTGGCTATGAACAAAATGAAAAATATTTTATCTGGTATTTATGCTTATTGATTATATATAATATATGTTTTTCATTGTATAAATCATAAAAAATGTATTTTATATAAAAAAATATAATAATAATTATTGTTTTTAGAATTATAATAAATATTTATACCCTATTTTTATTATAAATTTAAACATTCAATTAAATAAATAATAATAAAAACAATTTAATATATAGCAATAATCATACATATATTACAAAAATCATACAATATTTAATAAATCTATTAAGAATACGATTTTAAATAATAATAATTACTATTTAGTATAGATAACAACTTGACAATGAAAAAAAACTTTATATAATATATAGCATGGAGAGGAAACATGGCTAAACTTCACATTGATAATGAAAATGTAAAAAAGTATATATTTAGTGTTTCAGAAAAATTAATGAGACATTTTGATTTAGAATATGAAATTACCAAAGAAGATGAATACTTTGATTTGTATGCTTTTCATAGAAACGATTTCTTCAAATCATTTATAACTAAATCTACAGTTTATGAAGGTTATTCTGTATTTGAACATATGCTTTTAAGATTTATTAAAGAGTTAAAGAATGAAGATATAGAAAATTTTCAAAATATGCTTATTAGGCTTACTCCTATATTATCTAATCCTAATAAATTTCATAAAAGAAGTTTAAT
The DNA here is from genome assembly GCF_944393015.1 of uncultured Brachyspira sp. Taxonomy (GTDB): domain Bacteria; phylum Spirochaetota; class Brachyspiria; order Brachyspirales; family Brachyspiraceae; genus Brachyspira. The sequence goes on from NZ_CALXYQ010000001.1 coordinate 176,320, forward strand.
AACAGGAATATTAGTTACAGAAAGTCCTTTAGAAAAAGAATGGGAAAAGATAACAAAAAAATTCTTTTATAAAGTCAATTACAAATTACTATTTCATGGCTGGTCAGAAACGCAATATGCTATAGTATCTATGACAGATAAAAATGTATACTTACCTAAAATGCGTAAGAAAGAATTAAAACTTCTTCTTTCAGATTTTTAGGAGGTTATAAAATAATAAAATTTTTAAGGAGATAAAAATGAATGCTTTCATTCTTCTATTGTTAGGTATGATTATATTTTTCATAGCCTATATAACTTACGGTTCATATCTAGCGAAAAAATGGGGTGTAGATCCGGGCAGAAAGACTCCTGCTCATACTAGACCTGATGGCAGAGACTATGTTCCTACAGATGCTAAAGTATTATTAGGACACCATTTTTCTTCAATAGCTGGTGCCGGTCCTATCACTGGTCCGATTATTGCTACTATGTTCGGCTGGCTGCCTGTGTATTTATGGATTATATTCGGATGCGTATTCTTCGGAGGTGTGCATGATTACGGTTCATTACTTGCTTCTTTAAGACATGAAGGTAAATCTATCGGAGAAGTTATAAGAAGTAATGTTAGCCAAAAAGGTAAGATAATGTTCACTCTTTATGCTTTCATTACCATTTGTTTAGTTGTTGCTGCATTTTTGGATATTACAGCAGGTACTTTCGCAGTAAATGTTCAGACAGTTGGAAATATTGACGCTATAGATTTAGCGGAAAAACAGAAAGCTGCTGCAGGCACTGCGAGTATGCTTTTTATAGTTTTGGCATTGTTATTCGGTTTTTTGGTTTATAGAAGAGGCGTAAACGTAACTGTTTCAACTGTAATAGGAGTTGTGCTATTAGCGGCTGTAGTTTTTTTAGCTGATAAATTTCCGTTCTTAGCTTTAACTAAAGTTCATTGGCAAATAATATTGGTAATATATATAATATGTGCTTCTCTTCTGCCTGTGTGGATACTTCTGCAGCCTAGAGACTATTTGTCTTCTTTCTTATTATATGCTATGGTAGCAGGAGGAGTAGTTGGTTTGATAATTATGAGACCTTCTGTACAAATGTCCGCTTTCAATGGCTTTTTGCCTAGTGCCGGCAATTATTTGTTTCCTATACTATTTATTACCGTTGCCTGCGGAGCTATATCAGGTTTTCACTCTTTAGTAAGTTCGGGAACTAGTGCTAAACAGCTTAATAGCGAAAAAGATGCTAAACTTGTAGGTTACGGAGCTATGCTTATAGAAGGTATAGTTGCAATAGTTGCTTTAATGAGCGTTGCTGCAATTGCAGGAAATACTGAAGGAACTCCAGCTGCTAGATTTGCTTTAGGCGTTGCAACATTTATGAATTCTTTTGGAATACCTATGGGATTAGGTCAAACTTTTGTTACTTTAGCATTCGCTTCTTTTACTTTAACTTCTTTAGACAGTGCCACTCGTATAGGAAGATACTTGGTTCAAGAATTGGGTGAATACTATACTGAAGATGGAAGAACAGTAAAAACCGTATTTACAAATCCTTATCTTGCTACAGGTATTACTGTTGCCATATCTTTAGGATTTACTCTTTACGGCTATGAAAGAATATGGCCTATATTTGGAAGTGCTAACCAATTATTAGCAGGTTTAGCATTACTTGCTGTTGCTGCTTGGATAAAAAATACTCAAAAAAGAAACTCTTGGGAAACTATTATTCCTTTAGTATTCATGTTTGCTGTTACTCTTTCCGCTTTATGCTTAGTAGTATATACTAATGTTATGAAAGCTACTTTTGACGGTTATGTATTAGCTGCAATAGCTGCTATTATGATAATATTAGCAGTTATAGAATTATTCATCACTGGTCAATGGGCTCGCGGATTATCTAAAGAAACTGCTTCTAACCCTAATGATCCTATCAAAAACAAATAATTTTATTTAATATAGAATTTTCCCCTTTCATAATTATTTTATGGAAGGGGTTTTTTATTTCACTATATTTTAATACTATAACAAATATACAACTATTATCTGAATCAAATTTTTAATCTAATTAAATTTTTAACTTTGTCGATATTCAATATGACTTATATTTTAAACAAAGGTGAATATTTTCTAATATTATGTCTAGTAAGAAATTTAAATTAAAAGAAGAAAAAGCTGTGTTTGCTGATATTAAATCTGCAATATCTATAGCAATATTTGACAATGAAATCAATAATTATGACGGCAGTGTTGATACAGATGTAAGAAGAGCTGTTATGTACAATAAGATAGTATTTGAGAACTTGGTAAAACGTCTGTTTTCATATCAGGCAAGCCGCGAAGATAAAAAGGATAGATTAAAAGAACTTTCAATTATAAAAATGATAAAAAATGAAAGTAATTTAATATCTAGAGAAAGGATTTATTATATAGAAAATCCTAATGAAAAAACTTTTGAATTTTTAAATGATGTTTTAGAAAAAGACAAAAAAAAGGTAAGAGGATACAGTGAATATATACTATATTCGCTATTTAATCATTATTTTGACTATATAAAAAATTGATAGTTTTAAATATTATCCTTAAAAAATAAAGAGGATCATATTATTATGAAAAAAATTCTTTCAATAATTATAATATCTATTTTTATATCATTATCATCTATATTGTTAGCACAGAATGCCGCTCCAAATGATGAAAGAAATATTGACAGAGAATTTTATAATGCAGAAAAACTTTTCTTCCAAAAAAAATATAATTTTGCAAGAGAAGCATTTCTTTTATATTTGAAAAGAAGACCATTATCAACTAATGATATGCTTTATTATTATATAGGAGCATGCTATTTCCAAGATAAACAATATGAAAATGCTATAAATTATTATAAATTAGCATTCGATATCAATGATTCATATTCATATTGTAATAATATAGCAAACTCTTACTATCAATTAAAAAATTATGAAGATGCTTTACTTTGGTATAACAGATCTATAGAACGTCTTCATTCCCCATATACAACTAAATTAAATCATGAAGTATTAACTAATTATACAGTTTCTCAAAATGTAGTAACAAATACAATATTTATTTTTGATGTTAATAATACTTCTTCTAATGAATCTATAACTAATATCTCCATAGGTTCAAATGAATCATTAACAAATGAATTTATATCAACTAATATAACTGCTCCTGCTATAAATACAAATACAATATCAACAAATTTATCATCTGATACTAATGCAATATCTGATGCTATAAATAATCTAAATATTGCAAATGAAAATATAAAAAATACCTTGGATAATACATTTACTAAACTTCCATTATTTACAAATGTAGTTATCACAAATACATATACAAATAATTATGAATTTACAAATACAACAGTAATATTTGAAGCAAATGCTAATTTTAATTTGGAAGTGGTAAATCCTTCAGTTTCGGAAACTGCCCTTCCTCCTGATAATGTTACTAATGAAGCTGCAGCAGGAGATTCAAATACTGTTACAATGTCCACAAATTCAACTGTTACAGGATCAAGCTATGTAATAACTGAAGAAAATCCATTTACAGTAACAAATATAGTTATAATGACTAATGTTATGGATACTAATGGAAATATGGTGGAGATAAAAACTAATATAGCTTCAGTGGATGCATATAATACTTGGGCTTTATATTACAGTGCTTATCTTAATATGGGGCATACTTTCTTAGCACTTGGCGAAATAACTAATGCCGCTATATCCTATGAAATATTTTTAACTAATGTAGGAAATGATTATTATCAAAAAGAATCTTTAGAAAGAGTTATATCTCTTATAAGAAGTAATGATACATCAATTAAATTTATTCCTTTTACTAATAATCATAGGGTAAATACAAATAATGACGGAAGTATAACAACAGAAAATATATTCCCTAATTTTTATTATGAAAGAGAAACTATATATCCTAATGGTGTTAGAATAGTTTATGAAAATGGAAAAATAGAAAAAACTAAAATGTATTCTAATAATTATGAAGTTTCAGATACTATATATCCTTATGGAAAAAGAGAAATAGAAACAGTATTTGAAAACGGAGATAAAAGATTAGAAACATATATGATAGATAATTCAAAATCTATAAATACAAAAAATTCTAATGGAGATACATTTGAATACACTTTATACCCTGACGGTTCTTTTATAAATAGAAAAACTTTAGATAGTAATAAAGCATTTGTAGTGGAAAGATCTGACGGCTCTATCACAACAAATTATAAAGATAATAACGGAGCATTTTTCTACACTAGAAGTTTAGACGGGACAGAGGTAAAAAGAACTGAAGATAATTTTGGAAATATCACAACTGAAACAAAGAGAGTTGATGGAGCTGTTATAGTAAAAACAGAGAATCCTGACGGAAGCTATGTAGTAGTTGCAAATTATATAGACGGAAGTATAGGTACTACAACAGTAGATACAAATGGAATAAGCAATTTAAAAATAGTTTATCCGGACGGCAGAGTTGAGGAAAGAAATTCTACAGGAGCAGGTGCCGGTACATTCTCATACAATGTAAAAGCTGATGACGGAAGTATTATAACAAAAACTTATAATGAAGACGGTTCATTTACAGTAGTAACTAAGAAGGTAGACGGCACAGTAATAACTGATACAGTTGCTGAAGATACTATAAGCGAAATAAAAATGCCTGACGGTACTACTATAAAGAGAGTAATAAGACAAGACGGCTCAAGAGAAACTACTACTCTTAACAGAGATTCAAGCACAGTAACAGAAGTAGTGGCAGCAGATTCCAGCAGTATAACTACAACTATTAAACCTAATGGCTCAAGCATAGTAGTGGTAAAAGATATACAAGGAAACACAGAAACTACAACAACAGAGGCAGACGGAAGCACTTCAACTACAAAAACTTATACTGACGGAAGATCAACTGTCAATGAAGTGAGAGCTAACGGAGTTAGTATAGATATAGAAAATGACGGAAGAAATAAAACTACTGTGGCAAGAGATGCTGAAGGTTATGTACTAGAAATGAAGCAGTACAGAAATGAAAATCCTGAAATAACTTTACTTGATTCTTTAGGAGAGCCTGTAGAAGCAGAGATTGCAAAAACAGTAATTAGAAGAATGGATTTAAATATAAGAGTTGAGGATATTGATAATCTTAAATTACCTCCGCCTCCTCCTGAACCAGAACCTGTAGAAGATACAACTGTCACTGATGATACTACAGTAACTGATGATACAACTACTACTGAAGACACTACAGTTACAGATGATACTGCAGTAACTGATGATACAGCCACTGGAGATACAACAGGAGATACTGCTGCAGATGATACTACAACTACTGGAGATACAACAGGAGATACTGCTGCAGATGATACTACAACTACTGGAAATACAACAGGCGATACTACTACGTCACCTACCACTACAACAGAATAAAAATTAATTAATATAAAAATAAAAAAGAGCTATAAAATTATTTATAGCTCTTTTTTTATATACATAAACAATTATATTTTGTCAAAAATAATTTTTTTAAATTTTAAATATTTGCAGGGCTTTGCCCCGCACCCCACTTCTTTTGTTGCCACAAAGAAGCAAAAAGGCTATATTTTAGATTAATTTAATAATTTATATTACATGTAAAACTATTTTAGTATTATTTAGTACTAATTTCATACTTGCACTTTATTGTTCTTTGACGCTGTCCGCCTGTGGCGTGCGGCGGGAAAAAGAACAATAAAAAAATTGACAAACTTAAAAATTTTTCAGTATATTCTAAATATTTTAAAATAAACCTTTTATCTTACCATTTTCATCTATATCTATATTGCATGCAACAGGAATTTTAGGAAGTCCCGGCATATCTATAATACCGCCGGCCATAGCAATAATGAATCCCGCTCCTGATGCAAGTTTTATTTCATCAATATTTAATGTATAGCCTTTAGGAGCATTTAGTAAAGCAGGATTATCTGATATTGATTTTTGAGTTTTTGATATACATATAGGAAGATTACCGAATCCCATATTTTCTATTTTCTTCATCATTTTTAATGCCTTGTTAGAAAATTTAATTTCCCCTGCTGCATATATTTCTTTACATATAGTTTCTATTTTTTCTTTTATACTTTTTTCTAATTCATATAAAGGCTTATAATTTGATTCTTCAGAAGCTGCTTTTAAAACTTTATGAGATAAATCTATTGCACCTTCTCCGCCTTTAGCCCAAACTTCGCATAATGAAATATCTACTCCTTTACTCTCGCAATGTTTTGTTATGCATTCCACTTCTTTATCAGTATCAGAAACAAATTTATTAATAGCAACTACTACAGGAACATTATATTTCTGCATATTCTCAATATGTTTATCCAAATTTTCAAAACCTTTAGTTAAAGCTCCTAAATCTTCTTTATTAATATCAGAAGCTCCTCCATGATGTTTCAATGCTCTTATAGTAGCAACCAATACAATACAATTAGGCTTTAAACCGGCAAGACAGCATTTAATATCAAGAAACTTTTCAGCTCCTAAATCAGCAGCAAAACCTGCCTCTGTAATAGTATAGTCGGATAATTTCAAAGCCATTTTTGTAGCAAGTATAGAATTACATCCATGAGCAATATTAGCGAAAGGACCTCCATGAACTATAACAGGAGTATTCTCAAGTGTCTGTACTAAATTAGGTTTTATGGCATCTTTAAGGAGTGTACATGCTGCACCTTCTATTTTTAAATCTCTCACTCTCAAAGGATTATCATTAATATCATAAGCAAATATAACATTTCCTATTTTCTCTTTTAAATCCATTAATGAATTTGATAAGCAGAGTATAGCCATAATTTCAGATGATACAGTTATTTGAAATGATGACTGCCTTACAACACCATTCTCACTTCCGCCAAGTCCTATAACTATATCTCTCAAAGCTCTGTCATTCATATCCAAAACTCTTTTGAATACTATCTTATTAACATCTATTTTTAATTCATTTCCTTGTTTAATATGATTATCTATACAAGCGGATATTAAATTATGGGCACTGCTTATAGCATGAAAATCTCCATTAAAATGAAGGTTAATATCTTCCATTGGTACAATTTGAGAATAGCCTCCTCCGCATGCACCTCCCTTTATACCGAACACAGGACCAAGAGATGGTTCTCTTAAAGCAGCAACAGCATTAACCCCTATTTTATTTAATCCTTGAGTAAGCCCTATTGTAACAGTGGATTTTCCTTCTCCGGCTGGTGTAGGAGTTATTGCAGTTACTAAAACTAATTTTCCATCTTTCTTATCTTTTAATTTATTTAATAATGATAATTCTATCTTTGCCTTATATTTTCCGTATACCTCATAATCATCATCAGTCAAATTCAATTTCTCTGCTATTTTTTCTATTCTTTCCAATTTGCACTCTTGAGCTATTTCTATATCTGTTTTCATACATACTCCAATCAAATAATTTTTATATAGATTTAAAATATACTATACTTTTAAAATATTTGATAGTATATAAAATTTCATAAAATAAAAAAATATTATTGAATTTTGTAGAATTATTATTATAATCTTTAGAACGTTTAAAATATTTATTACAAATAAAATTTATTTAAGCATTTAATTATTAATTTATAAAAAAGGATTGCAAATGGATAAAGTAAATATAAGTCTTATAGGTGTAGGAAGAATGGGTCAATTCCATTTAAATGTTGTAAGCCAAATAAATCAAATAAATTTATCAGGCATATACGATGCTGATGAAAATCATTTAAATGAAATATCACAAAAACATAATATAAGAAAATTTAATAGTTTAGATGAAGCGATAGATAATGCTGATGCTGTTATAATAGCAAGCCCTACAATGTATCATTTTGAAATAGCTAAAAAAGCTGTAGAAAAAGGAAAACATGTATTAGTAGAAAAACCAATGACAGAAACTTATACTCAGGCTTTGGAATTGGAAGAAATCGTTAAACAAAAAAATGTTATACTTCAAGTTGGTCATGTTGAAAGATTTAATGGTGCTGTACAGGAACTTCATCATATAATAGAAAAACCTTATTTAATAGAAGCTAGAAGATTAGCTCCTTTTACTCCTCGTATTACTGATGTTGGTGTTGTATTTGATATAATGATACATGATTTAGATATAGTTACTTCTTTAGTGAAAAAACCAATAGTAAGATTTTCAGCAAGCGGAAAAAGAATAAGAACAAATAATGAAGATATTGCAAGTGCATTATTAGAATTTGAAGATTCAACTATAGCAACAATAAGTGCAAGCAGAGTAACTCAGGAAAAAATAAGAACTTTAGCTATCAGTACAGAGGAAGCATATTTTATATTAGACTATGCCACTCAAGATATAACTATACATAGACAGGCAGCAAGTCAAAGTAATATAAAAACTTCAGTAGGTATTAATTATAAGCAGGAATCTATAATAGAAAGAGTATTTATACATAGAGATAATCCTCTAAAATTAGAAGATGAACATTTTGCTAACTGCATATTGGGAAAAGATAAAAGATTCGTATCTATTGAAGATGATGTGAATACAATAAAATTAACTGAAGCTATTTTAAAAGAAATTAAAAAAACTTGGTAATAATTTTACTGCACATAACAAATATTGCCTAGTAATTATATTAAAAATTAATTATATAATTACTAGGCAATTATAATAATTTAGGAGAAGCAATTTAAAAATAATACCTTCCTCCGATACTCATTCTGCCAAATCCGGCTTTATTAATTTTTGCAGGATATCCAAGTTCTTTACCGTCAGGAACAAGATGAAGTCCGCCGCCAAACTCTAATACTATACCAACATGTTTACTCACATTAATATTAAAACCGGCTCCTCCCCCAACCTCCCAATAGTATGGAGAAGCAAATAAAAATTTTCCGCTTTTATCAGGATCAAAAGATAAAAATCCAAAACTAAAAAAAGCAAATCCATATCTTGATATACCTATCTCGCCAGTATATTCATCGTTATTGCCAAAAGTAAATTTTTGCATAAGTCCTAGCTGATACATTTCTGGACTATCATCATATATTTTTGAACCTGTTACAGCAGTATAGCTTTTTATTTGAAAATTATTATATTTCATTATCTTAAAACCAAATTCTATATTAACAGTTGTCTTTATAGAATCCGCACTGCTGAATAATCCTATAGAAAAAAATCTATTATCTAATACAGACTGAAAGCCTTTTTTTTCATCATTTTCTTTATTTTCTTTATTATCCTCTGAATATACTATAGTAAATAAATTAAAAAATAAAATATTCACCATAAAAATATATCTAATTAGTATTTTCATCATATCTCCCAATATCAAACAAAGGGAAATATCAATAATGCAAAAAATGTTATTATTTATTACAAATAATTATTTATTGCTTTCTTCTAATTCTGCTGTTTCTTCGCCTTCTTTTATAGTTCTTATTTGAGTAAAGAAATATACATACTTAGCAATAAAAAGTATTACAAGAACAATTCTAGCATGCAGATTATTTACAAAAATAAATGTAACTATAAGCATAGCACTTACAGGCAAAAGTATAGTGAGTTTAGCTTTTAAAGTCATAGCCCTTGATTTAACAAAACTTTCTAAATATTTTTTATATAGTTTTGTAGACATAAACCAATCATGAAATTTTTTAGAGCCTTTAGCAAAAAAGAAAGATGCAAGCAAAAGAAAAGGTGTTGTTGGAAGTATAGGCACAACTATTCCCACAGCACCTATACCTACAAAAATAAAACCTAAACATATAAATAATATTCTCATATAACACCTTCAATAACTTTAAATATTTTTCTTCATATTGCGTACAAGCATAACAAAAACATGTTTCAAAGCAATTACAGGTCTATAAAAAATCATTCTCTTTCCAGAAAAAATCATTATATTTTTTATTTTTTCTCTCATCTCTTTTTTATAGCAATGAGAAGAGCATGCACTGCAAAATGTTTTTGTAGAAATGAATCTGCATTTTGAAGTTCTTTCACAAGCATAATTATAAACTTCTTCACATTCTTTGCAAATATTTTTACTTCCAAATGTTTTATTATAATTCTTATGATACTCTTTATGATTATATCTACAATACAATTTAATCATATAAAGCAGCATATTTTTTTCATAATCTATTTTTCTTTTTATTTTTAATATATTATTTTCTTTATTTTTTAAAATAACTTTCATATTAGTAGTTTTTATATTGGGCATCTTATATTCTAAGACACCCAATAAATTTATTTACCCAAAATCAATAATTTAGCAAATTAAAATTTCCAAGTGATACCAGTACTTCCATTGAAAGCCAAACCTCCTTGCTTACTATCTCCTATACTATCAATAGTGGTAGCACTTCCTATTTGAGCCTCAAAATACCATTCCAAATTAGGAATAGGAGTGATATATAATTCTCCATATACTAAATATCCAACAGAGTAGAATATAGGAGGTATTCTCATAGGCTTAGCACTGCTCGCATAGGCATTAATTCCCCCTGTAATCATAGAGAAAGATAATGCAGGCTCTAAATACAATGTAATAAACTCACTTTCAGCAGTAAAACCCACAGGAACAGATACACCTATAAATTGAGGCTTAGTTATATAATATTCTGTACCTCCTATTTCTATTGAAGCTCCCTCACCAGTAAATGCTATATTGTGAGCAGTAAAATCATAATATGGGGCCATAGTAAAACCTGTATCACCTATTGAAAAAGCACCTATAGGATTTGAAGCATCTATATTATAGAGTCCGAATCCTGCTCCTCCTTCTTTAGAGTCCATTCCTGGAGGTGTAACTTTATATGAAGTACCTGTAAAATCTGCTATAGAACCTTGATATAATACTCTTATTTGAGGCTCTATTAATACAGGATCTGTTGCCGCTATAAAATAACCTCTAACATCTATACCTATAGAATGTGCTGTAGTATCTTTAGTAAATCCATATTTACCATTCTCTCCTACAGTCCCCATATTCATAGGTAAATTACCGCCTCCTGTTAAATCTCCGCTTCTGCTTTCATTAGCTTTTAATCTATACATACCATATTTAAGATTAACTCTTATTCTGCTGAATATATTGTTTCCAGTATAATATTCTATTCTAGTATCTGTTGAAACTGCTATATCTCCATTATTAACATTTCCGCTTCCTACTCCTATTGTAACAGGTACATTGATTCTCAAGTTATCATTCAAAGCTGTTGCTGTTATTATAGGAGTATGTGCCTGCCAGCTTCCTGATACATATTTGAATTGATAACCCAAACCTATACCAAAACTTTCTGTTTTATATCCAAATCCTGCTATTGCTGCCGGTCTGAATGTATTTATTCCTCCTTTAGTACCGCTGTCTAAATTATCAAGCAATACTCCTGCAGTTTCTCCTGATACTCCAACCATAAATCTTAAATTTTCAGTTCCTGCTAATACGCCGAATCTATCAAGCCTTATTCTTAATTGATTTTCATCAACTAAAAAATCATTGAAATCTTCTACAACAGTATAACTAAATGCACTATAAGCAGTTATTAATAAAACCGCTAAAATAAAATATAAACGTTTCATATATAATCCTTTATTTTGTTTATAATTTTTTTTAACAACTTTGTACTTTTATTAATTCAAATATATTTTTTATCCTATCACTATTATTAAACTATTTTTATAACGGTTTATTTTTAGTATTATTTCTCTCTACGGCCTCCTTCAATAATTTTCCATTAGGATATATTTTTTTGCTCATTTCAATATATTTATTATAATTTTCATCGTCTTTTATTTTAAAATAGTATTGTGATAACCAAACATAAGATAAATATTTCTGATATTTTTCTTTTGAATTATTTAATGCTGAATTAAAATATTCAAAAGCTTTTTTATTGCTTCCGCCTGCTATAGCCGGAGCATGCATATATCCGATAGCTGTACCTAAAAGAGCGAAAAAATTAGAATCATCTTTCTCCAAAATCTTCTTATATATTTCTTTGCTTTTAGATCCAAAAGAAATTTTTTCAGAAAGTCCGCTGTAATAAACTATATAACTCATAAGCTCAGATACACTTATCAAATAATCAATATCTTCAGATTTTATATAATCAGCATTATCATTTATAGCTTCTTTCAAATAATTATATTTTTCTTTTTCATTAGTTATGCTTTTTGATGTAACAAGGGAATATATATTTTTATAAGTCTTAGAAGAATTATTTTCTATTAATTTAATATTATATGATGAAGAATAATATTCATTATAAAAACTATTTATTTCTTTAGATTCATAAGAATATATTATATTTGTTATTATAAATAAAATAATTATGTATTTCATTTATGCCTCTAGAATAAGTTAGTATATTAATTCAAATTGTTAGTATATTCTAACATTTAAATAAAAAAAATCAATAGCCAAAATAAATAAAACATTTTATTTTATAATTTTTTATAATTCAAAATAATAAAAAAAACACATTAAATACTATTTTAATAATTGAAAAAAAAACTATATTGATATATCATTACTTCAAACAAAAATTTGATTAAATAATAAATTTCATTGGAGGAAATATGGCTGTATCTAAGAAAAAAGCAGCAGTTAAATCTTCATCAAAAAAGGTTTCAAAAGCTGCTAAGAAAACAGTTGTTGACAAAAAAGCTGCATCTAAGAAAGCTGTTAATGTAAAAAAAGCTTCAAAACCTGCAGAGAAAAAAGTAGTTGCTCCTAAATATTATGTATCAGAAACTCCATTAAAAAGTGCTGATAAAGAGATATTTGCTGCAATGAAAAATGAGTATAAGAGAGAAGTTAATGGCTTTGAACTTATAGCTAGCGAAAATATAGTTTCACGTGCTGTTATGGAAGCACAAGGCTCTATATTTACAAATAAATATGCTGAAGGCTATCCGTCAAAAAGATATTACGGCGGCTGCAGTGAGGTTGATATTGTAGAAGATTTAGCAAGAGAAAGAGCTAAAAAATTATTCAAAGCTCCTTTTATAAATGTACAGCCGCATTCCGGTTCTCAAGCTAATATGGGTGTTTATATGGCAGTTCTTCAGCCAGGAGATACATGCTTAGGATTATCACTTGATTCAGGCGGACATTTAACTCATGGTAAAAATGTTAATTTCTCAGGAAAAATTTATAATTTCCAACACTATAATGTTAGCAAAGAAACTATGCAAATTGACTATGATGAGCTTAGAGATACTGCAAAAAAACTTAACCCTAAATTAATCGTTGCAGGCGGAAGTGCTTATCCTAGATTCCTTGACTTCAAAAAATTTAGAGAAATAGCTGATGAAGTTGGTGCTTTATTAATGGTAGATATGGCTCATATTGCAGGACTTGTTGCTGCAGGTGTTCACCCTAGCCCTGTTCCTCATGCTCATTTCGTTACAGGTACTACTCATAAAACTTTGAGAGGTCCTAGAGGCGGATATATCATTTCTACAGAGGAAGATTTAGCTAAAAAAATAGATAAAACTATATTCCCTGGCATACAAGGCGGTCCTTTAATGCATGTTATAGCTGCTAAAGCCGTATGTTTTAAAGAGGCTTTAGATCCTAAATTCGTTAAATATCAGGAGCAAGTTGTAAAAAATGCTGAAGCTATGGCTAATATGTTCTTAGCTAAAGGATATGAATTGATTTCTGGCGGTACTGATACTCATTTAATATTAGTTGATGTGAAAAAATCTAAAGGCATAACTGGTCAGCTTGCTGAAACTATTTTAGATAAAGCACATATAACTATAAACAAAAACGGTATACCTTATGATACTGAATCCCCAATGGTTACAAGCGGAATAAGATTAGGTACTCCTGCTATAACTACAAGAGGTTTAAAAGAAAAAGATGTTATGGAATTAACTCAATATATAGATGAAGTTCTAAGCAATAGTAATGATGAAAAAATGATTAATGCTGTTGCTAAAAAAGTAGCTGCTCTATGTAAAAAATTCCCTATGTATAAGTTTATAGCTGATATGTAATATTATTTATAAAATAAAAGGGGGCTTCATTAATTTGAAGCTCCCTTTATTAATTTAAACAATAAATTAATTAAATAAATTTAAAATTTCTTCTGGTTTTAAATCTTTTTCTATTATTTTTTGCAACAATTCATCATCTCCAAGAACATCTGCCAAATCAGCTATTGCATCCTGATGGCTGTTAGAATCTTTAGCAGCTAAAGTAAAAAATAAATATACTTTTTTTTCTGTTTGATAAAAATCAACACCATTTTTTACTTTTAATAAGCTCATTCCTTCTTTTATAACCCCAGCTTCAGGTCTTGAATGAGGCATAGCAACACCATCAGTTAAAACAATATAAGGCCCATTCTTTTTTACATTTTCTATAATAGAATCTATATATCTAGGTTCTATATTTTTAGCATCTAAAAGAGGTTTTGCTGCTATTTTTAAAGCTTCCTGCCAATCTTCTATGCTTTCAACAACTTGTATTTTACCATTTAACATCTCTTTTAACATATTAAAATCCTTCATTTTTAATAATTACTTTAATTTTATATAATATTTATACATAAATTTCAATAATTATATTAGTAAAAATATACATTTAAAAACTATAATTCTATATAATTAAATACTTCATTTATTTTATCAACAACTATATAAGCACCTTTATCCATAAGTTCTTTTTTATTATAACTATTAGTAATTGCTATAGATTTAATGCCAGCTTTTTTAGCCGCTTCAATACCAGCCAAACTATCTTCAAATATTATAACATCATCTTTTTTTAAATCATTATTATAACCTTTAAGAAGTTCAAATGCATACAAAAATAAATCCGGTTCAGGTTTAGCTCTTAATTTTTCATTAAAACAAGAATAGCCTTTAATATATTTAGATATTCCCTTCATATCAGAATGTTTTTTAACATACTCTATATTACTATTGGAAGCTATAACCATATCCAAATCTTTAAACCTCTCCAATGTTTCCATAACACCATCAAAAGTTTCTAAATCTGTTTCCATTATTTTATGAAAACGAACTTCGGCTTCTTTAAATAAATTATCTGGTATATGATAGCCTTCTTTTTTCAAAATATTATCTATATCTTTAGTCTGATATCCTGTTAAAGATTTAAAATCAACCCCTTTAAGTACATTCATCTCATTTGCTACCTTAATCAATGCCTTAGTATATAAACTTTCGCTATCAACTAAAGTTCCGTCAAAATCAAATATTACAGCTTTTACCTTTATATTTTTATCCATCATTTTTTCCTTAATGTTTTAAAATATTTATTGATGCAAATATTTTATATTTTTTTCTATCAAAATCAATAGCAGTATAATGTTTGATAATAAATTATATATATGTTATAATTTGCACAAAGAGCTGATTTATGAAAAATATGATAATCCAAATAAAAGGAGTATATTATTATGGGATTAAAATTAATTATTGCTAAGGATGCAAATGCGGTAGGAAAAAAAACAGCAGCAGAAATTATTAACTTATTAAAAGTGAAAAAAGATGCAGTTTTAGGACTTGCTACAGGAGGTACTGCTGAGGCTGTATATCCTCATTTAATAAAGGCTTATGAAAAAAAAGAAATTGATTTTAAAAATGTTAAATCTGTAAATTTAGATGAATATAAGGGATTAGATCCTAAAAATGAACAAAGCTATAGATATTTCATGAATAAAAATTTATTTGATCATGTTAATATTGATAAAAAGAATACTTTTGTTCCTAAAGGTATAGGAGAAAAAGAAAAAATATTGAAAGAATTTAATGATAAAATAAATAAACTTCCTAGAGATATACAATTATTAGGAGTAGGCCCTAACGGACATATAGCATTTAATGAACCTGATGAGGCTTTACATGCCGATGCATTATGCGTTAAATTAGATGAAAAAACTATTAAAGCTAATGCTAGATTCTTTGCTTCAGAAAAAGATGTTCCTAAAGAAGCATTCAGTATGGGTATGGGCGGAATATTAAAGGCTAAAAAAATAGTTATAGCTGCTATTGGTAAAGGAAAAGCTGCTGCTATGAAAGAGCTTCTTACCAATGATAAAGTTACTACTAAATGTCCTGTCACCTTCCTTAAACTTCATGATGATGTTGTTGTTGTTATAGATCAGGAATTAGCTGATGCTATAGGTTTAGAAAAGAAAAAAGGATGCAAAAAATAATATATCATTCTTAAATATATTATTAAAAATAGGGATAGTTTAATACTATCCCTTTTTTATGCCAAAAAATTTATTTATATAATATTTCTATAGTTATTAATTTTTATTATAAAAAATATAATATACACATTAAATAATATTTTATATAATTCTTAAAAAATGGTTATATTTAAATTAGATATAAAAAATTAAATATAGGATAAT
The DNA here is from genome assembly GCF_944393015.1 of uncultured Brachyspira sp. Lineage (GTDB taxonomy): Bacteria > Spirochaetota > Brachyspiria > Brachyspirales > Brachyspiraceae > Brachyspira. The sequence continues at coordinate 192,764 of NZ_CALXYQ010000001.1, forward strand.
AAAATATGAATAAAAAGAAAGCCGTTTTAATAGTGGTTGATAGCTGCGGTGTTGGTGCTTTACCTGATGCAGCTGTTTTTGGAGATGAGAGAGTTAATACTCTTGCTCATTTGGCTAAAGCTAATGGAGGAATAAGTCTTCCAAATATGGAAAAAATAGGACTTGGAAATATAATAGATATAGAAGGGGTTTCAAAAAATAATAATACAATAGGATATTACGGAAAAGCTATGGAAACTTCTAAGGCCAAAGACACTACTACAGGACATTGGGAAATAGCTGGATTAGTATCTGAAAAACCATTCAATACTTACCCTAATGGATTTCCTGAAATTACTTTGAAAAAAATAGAAGAATTTTCAGGAAGAAAAGTTGTATGCAATAAGCCTTATTCAGGTACTGAAGTTATAGACGATTATGCTGATGAACAATTAAAAAATGGTTCTTTAATAGTTTATACTTCTGCAGATTCTGTACTTCAAATAGCAGCTCATGAGGAAATAATACCTGTAGATGAGCTTTATAATATATGCAAAAAAGCTCTTGAAATATGCAATGAATATTCTCCTGTAGCAAGAGTTATAGCACGTCCTTATATAGGAACTAAAGGAAATTATAAAAGAACTGAAAGAAGACATGATTATTCAGTGCCTCCAAGCGGTGAAACTATGCTTGACAGATTAAAAAATAAAAATCTTCCTGTTGTAGGCATAGGAAAAACAAGCGATATATTTGCAGGTGTTGGAATCACAGAAAACAGACAAACTAATAAAAACAATCTTGATGGTATAGAAAAAACTATTAAGGCTATTAAGGAAATTGATGAAGGATTAATATTTACAAATTTAGTTGATTTTGATATGCTTTACGGACATAGAAGAGATCCAAAAGGATATAAAAATGCTTTGGAAGAATTCGATAAATATATTCCTGAAATGATTGAAAATTTAAATGATGATGATTTGTTCATTATAACAGCAGATCATGGATGCGATCCTACATACAAGGGAAGCGATCATACAAGAGAATATATACCTATACTTGCTTATGGAAAAAATTTGAAAAAAAATGTTAATATAGGTGTTAAAGATTCTTTTGTTTCTATAGCAGCATCAATAGAAAAACATTTACTTGGCGACACTAAACTTGAAGGTTGTTTCTTATAATAAAAGTTACTAATATTATTTTTAGGCTGGTATATTAATTTATATCAGCCTTAATTTTTACGCACGTAAAACAAAATCATGGATATAAATAATTCTTAATAATAATTTGATCTATAATAAAAATTTTCATTAAACGTGCGTTAATGAAATGTAAAATTCTAATAAAAACTTGGGTGTGGCTAAAAAACTTAATTAAAATTAATAATTTATAATATATACCTAAACAACTATATTCTGTCAAAAATTATTTTCTTAGTTTTATTATTTGTGGGAACTAGCCACCACACCCCCACTTCTTTTGCGACCGAAGGAAGTGCCTGTGGTATTGCCACAGGCGAAGCCCGCCTACGCCGAGAAGCAAAAGGGCTATATTTTATCTTAAATTAATAATTTATATTACATGTAAAACAAATTTCGTATGATTTAGTACTAATTTTACATTTGCACTTTTTGGTTCTTTTTGCGGCGGGAAAAAGAACAATAAAAAATTGATAAACTTAAAAATTTTCAGTATAATTAAAAAGAATAAATAGTGGGCATTTATAAAATGATTTTTAAATTTTATTACAATCCCCGCCCTTTTTCCTTATTATCATAATCAGTTATTTTCACTTTTTATTTCTATTTTACAAACACAAAAATAACATGCCCCACCCTAGTCTTTTTTAAATTTATGAACTATATTAGCACGCGTTTAAATAAAAATTATATTAGAAATTATTCTATAATATAATTTATTTAAGTTTTAAAATCTAATCACCGCGTGTCAGTTAATTTTTTAGAAAGTTATTCTATATAAAGAAGAGCCTAGTTTAATAAAACCAGACTCTTATTTATGTTCTAATTATTATTCAAATATAACTCTTGGATTTTGATCGATATAATCAGCAGGTATATTATTAAATTCTTTAATCTTTGATATTAAAGCATCTCTTATATCATTTCCTGTATGAACAACATTTTTTCCCTTTCTTCCTATAGGATTGTTATCTGCATCAACATATCCGTCACCGCCATCAAATACAAAATCTGATAAAATAACACTATAATCTTTAGCTTCGCTTATATCCTCTCCATTCAATTTAGCTGATATTAACTCTCCATTTGCTGTGTATTTTACTTCCATACCTTTAGAATATTGCAAGAATCCTCCATTTCCTCTCTTTTGACCTGAAAGTTTTATCATATCAAGTACATCTTTTCCATTCAATGAAACTATAATAACTTCATTATCAAAAGGAGCAAATTCATTCTGTATATTTCCTAAAGTAATATCGCCTGATTTTAATACAGATCTTAAATTTCCAGAATTAATCATTACAATATCAACATTTTCATAAGAATCTTTTACCAAATCACATGCAAAATTTCCTATAGGCATAGAATTGGATCTTATTCCATCATGAGCTAAATCCATAGGTAAACTTCCTACTCTAACATTAAATTCTTTATCTACTGTACCTTTCATCTCATCAATAAATGCAAGCATATCCTTATCCTGCTCTATTGTCTGATCCATAGCTACTAATTTATAATCTAAATTATTTTTATCTGCTACACCATTATTAACATTAAAATTAACATGTCCTAAATAATGTCCATAAGAACCAGCCTGAACTATAGGAGTACCATTAACAACTTCTGCTTTATCTAATACAGTATGACTATGTCCGCCTATTATTATATCAAATGTATTAGGTATAGCTTCAGCAATTTTTTTGTCGCCTTCATAACCTACATGGCTAAGTAATATTGTAACATCATTAGTAGTATTAAGCGGAGTTTGTTTTAGAAAATCTTTTAATGATTTAATTTCTTCTTCAAATATTAAATCTACAATGTTTTTAGGGCTATAAACTGAATCTGTTGTTGTTACACCAATAATTGCAACATTAAGTCCATTAACATTTGTAACTATATATGGAGTAGCATAATAACTATTATCTGATTTATTTTTTATATTTAAAGAAAGTGTAGGAAATTTTCTCTCTTTCATTATCTCTGTAAAATTACTAAGTCCAAAATCTACAAAGTGATTTCCAACAGCAGCAGCATCAACACCAATCATATTCATAATATCAACTTCATCTCTTCCCTGAAATACTGTAGAATAAATACTTCCAGTAATAGTATCTCCAGCATGAAGAATTAATACATTATTATTAGTGGCTTTTACCTGTTTTATATATGAAGCTCTTCTAGCAGCTCCATACATATAATTGGTTTCCGGAGGATTTACATCTTTATTAACAACTCTCTCCTCCTCATCTTTTCCATGCGTATCATTCATATGTATTATAGTTAAATTACCTGTATTTCCTGTTTTCTTTGCAGTTGAATTAGAACATGAGTATGAAAACAAAAGAATTAAAGATAATAACAAAATAACATGCAATCTTTTAAACATTTGCATTCTCCTTAAAATATTGTTTTTAAATTATATATCTATTATTCTCTTTTTCAAGATAATTTAATAAATAATAATGTTTAAGAGCCACAGATATTGCACACTTTTAGTTTAAAAAAAGTAGGTATCCCTTATAATTTAAATTGCTAGAAATAAACAAAAAGGAATACCTATGCAACAATATAATACAGAACAGAAAAAAAGATAGTATTAATTATTAATAAAGTAAAAAATAAAAAAGCACAGGCTTTAAAATTTAATATTAGTATTAGAACTTATTATTATTGGAAGAAGAAATTAGAAGAAAAAGGCATAATAGAAAATAAGAGCAGAAAACCTAAAAATAGTCCTAATAAAGTTAAAAATAAAAAGATTATTAACAAAGTAATAGAAATATGTAAGAAATATAAATATGGTAAAGTAAAAATAAAGAAATTATTAGAAAAAGAAAATATTAAAATAGGTACTACAGCTATTGAAACAATCTTAAAAGAACATCATTTGTATAATAAGAAAAAGAAGAAAATTAGAAAAAAACATAGAGGAAAGCATGCTGTTTATATAAAAGAAGCAGGCGAAAAGGTTCAAATAGATACAAAGTATGCTTTTTTTGGTGAAATACGCTATTATCAGCTAACAGCTGTTGATTTAGCTACAAGAATAAGTTTTAGATATTTGTATAATGAAAAAACTCCAGATAGCACTATTGATTTTATGGAACGTTTGATAGAATATTTTCCTTTTAGAGTTCATTGCATTCAAACAGACAATGGCACTGAGTTTACTTATCGTAAGCATTTATTTGAAACAGAACATCCGTTAGACAAGTTTTGTAATAATAAACATATTAAAAGAGTTTATAGCCCAGTCGCTAGTCCTTGGTATAATGGTGTTGTAGAAAGTACACATAACCGAGACCAAAAAGAATTCTATGATTATTGTACACAAGAATTAACTTTAGAAAAAGCTAATCAAAAATTAAAAAGATATAATAATTTTTGGAATCATAAACGAATACATTCAGCTTTAAATTATGATACACCTATGTTATACTTTAAAAAACTAAGGAATACTTAATGCAATATGTCTGGCTCCTGTGCATTTAATAAATAATAAAGCCTAGTATGTAAAAAACATACTAGGCTTTTAGTATAATATTACAAATACTATTTTATTAGTTTTCTCTTTTTTTCATCTTTTTCAATACTATAATAACAACACAAAGTAAAACTATAACACCTAAAGCAACAGGTATTACCCAGCCTTTATATGTATTGTCATTAGAAAGTATTTCATTCCATAAATCTTCCATTAAGATATTAGTTTCATCGGGTAAAGTTATATAAACTTCACAATTATCTAAAGTTTCCTGATCAGGATATATTATTCTATTATTTCTAGTTTCATCACTCATTATAGCGATAGCTCCATCATTTGGAGAAGCATAATTTATAAACTCTATATTAGCTAAAGCTATTTCAGGTTCAGATAAGAAATTAATATACATCTCTCCTAATTCAGGAGAACCTGAAGAAGCAGGTATACATATAGAATCTACAAATAAATTAGCACCTTTTTTAGGAATAACGAAATTCAAATCAGGATTATTGTCTATCATAGTTAAAGAGTCGCCGGCATAATAAACGCCTATAGCAGCCTCTCCAGCTTCCATCTTATCATACATCTCATCCATTACATAAGACTGTACCAAAGGTTTTTGAGTTTTTAAAAGTTTAGCACATTCTCTAAGTTCTGACTCATTAGTAGTGTTTAAAGAATATCCTAAATATGCCTGAGCTATTCCAAAAGCATCTCTAGGGTTATAGTACATAAGTATCTGACCTTGATATTTTTTATCAAAAAGTATTTTCCAATCTATCATATCTTCACTTTCACTTACTAAACTCTTATTATAAATTATTCCTGTTACTCCCCAAGTATAAGCTAAAGAATATTCACCTGTAGGATCAAAAGGTAAATTTTTAAATCTCTTAGCTATATTTGTATGAGCAGGTATATTTTTAAAATTCAATTTTCTTACTAAATTTTCTCTTATAAGTCTTTCTATCATATAATCAGAAGGAATTATAACATCATACTGAATACCGCCGACTTTTAACTTTACATACATCTCTTCATTAGAAGCAAAAGTTGAATAGTTAACCTTTACTCCTGTAAGTTCTTCAAATAATTTGTTTACATCTAATGATCCGTCTGAACCATCTGATATATATTCGCCCCAGTTATAAACATTAACTGATAAATTTTGTCCTTTGTATTTATGATAATAGTTAGTATCAAATCTGTTTAGATTAACAGTTTGTGCATTTGCTACTATAGCAATTAACATAAAAACTGCAAAAAGTTTCTTTTTCATTTTTTAATCTCCTTATAAATAATTTTTTTATTAATGTTTATTTATTTTTCTTTTTAACTGCATCAAATATTTTTCTTTTTTAATTTCTTTTAAATTCATAACAACAAGACTCACAAGCACAACTATAAAGATAACAGTAGATATAGCATTAATTTCTGGACTTACTCTCTTTCTAGTCATAGAATATATAGTGATAGGTAAAGTCTGAGAAGTAATACCAGTAGTAAAATAGCTCACAACAAAATCATCTAATGAATAAGTCAATGCCATTAGAAAACCTGCAAGTATTCCTGGAAGTATATCCGGTATAACAACTTTCCAAAAAGCCATTGAAGGAGTGCATCCTAAATCTAATGCTGCCTCATATAAACTATTATCCTGCTGTCTTAATTTCGGAAGCACATTTAATATAACATAAGGTACATTGAAAGTTATATGTGCTAAAATCAAAGTAGTAAATCCGAATTTAAGTTTCATTATAACGAATAAAAGCATTAAAGATATACCTGTTACTATTTCAGGATTGATTATAGATACATAAGTAATACCCATAACAGCACTTTTCATTTTTTTATTGAAACTATTTATCCCAATAGCAGCCATGGTACCAAGTATAGTAGCAAATATAGAAGATACTGCTGCAACTATTATTGTATTAAAAAAAGAATGAAGTATCAAATCATTAGAAAATAATTCTTTGTACCAATTTAAAGTAAAACCAGTAAATACTCCTCTTCCTCTTGCTTTATTAAAAGAGAAAAAAATTAGTATTGCTATAGGAGCATATAAAAATAAAAATATAAAAGCAATATAACTTCTTGATAATATTTTCTTTATCATAACAGCATATCCTTATAAAAACATACCCTTAACATCTTCATCTTCATCATCTATCTGCTGCATAAGCATAATAGCACATAAAGATATTACTATTAACACCAAACTTATAGCCGAACCCAAATTAGGATTATAAGACATACCTAAAAACTGCATCTCTATCAAATCGCCTATAAGTATATTAGAGGCTCCTCCAAGCATACGCGAAATTACAAATGTACTTACAGCAGCCACAAATACCATTGTAACTCCTGCAGCCATTCCCGGTAAACTCAATGGAAATATTACCTTGCTGAATACATTGAAAGAATCAGCACCTAAATCCTGAGAAGCCTCTATCAAACTTTGATGTATTTTAGTCATAACAGAGTAAAGCGGAAGTATCATAAAAGGAAGATAATTATAAACCATTCCTATTAATACAGCTGCCTGAGTATTTATAAGTTTTACAGGTGAAAGCCCCATAAACATAAGCATTTTATTTATAAGACCGTTATTTTCTAATATAGTCATCCAAGCATAAGTTCTAAGAAGAAAATTCATCCACATAGGAAGCATTACAAGCATTATTAAAGCATGCTGAACTGTTTTCTCCTGTCTTGATATATAATATGATAAAGGATAAGCAAGTATCAAACATATCAAAGTAGCAACAAAAGCAAGTATTACAGAACGAACTATAACAGGTGTAAATCCTGTAACATTTGCAAAGTTATTTAGAGTGAAATCTCCTCTTTGATTGGTAAAAGCAAAATATATAACTAAAAAAAGCGGTACTAATACAAAAACTAATGTCCAAATTAAATAAGGTATTGCTGGTATTTTTGTTTTCATATTATCACCTCTTCTACAGTTTTTTTCATAATATGTATATTTTCTTTGGCAATATCTATTCCTATTTCAGTACCTGCTTCCCATTTTTCTGTAGAATGTATTATCCATTTGTATCCATGTGCATCAAGTACCATCTCGAAATGCACACCTTTAAATATAGCAGATTCAACTAATCCAGATATATTGGCATTTTCAGCAGGCACAACTATTATATCTTCAGGACGTATAACAACATCAACTTTCTCTAGCTTTTCAAATCCTTTATCCACACAGTCGAATATATAACCTGCAAACTCTACAACATAATCATCATGCATAATGCCGTCTATAATATTACTTTCGCCTATAAAGTCAGCTATAAATGCATTCTTAGGTTCATTGTATATATCTTCAGGAGTGCCTATCTGAAGTATTTCACCGTCCTTCATTACTGCTACAGTATCGCTCATAGTTAATGCTTCCTCTTGGTCATGAGTAACATAAACAAAAGTAATTTCTAATGACTGCTGAATTTTCTTCAATTCTATTTGCATTTCTTTTCTAAGCTTTAAATCCAATGCTCCTAAAGGCTCATCAAGAAGCAGCACTCTAGGTTTATTGATTAATGCCCTCGCAATAGCTACTCTCTGCTGCTGTCCTCCTGAAAGTCTAGCAATATTTCTGTTTCCGTAATTTTCTAAGTTAACCATTTTAAGCATTTGATGAACTCTATCTTTAATCTCTGATTTAGGAACTTTTTTAAGATTAAGCCCGAATGCAATATTTTCAAAAACATTTAAATGCGGAAATAATGCATATCTTTGAAATACAGTATTTACTTCTCTTTTATAAGCCGGAGTATCATTAATAACTTTTCCGTCAAAAAGCACTTCTCCGGAATCAGGCTTTATGAAACCTGCTATAGTTCTAAGTATAGTTGTTTTACCGCAGCCTGACGGTCCTAAAAGAGTTAAAAATTCTTTATCTTTGATATCAAGATTAAGATTTTCTAGTATAGAATTTTCATCATAAGAAACATTGATATTTTTTAAAGACACGATAATATTATCGCTCATAATTAAGCCCCCTATGCGTATATTTGCAATAGCCTCCGTAAAATTACGTATATACATCTTAACGTATAAAACGCAGTTTACTCGTCGCTTACCCGCATAGGGTTTTTTTCGTTCTAGCTAATTATAATTAATAATAAGCCTTTCTTAGTCAACAGATACACCTGCAAAGAATATCCATTACTCGAGCTATTGCATAATTAATTTTTAATGGGTTTCAATATAATACAAATATAAATAATGTCAATAGTATATGAAATATTTTTATAATTTTTTTATATAAATATTTTTCAATGCAAACAAAAGGGGCTTTTTTAAGCCCCCCTTCTTTTGTTTTTATATTATTGTTGCTTCTTATTAAGAGTTAGAAGAGATGCACCTCCTGAGATTACATCTACTGTACTACCATCATTACTAAAATTGAATTCAAAGGATCCATCTTGAAATTTATATTTTGTATCTGAATATTTATCAATTTGACTAGAAGTAAAATTTTTCTTATCAGAAGTAATTTCTGGAATAGTACTTTTAATTTCTAAAGAACCGCCTCCATTAGAATCAACTATAAGAATCATAGTTATTGACTGATTAGGATCATTAGGATTAGCTTCAGTACCTTCATAAGTATAAGCATATTTTGCATCTATACCTGTACCTATAGGCTTTTCTTCTGTTGCTCCTGTTGTATCTTTGTTGCTGCAGCTTATCACTAAAAAGCTTGATACTAATAAACTAAATAAAAATAATTTTTTAATCATATTTTCTCCTTTTTTTAATATTCTATAATACTATACATTATTACAAATTAATCAATATTAATTTATTATAAAAAATAATAGTGTCAATAGTATATGAAATATTTTTATATAAATATTTTTAATGCAAATAAAAAAGAGCCTTATTTCAAAAGCCCTTTATTTTTATAGTTTATTTCTCACTGTTTTGTAAGTGTACCTAATAATTGCTTACCATTATCATAATATACTATTATTAAACCTAATGATGTACTTTCAAATTGCAATTCAAAACCGCTTGTTCCTTGTGAAGCACTATATTTGCCATTACCTAGACTTATTATGTTTTTTGCTTCAACTTTTACTTGACCGTTCCAATTTAAATCAAAAGAACCATCACTATTTATATAAATTTCAGCTTTTGATCCATCTGAAAGATTTCCTGCATATCTATTGCCTCTGTACTCTTTTTCTATGCCTTCATCTGAACCCGTCAAATCTTTCATGCTGCAGCTTACAGAAAATAGGCTTAAAGTTAATAAAATAAATAAAAGTTTAAAAATGTTTCTTTTCATAGATCCCTCCTAAAGCCTTTGATTATAAATATATTTTTTACTATGTCAATATAAAGTTTTCATAATATTATTCCTTAAGAAAATTAATCAAAATACATGCTATTTTTATATTCATTATAGTTATATAAGTAAGATTGTTAAAATAATTTTTTATATTTTTATCGTTGACTTATATTTTATCTATGTTATATTAATTATATGAAAAATGCAGAAAATTTTTTTAATTTAAACATATTGACAGCAATCAGCAATCAGCAATCAGCAATCAGCAATCAGCAATCAGCAATCAGCAATCAGCAATCAGCAATCAGCAATAAATAAATCATTATACAAAAAATTAGCTAATATAAAAATATATTTTCTTTTGACATTGCAATATATTTTAATAGAGGTATAAAGCAATGAAAAAGAAACTTGCCATTGTTTTATGCGGTACTTCTAATATGACATTTGCTATTGCTTCTGCGGTTATAAATTTCCAAAAAACCTATAAAGGTTCTGATTATGAATTTATTGTTTTCACAGATGGAAAATTTAAAGAAAAAGATAAAGAATTAATAAATAATATACATAAAACTATATTTATAGACTATGACTTTCCATTAAAAGATAAATTAAATAATAAAACTGCAGGTACTAAACATTTTACATATATGGTATTTGCAAAATTTGAATGCTTAAAATTATTAAATGAATATGAAACTGTAATATATACTGATTATGATGTGTATATTACTGGCAATATATCCGAATTAGAAAATAAATCCGAATCTGGTATTAAGGCTTTGATAAGTGAAGGGGCTATAACCAATAATTTAATTAATAAAATAGATGAATATAATATGAAAGGCGACAGTATGATAACTGGTCTTATAGTATTACAAGATCATCTAAAAAATTACAATGAAATATATGATTTCTGCTATGATGCAACTCTGAAATACTTTGATAATTTATATTTTCCAGAACAGGTTGCATTCAGTTTAATGCTTCAGGAATTTGATATTAAACCAGAGAAATTAGACATTAATAAATATTATCTGCTTCCTAATAATTATCCGAATTTTCCTGATGCTAAAATACTTCATTCTTACGGATTTCATAAGTTTTGGAACGGAATAAAAGATGATTCTTTAAAATTATGGAATGAAAATTATAATGAATGGATAAATATGGGCGGAAGCAGATATAAAAATACAAATAAACTATTTTATAAATTAATGCTAAAGATATCTTGGCTCATACCAAAAAGAGAATGGAGAGATAATTTCAGACTTAAGTTTATGTAAATATTAATAATTATATTCTAAACTTACTTCAAATGCCTGCCCTAAAATTTCATTGCTCTTGAAAGGAGTATAATAATTAAAAGTAAAACTAAAATTATTATAATTGATAAGAAGTTTAGCATTTAAATCCATTTTATAATTAGGCGAATGAGAAAAATAAGTTATTATATTAAATAAATTATTAAGGAAAGATAAATAAAGCCCTACAGAATAAAATGAATGACTATCCTCATAAAAATATTCTACATAAGGACTAAGTATAAAATCATAATTATAAATAAAAGTATAATTAATACCTAATAAACTTTTTATATCATTAAGGCTTTTTCCTATATTATTGCTGCTTAAAATATTATAAGTAACATTTCCATAAACTTTAAAGCCTATATCAAATATATATGAAGCCTCAAAACCAAGCATTAAATTATTTTGTTTTTGTAAGTCATAAGTATATTTAGTTATTCCCATTAAACCCAAATGAGATGAAGAATATTTCAAATAATACCAAGAAGTATAATACTGTGGTTCTTTTAATAAATCTATTGATTTAGTGTCCGTAATAAAACCTATTGAATGAGTAATATTTCCCTGATAAAAATTAAGCTCGGTATTATATAAAGCCTCATAATCATTATAAAGTACACTTTCACCTACAAACATATACTGTCTGTTAAAACCTTCTCCGAAATGGAATTTTCTCTTTCCTATATAAAAGCCCAAGATTTCATTTATATAATTAAATTGTATTTCATCGAATGTAAAAGACAAATATGCCTTATTATCATTCTGTTTTATAAGATTGCCGTTATCATAAATAAGTTCTCTATTGTCTTTTGTGTATATTCTAATTGCAGGCTTGAATGAAAAATAAAAATTATTGTTAAGATATTCAAAGCCTAAATAAAAATAAGTATCATTACTTAATATTGAATTTGGTATATATTCGCTTTCTTTTAAATCTATATAATTAAAACTATTTTTTATACCGAATTTAGGTGTTATATCGGCGAATGCTATAGAGGATACAGCAAATATAAAAAAGGTTAAATATATTTTTATACGATGCATTTATTACCAAATATTTTTGATTATTATTTAATCATTTAAATAAACTAAAAAGCATTTTCATGTTCTCGCTTCTAAAATAGGAACTTGATGAACTTGAAGGCTCTGTCTTTGATATATTACACACTGTACTTGTATTTGTATTAATAATCAAATTATAAAATTCCATATCATTGAAATAATTATCTTTTATTTTGTATATACCTCTTTTCAATGCCTTTCCGCTATTATCAAAAAAATCTATACTATATCCGCCTGCGATTTTTTTGAGTGTAGCTTTAGCATAAGTAACGCTTCTGTTTTTCTTTACTAAATTTACTTCTTCATCACTCACAACTTTGTCAAGTTTATAATCATCTGTAAAGTTTATAGACATTAAATCATTCATGTTTGCTGCCCCTGTTACAACATAGCTTCCTGAAATTTTTAAAGGGGAAACCTGATTCTTTGACTGTACAAAATATCCCTGATTATTAGCAAGAAAAAGAGTATTATTATTTTTTAAATACATCAATTTATAATCTTTTCCAACTATCATATCAAAATTATTAACTTTCTTTTTGCCGTCTTTTATATCTGTGAAAGTGCCGGACATTTTATAGTTTTTTCCATCTCTATTATAAATTTTAACGAAATCATCAAATATATTCTGACTGTACAAATTAAAAGATAAAATGCTTATTATAAATAAAATTTTCACTATTTTTTTACACATACTTTATCACCTCTATTATAGGCATTCTAATAACCTTTATTATTGGATAAATACCTGCTAATATTGATACAGATAATACCCATGCAAATATTAAAACAGTATCTTTAAATGTTAGTAATAAACTTAAAGGATAACCATCTGTAGCACCGGGGAATTTCATTATAAAGTTTGAAGCATTAAGTATACCTGAAGCACCATAAGAAATAATTATTGAAATAACAGAACTTAACACTGCCATTATAATGATTTCCAAAAATAAAAGTAAAGTTACATTTTTTATATTTATTCCCAATGCTCGCATAGTACCAAATTCATTCAAACGCTCTAAAAAATTTGTTGTAAGCATTTGCATAACTGAAACGAATACTAATATGCTTAATATAAATAAAGCTGTTAAATAATTATTAGTATTCATATCAATAACTGAAAGTAAAAATGCATTCAAATCTTTCCAATCTTTAGCTTCATAATTTAAATTGTTTTCATTAAAATATTTATTAAGATCATTTTTTATTTCAGTAGCCTTTTTATAATCTTTTAAATATACCAACAAATTATGAGCATTACCATATTCAAGTCCAAATACTTCATACATAGCATTAAGAGGACAGTAAAGAGTAATAGCATCAGAAGCACTATTATTTAAAGACATTGAACCTACCGCCATTAAAGAGCCTAGATTTATACCCTCACCGAAATCTGTCATCAAATTTAAATAAGGTGTATCATCATAATTAATATTAAAAAACTCGCCCAAATCTTTGCCCAAAACCATAGTATCAATATCATCATCAAATATAGGAGTACCTGCTTTTAATGAAACTGATGACATTATTTTTGATGATTTCTCATAGGCATAACCTGAAAAGAATTTACTTTTACTTTCATTACCAACAAGTCCGCTTATATCAAGTTTTTTCTGATAATCATTAACTTCATTTATAGTGTCAAGTTTTTTATAAATAACTTCAAAATCATTACTATTAAGCATATTGATTTTTTCGCTTTTTGTATCCCAATAAGATTTATCAGCTATTACAACAGATCCACCGCTTGTATTAACGCTTATAATAATACCTTCTTTGGTGAAGTTATTATATCCGCTTATCATCATAAGAGATACGAAAGACACTATAATAAGTATCATATTTAAAATTGTTCTGGTTTTATTATACCAAAGATTATCGAATGCTAATTTTATTATATTCATTTATCTGTCCATTGTAGTTATTAATAAAATTTTATTATTGTTCTTTTTCCCGCCGCAAAAAGAACCAAAAAGTGCAAGTGAAAAATACTTTTAAATAATATTAATTATATTTTAAAGGTAAGATAAATTATGCATTTTAAGTTAAAAATATAGCCTTTTTGCTTCTTTGTGGCAATACCACAGGCACTTCCTACGGTCGC
>NZ_CALXYQ010000002.1 GCF_944393015.1 uncultured Brachyspira sp.
CCTATATTTAATAGGCATGTTTTTAATATAAAGTTCTAGCAAGTGCATTTTTATCTACTTTTTTGTGCGGCAAAAAACTAGATAATTTTATATAAAGTGCATCGGTTGACAAAGTTAAAAATTTTCAGTATATACTGTAATAATTAAAGTTGTATTATAATGGGCTTTATTTATTTTTATTTATTTCATGAAATTTTTCTTTTAAAAGCATCATATAGTCATGATATTTATTTGCAAGAGCCTCGTCTGGTTCTATTACCATATTATTAATTAAAGAATTTCTTATATCATCTAATGAAATCTTTTTTCCTAGTAATAAAACTGCAGATACAGCAGCCCCAAGAGAAGCACCTCCTGAAGGAAGTATTCTTATAGGGCATTTCCAAATATTTGCTATTATTTTTAATATTTCTCTATCTTTTGTAGGGCCTCCAGTAACTGCTAGATCAGTTTTATGTGAGGAAATAAATTGTTCAGAATATAAAGCTACTAGTCCCAAAGAACTTAATACTATACCTTTATAATCATTATCAAATGAAGGAGCTGAATGATATCTTTTTATGGGGAATGCTCTGCTTATAGGTACAGATTCATTTTCTTTCTGCCATATAACTAGAGGCATATTATCAATATTTTTTTCTAAAGATTCTGTTATTTCTTTATAATTTCTGGTGTATAATTTCATGATTTCATCCCATACCATAGCACCATTAGTTCTGCAGAATATCATGAAAGGATTTCCTATTCCGTCATACATAGCATTTGATACGCCTGAATAATCTCTGCTGTTTTCATCAATATTAATCATATAAACAAAACTAGTTCCTAATGATAATATATCGCCTTTGTATAAAACTTTTGTTTGAGGATTATCTCCGCTTCCTATACCGACTATGCATTCGCTGTCAAATCCGTATTTTTCTATAAAATATTCGCATATATATCCGGCAAAACTTGAAGGATCATTTATATTTCCTAATTTTTCTTTTAAATCATTTAATATAGTATTTAATAAAGTATCATTCCATTCTCTTTTTGTATAATCCATTAAACTCATTCCGGAAGCATTTCCAAAATCTACTGGTATATTATCTTTTGCTGTTAATATTGATGCTATAAATGTATTTAATAAAAATATTTTGTATGTATTTTTTGATAAGTCTTGATTATTATCAAAATAATATTTTATTATTGCACCTGTAAATCTAAGAGGAGAATTTGAAGCGGTTATTTTGATCATATTATCTTTTCCGCCTACAGCATTTCTCAATTCTTCAGCTTCTTTTTGAGTGCATGAAGTTCTCCATATAGGAGCATAATCATAAGAATATGAATCATTTAATATTTCAGCTAAACTATTATTTATTGATGATTTGTCTCTTAATTTTTCTATATTTGATTTATATTTTTCTGAAAGATAAACATGACTATGCTGCTGTGCCGATATTTGTATTGCTTTTATATCTTTTATATTGAATTTTTGTTTAAGCTGTAACATAGCTTTGTCTAGGGCAATTAAAAAAATATTTATATCCTGTTCAGCTTTTCCTTTTATATTTGAATCTATAATCAATGTATTTTTGTTCATTTTTGAATATTTTATTTCTTCTAATGAATTGAACGCTATAGAAATATTTAATTCATTTTTATAATTCTCACAGTTTATAATGCTTAAAGTTATACTTTGTGTGCTTAAATCTATTCCTAATGTATACATTTTATTATCCTTAAAATATTTGTTAAATTATTTTGTTAAAAACTATATATTAAAGATATAAAAAATATATATGAAAAATTATTTTTTAAAAATATTTTTTAAAAATTTACTTTATGTATTTTTGTTATTTATTAGAAAGTATATATTGTTTAAAAAGATTTTTTATATAATTTTGAACTGATATTTTATTATTTACAGCAAATATCATTTTTTAGCATGTTCAAGCATTTCTTCGGCATGTTTTATGCTTGCTTCTGTGATTTCTTTTCCTGTTATCATTCTTGCTATTTCATTAACTCTCATACTGTCATCAAGCTCTTCAATAGTTGATGTAACAATATCATCGCCTTCATTCTTTGTAACTTTAAAATGATTATTAGCATATATAGCAATTTGAGCCAAGTGAGTAACGCTAAGCACCTGTTTTCTTTTTGATAATGCAGCTATTTTTTCGCCTATAACTTCAGCTATTCTTCCGCCAACTCCAACATCTATTTCATCAAATACGCATGTTTCACAGTAATCTCCTAAAGAAAGAACATTCTTTAATGAAAGCATTATTCTGGATATTTCACCGCCTGATGCAATCTTTCTAAGAGGCTGGAACATACTTTGCTTATTTGGTGCTATTATGAATTCTATATTATCAATGCCTGTAGAATTAGCTTTTAAATTAGATCCGTCTATATTAAGTATGCCGTCATCATCTTCATCTAAAGTTATTTCAACATCAAATTTAGTAGATGACATACCTAAATCATTCATCTCACTTTCTATTGCTTTAATAAAATCATCTTTTCTGTTATGTCTTATATCAGATATTTCTTTTGCAAGTATAGAAGTTTTTTCTCTCAATTCTTCTATTTCTTTTTTTAAGTTTTCAATATCTTCTTCAGAGAAATTAAGGGAGTCTAATTTTTCTTTGGCTTCTTTAGCATAGGATATTATTTCTTTTATATTAGAGCCGTATTTCTTTTTTAAATTATTAATGAAGAAAAGTCTTTCATTAAGAGATTGAAGCTCTTCAGGATCGAATTTTGTTTTTGATCTTATTTCGGTTAAAACAGTTTTTATGTCTTCAAGATTTAATGTTATACCTTCTATTTGTGATGCAATATCTGAAAGTCTGCTGTCATATTTAGATATGCTTTGCAATGCAGAAATACTTCTGTTTAATTTTGTATATGCTCCGGACTCGCTTCCGAATATATCTTTATTAATAGAAGAAAGTGATGAGGCTATGCTTTCTGCATTTGACATCATAGTAATATCATTTTTTATATCTTCATCTTCATTAGGCTTTAATTTAGCTTTTTCTATTTCATCAATTGCGTATTCTAAAAAAGATTTTTCTTTTAATATATTATTTTTATTTTGTGATATTTCATTGTATTGTCTTATTAATTTTGTAAGTTTATTATAATGATTTTTATAATTTTCTAATTTGTCATCAATATTTAAATAACTATCATAAAAGTTTAAATGATTTGCAGGATTGAAAAGAGATTGATGTTCATGCTGTCCATGTATATCTACAATTAAATCACCAAGTTCTTTTAATTCAGCTACTTTAACGCCTACATTATTTATGAATGATTTGCTTTTTCCGTCTTTTGTGATTTCTCTTTTTATATTAAGTTCATCATTATTAATTTCTATATTCCATTCTTTTAATTTATTTTTTACGATATCTGCAGATGACTGAAGAGAAAAATTTCCTGAAACAATTAATCTGTCTCCGTTAGCTCCAACCATTCTAGTAGAGCCTTTTTCACCTGTAATGAGTTCTAATGCACTGATTATAATACTTTTACCGGCACCAGTTTCACCTGTAAGCACATTAAAACCGCTGCTGAAATTTATTTTTAATTTATCTATTAATACAAAATTTCTAATTTCGAGATATTTAAGCATTATCTACCCCAATTAAGTTTATTCCTAAGTATATCATAAAATAGTCTTTTTGCACTTTGAAATATATAACAATTTTTATTGCTGATTTTTGCTATTATCTTATCATCGTTTTTAAATTGGCATATATCATATCCGTCTATTGTTATCATAGCCTTTAATGATTTTTCTGTCAATTTTAATTCTATATTATCGCATTTAGGAATAACAAGCGGTCTGAAAGTCAATGAATGGGGTGCTATAGGTACAAAAGATATTGCATCAATGGTAGGTGCAAGTATAGGACCTCCGGCACTTAAAGCATAAGCTGTTGAACCTGTTGGAGTTGCTATTACAACACCATCACCAACTATTGAAGATATTAATTTACCTGATATTGTAATATCTATATATATAGCTCTGCCATCACATTTGCTTAAAACTAATTCATTTACAGCCAGATATTCTTTATATGTATTCTTTTCTTTTGAATAGACATTTACAGACAATAATGTTCTAGGCTCTATTTCATATAATGTTTTTTTATCTTCAAAATATTCTTCTAATATTAGATATGCTTCTTCAGGCGGTATTTCGGAAATAAACCCTAATGTACCATTATATATAGGAAGAACTGATATATCGTATTTTATAGCTATTTTCAAAGCGGAAAGCAATGTTCCGTCTCCGCCTATTGATATTAACATTGACACATTTTTTAATTCTTTTGCGGCCTTTTTTATATTATTGTGAGATGATATATCATAATCTATGATTATAGCTTCTATATTATATTTTTTTATTATATTATTTATTTTTTTTAAAATTCCATCAGTATCAGTTCTAAGAACATTAACTATGATTCCTATTTCTTGTTTTTTCCTACTATTCATAATTATAATATTCATTAAATAAAAATAAAAAAATGTTTATTAATTATATCAAACAGTTATTAATATATCAAGTTGTATATTGATAATTTTTTATTTTTATAATAAACTATATATTATGATATTATTTAGTTTAATTTATTTTTTATTAAGTTTCATTTTTACACTATTATGCATAATTGTTGCATTTTCAGTTTATCCTTTTATAAGATTATTTTCTAAAAGAAAAGCTTCACAATATGTTCATACTATGGCTAAATTTTGGGGCAGGGGACTTATGAAAATGGCATTTATTTCCTTTAATATAGAAGGAAAAGAAAATTATGACCCTAATAAAACCTATTTACTTACACCTAATCATCAAAGTGCATTCGATATATTTGCATGTTTCAGCGTGTTTAAAAAATCATTTGCATTTGTTTCAAAGGATACTTATGGAAAAGTGCCTTTAATTGGTTTTGGTATGTCATTATCCAATTATATATTTGTAAAAAGAGGTACTGTAGGAGCTGTAAAATCTATAGATGATATGGAAAATAGATTAAGAAATAATATAAGCATAGTTATTTATCCTGAAGGAACAAGAAGTGCTACGGGAGAAATAAAGAAGCCCAAAAGGGGAATATTAAAAATAGCAGAAAGATGTTCAGATATACCGGTTTTGCCAGTTGTTATATATGGTACTAAAGATATTATGAAAGCCAGAACTATTAAAATTTCACCATTTAAAAAGATAACAGTTAGATTTTTAGAACCTTTCTATTTCAAAGATATAAATGGTGATGATAATGCTAAATTAGATTATTGGTACGATATTATGACTAAAAATTATAATGAATTAAATGATAAATTAATTAAAAAGTGAGCCGTGTTATAAAATAATATAACAGCGGCTTAGGAGTTTTATGTATTTATAATAAAAAAACAACAATATTTTATATAGTATTATTGTATTAAGTAATATATATCAAATTATCATTTATGTCAATATATACATCAATATTTATATTTTATTATTTTCTAAAATGTATGCAATTATATAAGAAATATTTTATTAATAATCAAATTATTTTAATTATTATGTATTAATTACTATATTTGTTATTAGAGAGTAATTTATATATTACATATATAATGAAAAAATGTACATTAATTTTTATACTGTACTTGAAAAAAATAATCTTCGTATTATAATATATAGCGATATATACATATTATGTGTTTATATTAAACAAAAAAATCACTTAAAAAATTAGGAGTATAAAAGTGAATATTAATAATAACGCTTCTCAGTTAAAAAAAGAGATTTTGGTAAAGATAGCATTAATGTTTATTGAAGATAGACTTATAGAAGATATTGACAGATTACCTATAGAGATAATACCTAGAGACAGTAAATCTATAAGATGCTGTATACACAACGATAGAGAAATAATAAAAAATAGGATTATGGCAAGACTTGGAATAAGTGTTGAAGGTAAAGAGGATAGCGGAATACCATTGTCTGAATATGCTAAATTGGCATTAGAAAGAGATAAACCAACTTGGCCTATGCTTACAGTATTAGATGAAGCTTGTAATGCATGTGTAAGGGCTAATTTTATGGTAACAAATGCTTGTCAGGCTTGTTTGGCTAGACCTTGTATGATGAATTGTCCTAAAGATGCCATAACAATATTAGATGAAAAAAGAGCACATATAGATAGTTCTAAATGTATAAACTGCGGATTATGTTTAAAAAATTGTCCTTATCATGCTATTATTTATATACCTGTACCTTGTGAAGAATCCTGTCCTGTAGGGGCAATTAACAAAAATGATCAGGGAAAAGAAGTAATAGACTATCATAAATGTATATTCTGCGGTAATTGTATGAGAGAGTGTCCTTTTGGAGCTATGATGGATAAAGGACAGCTTTTAGATGTACTTAAGCATTTAAAGGCTGATGAAAAAGTTAATGTAATGTATGCTCCTGCCATAGCTTCTCAATTTAATGCTAAGCCAGGACAATTAAAGAGTGCTTTACTAAAAATAGGATTCAATAAAGTTTGGGAAGTTGCTTTGGGTGCTGATGTTACCTCTGATAGAGAAGCTGCTGAATTTGAAGAGAGAATGGAGAGAGGTGATAAATTGATGACTACTTCATGCTGTCCTGCTTATGTTAAAGCTGTTAGAAAGCATGTACCTGAATTAATTCCTTGTGTATCTGAAACAAGAACACCTATGCACTATACAGCTGAAATGATGCATGAAGATGATCCTGATGCTATTAATGTATTTATAGGCCCTTGTCTTGCAAAAAGAAGAGAAGGATTAGATGATGATTTAGTAGATTACGGCCTATCTATGGAAGAGCTTGATGCCTTATTTATAGCTACAGGTACTGATGTATCAAAAGAGCCTGATTTAGATATAGAAGCTGTTCCTACTGCTTCCGGAAGAAAATATGCTGTAAGCGGAGGTGTTGCTGAGGCTGTTAAAGTAAGATTAAAACACCCTGAAAAATTGAAAGCAGCTGTTATTAACGGACTTGATAAAGATGGTATGAAGCAGTTAAAAGGTTATGGAAAAGTTCAGTCAGGAGAAACTCCTGTTACAGATGATACTCCTAATCTTGTTGAGGTTATGGCTTGTAACGGCGGTTGTGTAGGAGGTCCTTGCGTAGTGAAAAATCCTAAAGCTGCTGCTGTTCAATTACAAAGATATGCTTCTACTGGTGCTGAAGTAAAGAAAGACTAATAAATATATAAATTATTTAAGTAAAGGTAAAAGTCTTATATTTAGGCTTTTACCTTTTTATATAATTGTAATTATTCTGTTAATAATTTTTCTATATTTTTTAAATTTCTTGCTTTGGCATAGTATAGAGCATCATGTCCATTTTTATCTTTAATTGTTTTGTCAGCACCATGCTCCAATAAAAGCTTAACTATTTCTACATAATTTAAATTATCATTTCCAAGTATAGTAACTTCAAGTAATGCGGTGAAAGATAAATGATTAATATGATTTACATCTATATCAGTATTTTCAAGAAGGAATTTTACTGTACCAAGATGTCCTTTTTCACATGCCGGTATCAATGCATTTCCTCCAAAAATATTTAATACATTTCTAGTATCAGCCTTTTTATATGTGAGTTTTACTATATCAAGCATTCCATTTGCACCTGCATATAGAAAAGGTGAATTTAATTTTTCATCTTGTATATTAACATTAGCATCATTATCAACTAAAAGTTTTACCATTTTTACATCATTTTTATATGCGGCTATCATTAAAGGAGTTCTTTTTCTTTCATCTTGTAAATTTACGTTTATACCCATTTCTATATATTTTTTTACCGATTTAATATCTCCGCTATGTACAGCAGAAAAAAAGTCGTTTCTAGTATCTGCAAATAAAATAGTGCTTATATAGAAAATAAAGACAAATATAAATGATAATTTCATAATAGCTCCTAATATATTTTATTATTTATTATATAACAAATCTTTTTTTGATTAGTTTTATTAATATAGTTTAATTATAGTTTTTGTAACTATATAAAAGTACATTATAAATAGAGTTTTTATTATATTTTTAATAATGATATTTAAAAAATATCCGAATAATTATTAAAGAAATATAATAGTAATTGGGACTTGAAAGTGCATTATATAGGTTTTTTAATAGCTTTTATTTTATATTTTACAGCCAACTTAAATGCTGTTGTTTATGATGTTTTTTCTGATACAAATAATATTTATTATAGTACATTAAATAATTTTACTAATAGTTATATATTATATGATAGTGACTCGGCACTTAACTATTTAACAGGGGATACGGCACTTGATTCCAGTATTTTACAAGGACTTATATATAGTAAAGATATTAAAAGTATAGAAGGTGCCAATGGAGGAGATGCTGTATTTTTTCATAATATTAAATCTTATATAAAACTTGACTATTATACAGGAGACGGTACACATAACTTTGATGATACTATGACAAGTTTTACTTTGGAATTTTATTTGAATCCTTATAAAATAAGAATGAATTCTCAAGTACTATCAAAAACAGCTATATACAATGAAAATGGTGTTACAAAATCTTCAGGTATAAAAGCTAATATTGTTAATGGAAGATTAGTTTGGCAGTTTAATAATTTATTCTCTTATAATGGTGTATATACGAATGTTATGCTATCTCAAGGAGAATATTTAAAAGAGAATGAATGGAGACATCATAGTGTAAGTTTCAATGCTGCTACAGGAAAATTAGTAAAATATATAGACGGACTTGAAGAGCAGGTAGTATATTTAACTAGTACAGGAGATGAAACAGGTTCTCCTTATACTATAGAATTTGATAATATAAAATTAGATCCTTTATATTTAGGAAATGGTTTTATAGGCGGATTAGATGCTTTTTATTTTACACCTCGTTATAAGCAGACTTTTAATCTATATCCTTATACAGCAGATGGAGAAATAATAAGTAAAGTTATAGATTTTGAGAATCAGAATACATTTATTGACTCTATAAATTATCTTGGAAATGGTACAAATGGAAGTTATATAGATTTATATTATAGAACTTCAGATTATTACTTTGCCCCTGGGGATGTTAATATAGCTTGGGAACCTTTAAAGAATCATACAAATATGATGACAAATACAATGACTAGATATATTCAGGTTAGGGCTGTGTTAAAGAGTAATGTTGATAGAAATGTTACACCGATTTTGAATAATGTTTCTATAAATTATCATAACCCTGAAAAGCCTTTAGTGCCATCTAATTTAACAGTTACCCCAATAAATGGAACTTCTGTTATGTTAAAATGGAATGGTTCTCATGAGAATATATCAGGGTATAAAATTTATTATGGAACTAAATCAGGAGTATATAATGAAGCACAATATACACCTATAGTAATAGAAAATGTACAGGAATATACAGTAGAAGGACTTGAAGAAGGAAGGGTTTATTACTTTACCGTTACAGCTATAGGCGGAGAGGGCGGAAATATAGAAAGCGGTTTTTCTGAAGAAGTTTATGTAAGACCAATTCAATAAAAAAGGAGTATGAACGTGTCTACTAATACTAAAGCAATGAAATTAAGTAATCTTGCCGAAGAATTATTAAAGAAAGGAGTAAATGAAGAGGCTATAGAAGCCTTGAAAAGAAGTATGCGATTAAGTACTTCTGAAGATATGAAAGCATATTTACAAGTTGCGGTTTCTTTGTTTGAAAACGGCGATTATGAACATGCTAAAATATTTTTAAATACTTTTTTAGAATATTGGATGGCAGCAGAAGCATATTTTATTTTAGGTGCTATTGCTAAAAAAGAATATAGACTTGAAGAGGCTTTTGAACTTTATAGAAAAGGTATTACTTTATACACTTCGTCAAATCTTAATCCTTATTATGAATTTTTATCTTTATGTACTCTTCTTAAAGAAGAAGATAAAGGACTAGAAACTGCTAAGAATGTACTTAAAATTAATTCTAAGGATAGGGTTGCTTTAGTTTATATGGCTAATTACTTCTTTAGAAATAAACTTTATAAAGAAGCTATGAATTTTTATAAAATATTAGTAGATAATAAATTGGCTGATCATAATGATTATCATTATTATGGTGTTTGTCTGCATGAAATTAAAGATTATAAAAAAGCAGAAAATATGTATTTGCAAGCTTTAGCTATGTATCCGGCTGACACTCCTGAAGTTTTAGCTCTCAAAAATCTTAGAAGTAAAACTTTAAAAGATAATTATCCTAATTTAAAAGAAAGCAAAGAAAAATATACAAATAAAATAAAAGAAAATCCTGAATCTAGTGACTATTTCCATTTGGGTAATATTGAATTTATAGATGGAAATTATGAAAAAGCTGCTGAATTCTATTCTAAAGCTAAAGAAGTTTATGAAGAGCAGGTAGTTATTTTATAAAATAAGTTAAAATAGTGTTATAGTTTTGATATCGCTTCTCTTAGATATAATTTTATTTTTTCTGAAATGATAATCTAATTTTAGATTTAAATAATATAAAAAGTATTTAATCTATTTTATCAAATACTTTTTATTTGAGTTTATAATAATTCAATTTTCTAAAATAACAAATATATGAAATAAAATTACTTGACAAAATATTGTTTTATTTTATATTTCGATTTGATAAGAATTTTTTATTAATAATTTTAAAATAAAAATTGTGAGCCTCTGGCAAGTTTACTTGACAGAGGCTTATAGCGAACAATTTTTATTATAATAAAGGAAAGCATATGTCATATTTTGAAGAAGGTTTGCAATTATTTAGAGAAACTCAGTTTGAAAAAGCATCAGAATTATTTCTTAAGGCTTTAGAAGAAGATGCTAATAATTCTGAAATATATAATTATTTGGGTATTTCTAAACAAGCATTAGGTTTATTTGAAGAAGCTATTAATTATTATAATAAAGGTATAGAAATAGATGAAAATTATGCAGAACTTTATTATAATAGAGCAAATTGTGAATCTAATTTGGGACTTTATGAAGCAGCTGTAAAAGATTATGATAAAGTTATAGAGTTAGTGCCTACTCATTCAAAGGCTTATGATGATAGAGGATATGCTAAGGGTAATTTGGGTTATTATGAAGAGGCTATAAAAGATATTGATAAAGCTATTGTTTTGGATAGTAATAATATAGATGCTTATATAGATAGGGCATTCATAAAGTTAATGTCAAAAAAATATATTGAAGCTATAGAAGATTATAAAAAAGTACTGGAATTAGATGATACAGAAGTATATGCCTATAATGGTATAGGTGACGCTAAAAGAAGTATGGGACTATATGAAGAAGCTATTAGTTATTATAATAAAGTTATAGAGCTTTCTAATGGCAATAGTTCTTATGCTTATAATAATAGGGGAGCATGCAAAATAGGATTGGGCTTGTATAATGAAGCTATAATAGATATCAATAAAGCATTAGAAATATATGATGAATATACTGATGCCTATAATAATAGAGGAACAGCTGAATATAATTTAGAGCTTTATAAAGAAGCTATTAAAGATTTTGATAAAGCTATAGAGTTATCGCCTCAATATTTTTATGCCTATAATAATAGAGGAAATGCCAAAAGTGCATTAGGATTATATGAAGATGCTGTAGAAGATTTTAATAAAGCAATAAGTATAGAGCCTCAATATATTGATGCATATTATAATAGAGCAATTGCCAAAAATAATATGGGGCTTCATAATGAGGCTGTAAAAGATTATGATATGGTAATAGAATTGGATAATAATCATATAAATGCCTATTATAATAGAGGGCTTTCATATTATAATTTATCAGATTATGAAGAGGCCATTAAAAATTATGATAGAGTTATAGAGTTAAATTCTAAATTGCCTGATGCATATAATAATAGAGGATTTGCAAAATATAGTATGGGATTATATGAAGAAGCTATTAAAGATTATGATAAAGCTATAGAGATAGATACAAACTATGAAAAAGCAAAGCAGAATAAAGAAGAAGCTTTGAAAAAATTATCAAATTAATATAAATGAGTAATAAAATTTTTTGATTATTTATAATAAAAAAGGTTAGTATTATAAAAATACTAACCTTCATTAATCTACTCAAATTTACTTATTTTTTTAGTTTTCTTCCTTCCTTATCAGTAAATTTGTCCAGTATGATCATTACAATGTCAATAATGTACCATATACCAAATCCGCCGAATGTAATAAGATACAATATGCCTGTTCCTATTTTTCCTACATAGAATCTATGTACTGGTAAAAATATTGCTAAAATTAATGTAACAACCCAGCTCTTGTCTGAAATTTCCATAAATTGCTCCTTGATTTTTTTACTATACCATAGTATACTATATTTGTAAAAAAATCAATATAAAATAATACTGCTCAATAAAAAATATTATTCTCATTATTTTTTTCATTGTTCCGATAATTTAAAAATAGATTTATTTTACAAAGATATTACAATTTTAGTTTTTATTAATATATATTATTGTAAGGAGAGGTGTTTATATGGCAACAAGTGAAGCTTTTCTTGATGAAGTATATAAAAATGCAGTAGAAGCAGAGGTAAATAAAAGAAGCACCACGCTTTCTAATTTGGCAGATAATGCTAGAGATTATCAAAGACAAATATCTGCTTATGAAGATTTAAAAGCCAGATTGGATACACTTGCCGCAGCATCAAAAGAACTTTACGGCTTTCGTTCTCCTTTTAGAAATTATATAGGTACAGGAGAAGGTATACCAGATTACTTCACTGTTACAGCCAATAGATTAGCTAATACTACCACTTATAATATAGCCATTAAAGATATAGCAGCGAGCCAGAAATTTTCATCAAAGGCTTTCAATATGACTGATACTCTGCCTGCAGGAAAGATAGTTCTTAAGATAGGAGAGGAAGAAACCACTATTGATTTTGCCGGCGGAAGTTTGGTAAATTTGCAAAAAGCTATAGATAAGGCTTTCGGTAAGAAAATAAAAACTACAATAACCCAAAAATCAAGAAATTTACAAGTACTTACTATGGACTTAGTAAAAACAGGTTCTAAAAATATAGTTGAAGTTGTAAGCGATGAATCAGGTATATTGAAAGAACTTAATATGTTTACTAGACGCCCTTACAGACATTTAGGACATATATTTAATGAACAGCTTTTGAGTAAATGGGAAGATGAATCTGATAATTTAACTACTAATTATATGGTAAAAAATGACTTTATAGTACTTAAAGGGGAGAATAAATTATCACTTCCATTGCATAGAGAGGCTGAGGTTAATGAAAATATTACTTTATCTATAACAGCGAGAGCTTCAGATTCATTAGATGATGCAATAGAAGCTCCTATTATGCCTCCTACAGTAGATTTGTCTATTCCAGATACAGGATTAACTTTTAATAAAATAGACAGCGTAATATATAAAGATGTTGAATTATACGGAGAAGGTTTATCACCTGCTGATAGTTCAAGAACTTTTGAAGATATAAAGAAATATAAAGATGCTTTAGAAGCTGAAAGGAAGGCAAAAGAAGGAGTTGAAGCAGAAGCTCCTGAACCAGTAGATGATACAGGATTTAATTCAGAGATTATAGGTGTAAAATATATCAATAAAGCAGGAGATGAAGTAGAAAAATTCTTTGCTTTACCTACTATAAGTGCATCATGGCAAAGGCTCAATATTCCTATAGGCGGACAATTTGAACCTGGTGATGTTATAACAGAGGTTATTCTTATAAATAAAAATGCTGGTTATAATGTATTTTATAAGGATTTATTAGTAGAGGATATGGGTAAGGAGGAAGATGCTCCTAATTATTTGATTTCAGAGGCAACAGATGCTAGAGCTTCTATAGATGGAGTTGATGTATTAAGCGAAAGCAATGAATTTAATGATGTAGTCAATGGACTTAATATCACAGCCAAAAAAGTTACTCCTGAAGCATTTGCTACTACCATTGAAGTGGATAAAGAGGGCGTAGTTAATGCTATAGCAAATTTCATAAGGGCTTATAATGAAGTTATAGACCTTCTCAATGATACTATGCAAAGACCTTTAGCCAGAGATATAAGAGACGGACTTGAAGCTATGAATAGAACCGACTTGAATGATTTGGCTACTACTTTGGGAGTAGAGTTCAATATGGATATGTCAGATGATGCTCTTAGAAAGAAGCTTTATTATGTAGGAGTATTCAGCGGAAATACGCTTGTAAGCACTTTATCTCAAAGAGTTAGAATGATAGTTGCCGATGCTTATGAAACAGAGTACGGCGAGGAATTGGCACTTCTTGATCAGATAGGAATAAACAGAGGAAATGCCGGAGAGGATTGGGCTAAAGTAAAAAAAGGTTTCTTACAGGTTGATGAAGAGAAATTCATGAATAAAATAGAAACTCAGATGGACGGTATAGAAGAGTTATTCTCTAATGATACTACAGGCGATGATATACCTGATACAGGAGTTGCTTATGTTATGAGCGATTTTGTAACTCCTTATTCTCAGACAAGAGGTATTGTTGAAAATAGTATTGCTATGACAAAAAGCCGTTTAGATGATAATAAGAGAAGAATGGACGATGAAAAAGATCGTATAGAAGAATACAGACAGCAGAGACTTGCTTCATATTATCAAATGCAGGCAGAATTGCAGCAGGCTGAAAGAGAAAGAAAAAGACTTGAGTCTTCACTTAATCAGAATAACGGCGGTAATTAATCAATTAATTATTGCTTAAATATTATGCTATTGTGTATTTGATATGCAATAGCATTTTTTTAATTAAATTAAGTATATTTTTATTATGAAAAGAATCGGACTTGTATTAGGAGGCGGCGGAGGAAGAGGTGCTTATCATATAGGCGTATGGAAATATTTAAAAGAATCTGGTATATATGATAAAGTTACTGCCATTTCCGGAACTTCTGTAGGTGCTTTGAATGCCTGCCTTATGGCTATGAATGATTATGAAATGGCTGAGAAAGTTTGGACAAAAGAAATAGAAACAAAAATTTTAATGTCTAAAAAGATTAAGGACTATTTCAAAATTGATAAATCTTCCATATTTGGTATATTTTCAAGAGAAGGACTTCTTGAAATTATAGATAAATATATTGATCTTAATCTTTTGTCAAATTATCATTTTAATTTATATGCTTCCTGTACGGAGTATAATGCTCCTTTTTTTATAAAATCAAAATATTTCAAATTAAACGGCAATTCTAATGAAAGAATAAAAAAAATGCTTTTAGCTACTTCGGCACTTATAGTTGTATTTCCGATAGAAAAGATAGATAATAAATTATATTTAGATGGCTATTATACAGATGATTGTCCTATAGAGCCTCTTTATCTTTATGAAGATTGCACTGATATAATAGTTATTCATTTGGATTATAAAAAGCCTGTTAAAAAGAAAGATAATATTAATATTCATGAAATGTATCCTTCCAAAGATCTAGGAAATTTCTTTTATGGGGTATTGGACTTTTCTCCTAAAGGTGCTGAAAGAAGAATAGAACAGGGCTATAATGACGCTAAAAATTATTTCAAAGATTTGAATATATTCTAATAAAAGATACAAAAAACAACTATAAATATATATAATGTTAACATAATCTAGTTATCATAATATATAAAAAACTATTTCTTTTTACATATTATCAAAAATCATGTTTTTTTATACAATATATGATATTGACTTTTTTAATAATTCTATTATTATAAAAGCCGTCAAAAATAATGTGTATAAATATAGTAAGGTTATGGGAATGAATACTAGGGGTAAGTCTAAAAAGAAAATTAAGGAAAATGATAATCCTTTTTTAAATTTAAATGCCAATGCTAAAGAGAATGATGAATTAGCAAAGGCATCTATTAAGACTATAGCAAACAGCGTTATCATCACAGAAAGCGATAATAAAAGAATAGACAGAAGTAATAAAGAAGAGTCATCAGAAATAATAGACCCTTCAAGAAAAGAATGGCTATATTATACTAGATCTCCTTTAATGGATAATTATAGGGATAATCTTTATAGGGAGTATTATAGTTTATCAGTATTGTTATCTTTAAGAGGCGACAACAACAATGAAAGAACTTTAGGGCTTTCTTTAAAATTAATAGATTTAGAAAACAAAAAAGAGTATAGAGTAGGTGAGCTTGAAAGTTTCTTATTTTCATGTGTTATTGGAGAGAAACAGAATATAGAAGATGATGAAAGAGTAATAGAGCTTGAAGATTTCAGCAAGGCGGAAGCTAAATTAATAAGATTTTTGAATAATTTATATGCAGAAGCCAAGCAGATACAAGAAAACGGTAAATTATGGTTCAAAGATTATAATGCATATCAATGTTTATCGCTTTTAAAAGATGTTCCTAATATAAGATTAGAAAGCAGAGTAATTACATTCAGCGATGAAGTGTTAAATCTACAGCTAGAAAGCTATTATAATGAAAATAAGGATTTAGTGCTTAATCTTAGTATTAAAGATGTTGATCTAAATAGAGTTTATACATTCGGAGAAAACTGCGATTTTGTACTATATAAAGATATTTTTTATGAGACTAATCCTTCATACCCTAGAATAAAAAAGAATATTTTTAAAGACAATATAGTAGTAAAAAAAGATTATATAAAAGATTTCTGTTCAAGGGTTCTTCCTAATCTTAAAAAAGATTTTGATAATATAGAACTTCCTGAAGATATAAAAGAGAATGATATATTAGCTTTCCCTGCTCAGGCATTGGTATTTTTGGATTATGATGGAACTAATGTATTTTCTACTATAAAGTTTAAATATGGTTCCTTTACTGTTGATCCTTATTCCGGAAAGTTTACAAGCAGCAATATGTTTGATAATGAGGTTACAGAGATTTACAGAGATACTGAAAAAGAGGAATATTTTTGCAGAACTTTATCAAAATATTTGGAGAAGGTAGGAGATTATACATTTGCTACTTCAGATGATGAGAAGATATTCTATTTATGTTATAAAATACTTCCTGCACTTCAGGATAGGGGTTGGACTTGTTATTATAGTGAATCTTTCAAATCATTAAAATTGAATGTTAAGCCTCTTAAAATGAGAGTTTCTTTAACCAAAGGTATTAACTTCTTTGAGATTAATTTTTCTTTTGAAGGGGTTAAAGAACTTCATGATTTATCAGAAATAGTAAGAGCCGTAAAGGTTGAAAATAAAGAATATATAAGACTTCAGAATGGTTCATTTGTACCTATAGATTTGGAAGTAATCGATTATATAGCCAAGATGTTCAAAGAAAATCCTATAGAACAGAAAGAAGATAACAGATATTTGCTTCCTATGTTCAGTGCCCCTTATTTTGCTGATATGCTTGAGAAACATAGCGGAATAGAATTGGATTTAGATGATAATGCTGTTGATACTATAGCCAATATAAAGCGTGTTGAATATGATGAAACTCCTCCTAAAGATATAGTAGGTGAGTTTAGAAGCTATCAATTAGTTGGTTATAAATGGCTTAGAAAATTGG
Organism: uncultured Brachyspira sp.; assembly: GCF_944393015.1. Lineage (GTDB taxonomy): Bacteria > Spirochaetota > Brachyspiria > Brachyspirales > Brachyspiraceae > Brachyspira. The sequence goes on from NZ_CALXYQ010000002.1 coordinate 17,543, forward strand.
CTGATATGTCATTAAACGGTATACTTGCCGATGATATGGGACTTGGTAAAAGTTTTCAGACTATAGCTACTATATTAAAAGAAAAAGAAAATGGAAATAAACTCACTTCTTTGGTTGTTGCTCCTACTTCATGCGTTGCTAACTGGGAATGCGAGATTAAGAAATTTGCTCCTTCTCTTGAAGTTATAGTTTTATCAGGTAATTTAAAAACTAGAATGAAGAAGATTAAGGCTGTAAGCAATTATGATGTTGCAGTAATATCATATTCTACATTAAGACGCGATGTAAAAGCATTAAGTGAAAATGAGTTTAACTATCTTATACTTGATGAGGCACAGCATATAAAGAATGCCAATACTCAGAATGCCAAAATGGTAAAGAGTTTAAAATCATTAAAAAGACTTGCTTTAAGCGGTACGCCTATAGAAAACAGTATAAGCGAGATGTGGTCAATGTTTGATTTTCTTATGCCGGGATTTTTGGGCAAGCATAAGGACTTTGTTGAAGATTATGAAGCTCCTATACTTGCAGGTTTGGATAGTTCAAGCGAGGCATTGGATAATTTAAAAACTAGAATAGCACCTTTCATATTAAGAAGATTAAAAACTGATGTACTTACAGATTTGCCTCCAAAACATACAGTTGTAAGCTACTGCGATTTAACTAAAGATCAAAAAGAACTTTATATGTCCATACTTGAAGCGGCTAGAATAGAGATTTTTGAGACAGTTAAACGTAAAGGTTTTGCTCAATCACATATAGAAATATTTTCAGCATTAACAAGATTAAGACAGGTTTGCTGCCATCCAAGACTAATGCATGAAGATTTACGTGGTGAGAGTCATACAAGCGGTAAGTTTAATATGTTTATAGAGATGATTAAAGAAGCTATTTCAGGAGGACATAGCGTACTAGTATTCAGTTCATTTACTAGAATGCTTAATCTTATGCGCAGTGCTTTCAAGAAATTAGGAATAGATTATTTTTATTTGGACGGAGCCACAAAGGACAGAATGGATTTAGTTCATAGATTCAATGCAGGAGAAGCACCTATATTCTTACTTAGCCTTAAAGCAGCAGGTACAGGGCTTACTCTTACTCAGGCGGACACAGTAATGCATTATGATTTATGGTGGAATCCGGCCGTTGAAGATCAGGCCACTGACAGAGCGTACAGAATAGGGCAGAAACGCGTTGTAACTAATTATAAGCTAATCGCAAGAGGAACTATAGAAGAAAAGATACTGGAACTTCAAAACAAAAAACGTTTATTGATTGATACTGTAGTCGGCGATTCTATGGGCGATATTAATAAATTGAGCTGGGACGAAGTGAAGAATCTTATTAATTAATTTATTTTATGCTGTCAGATAAAGATTTTAATAAAATTATTTCTTGGGCTTCGGATTTAGAAATACAAAATTTTCCAAGAAGTAAAAAAGAATTAGAAAATATTCAAGAGCTTGATTTGTATGATTTGCCTTGTAATTTATTTTTAGATGAAATTTCTAAATTAAAATCATTAAAAAGAATTTGGTTTATGTATAATGGTTTTGATGAAATACCGAATTTTATTTATAGTTTGGAAAATCTTGAAGAAATAAATTTATCAGGAAATAATGTTAGTTTTATTGACGATAGAATATCAAATTTGAAAAACTTGAAAATCTTTAATATTTATGAGAATAAAATAAGCAGTATATCAAGAGAAATTATAAATCTTAAAAAATTAGAAGTTCTTAATATAAGCGGAAATAATTTAAATGATATTCAGGAAGAAATTTTTTATTTAGATAATATGAAAAATTTAGATTTAAGTGCAAATAAAATTACTAATATTGATTTAAAAATTTCAAATTTAAAAAATATGGAAGCTCTTGATTTATCTAATAACAATATAGAAATTATACCTAAAGAAATTTCTTATTTAAAAAAACTTAAATATTTAAATATAAGCTATAATAAATATAAAACTTTTCCTGAAGAATTATTTGATTTAACAAATTTGCAAATATTTTTAATAGGTTCTAATAATTTAAAAGAAATATCTGATTCTATTTGCAAATTAAAAAATTTAGAAGAATTACATATTCTTTCAAGTTCTATAAAAAAACTTCCTGAATTAAAAAACTTAAAAAAATTAATTCTTATAGATACTAAAATAAAAAATAAAAATATTTTTGATAATAATTATGATAAATAAATAATTTAATAATTTTTATTATAAAATCTCTAATAAAGTTATTTAATCATATCGATTTTATATTTTATAAATAGAAACTTAAAAATGAATATGTTAAGAATAATTATTTTTAATAAGCAGTATTTGTTTGCCTTTTATTTATGGGATTGTATTATAATATTTTTTAGCTTTTATTATTATAATTCACTGTATAATTAAAGGTACGGTGCCGCACTTACATAGGGCGTTTGATAAGAATAAGCAATACCGTGCGGGTCGCCCATCGCGAAGCGTACCTGCGGTAATAGCTTGTACAAGGTAATTATAATATTAATATATTTCATTTCTATAATTAGTTATATAATATTATAGCTTTTTATATTGTATAATAAAAAGTAATCAGCCGCACCTACAGCGGACTATCCGAAATATTAAGATATACGGTGTGGGAAGGTGGTACAGCTCGTACCGGCGAGTAGTTTTATGAAAATATAATATTTTTTTTATTGATAATTTTAAAACATATTATAGAATAGTTAAAGGTTATAAAATATTAAAAAGGAGTTTATTATGTCTATAATAAAAGAGGATACTATTAAATTATTAAATATTCAGTTGAATAAAGAATTATATTCTGCTAGCCTTTATTTTAATATGGCAGGCTGGTGCGATAAAAAAAGTTTGAAAGGATGCAGCAGCTTTTTATACGGACACTATAAAGAAGAATTAGAGCATTTTGAGAAATTTAGAGATTTCATAAATAAAGTAGGCGGACAGGCTGTTATAAGCGAAATGCAGGCTCCTCAAAGCGATTTTAATTCAGTAGAGCATTTATTTGAAACTATATTAAAACATGAAGAGTATGTAACTTCATGCATAAATGAATTAGTTGGAAAAGCTATGGAGAACAAAGATTATATTACATCTAGGTTCTTAGATTGGTTTATACAAGAACAGCTTGAAGAAGAAGAATTATTCAATGATATTATTGAAAAAATTAAAATGCTTGGCGGCGGTAATTTAGAAGGAAGAAACCTTTATACATTTGATAAGGCTATGAATACTTTAAATACTGAAAAGCATTCAGGCGGACTAGATATAAATGTACAATAATAAAAAATAAATAATAATAAATAAAGAGAGGGTATATGTTTAGTAAATTTCTTAATATTTTCAAAAAAAAAGATGATACAAATTTTATGCCCTCTAATAATGAGCCAATAACGGCTGAAAATTTCTTTAATTATGATAAATCAAATCCTTATGAGATTCGTGCTGTTAATCTTACAAAATATTATGGAAAGAGAAAAATAATAGGTGATATTTCTTATAATGTAAAACAGGGTGAAGTTGTTGGGCTTTTAGGACCTAATGGGGCAGGAAAGACAACTAGTTTCTATATTACTGTAGGATTTGTTACTGCTACTGCTGGAAATGTATATCTTAATGATCTTGATATAACAAAACTTCATATGCATCAAAGAGCTACTTTGGGAATAGGATATTTACCTCAGGAGGCTTCTATATTCCGTAAGATGTCTGTTGAGGATAATCTTCTTAGCATATTAGAATATAATAAATCATTATCTTCAAAGCAAAGAATGGATATAACAGATATGCTTCTTAATGAATTTAATATTAACCATGTAAGAAAACAAAAAGGCTATACTCTTTCCGGCGGTGAGAGAAGAAGATGTGAAATAGCAAGGGCATTGACTGTCAATCCAAAATTTATATTATTAGATGAACCTTTTGCCGGAGTTGACCCTATTGCCGTTATAGATATACAGAATATTATAGCCTCTTTAAAAGAAAAAGGACTAGGAATACTAATTACAGACCATAATGTACGCGAAACTTTAAGAATCACAGACAGAGCATATATAATGGGTAACGGACAAATATTGGTAAAAGGTACACCTGAAGAAATAATTAATAACCCATTAGCACGTAAAGTTTATTTGGGCGAATCTTTCACTATGTAATTATTTTTTTATTAGAATTATTTGGTATTAAAAAAGGAGCTTATTAAAGCTCCTTTTATTATTTATTTTCAATTATAATATGATCAATTAATTATATAATTAACAGCTTCTAAAAATGTATTAAATGAACTTTCTGTCATATAGTATCTGTTATTATCATTAGGGTTTACTATCTCATAATTATTGTCATCAAGTTTATTTAATACTTCATAAGATATATTTCCATTCAAAGCCTGTATATTGATTTTATATAATGAAGCATTTTTGCTTGTGCTGTCATTAGTTATTAATCCGTCAGCATTTAAATTGGCCAAAGTGAATATGCTTGTATAAACATCATTTCCTTTTACAGTGTTATTATTCCAATTTTTTATCCAAGTATTATTAGTGTCATTAGTATTTTTTGATAATATATATGAATTATTATTGTATTCTATAGTGATTTGTGCTATATCATCATTGCGTACTTGAGATATAGTTTTGTTTATAAGATCATTTTCTGTTTTATCGAATATATCTTTAGGATTTGTAGGAGTGTTTCCAAGAAGATATATATTATTGTCGTTATTTATTTTAGAATATACGCTATTTCCAAAAGTTGATTTCATACCGAATTTTATATTTCTTACTTCTTTTGAAGAGCTGTCCAATGCCACAACTGTTAATGCTTCTTCATCTGTTAATTTATATTTTGATATGCTGTTATCATCTCCTCTTGAAACTATTTCTATAGGCTGTATAGTGCTTAATGCATTTGTAATTGAAGTTACTAAATTATCATCAGCATTATATTTATCATTTACAGTCCATTTATTATCATTATATTTTATTTGTATAGTTTCATTTGCCCCTCTTTTTATAGTTATTTCAGATATATTTGAATTTATTTTTTTCAATTCAGGCAATGAATATCCTCTGTTTTTCATAAAAGTTATTGCAATTAATATTATTATCAAAATTACAATTATAGATGATAATGTTATATATTTTTTAGTTATATTATTATTCATATTTTTATTACCTTTTTATAGTTTTTATTAATATATATAACTATTTAATCATAAAAATAGTAAATAGTTATATTATTGATTTCTATTATTCATATTAAGAACATTCAAATAATTTTCTAATATCAAAGTTGCTGCTATTAAATCATTAGCTTTATTTTTTACTTTTTTCTTTTTTCCTCTTAATATAAAGTCAGCCTCTTTTGAAGTGCCGTATTCATCAACAAATACAATATTAACTTTTACACTTTTTAGAAGAAACTCGGAAAATCTTCTTATTTCAGCACACCATTCGCTTTCTTTTCCTTCATCGGATAAAGGCAAACCAAAAACAACAGTATCAATATTTTTTTCTTCTATTATATCCATCAAAGCACGTTTTACTTTTCTAGCATTGCTTTCTTCTATGAGCCTGCATGGAAAAGGAATTTTTATATCCATATCCATAAAAGCAGTGCCTGTTTTTTTTCTTCCGAAGTCAACACCTAATACCATAATTTAATCTTCTTATTTTATTAATTTTCTTCTACAGTAATAATATCGTATTTTTTGAAATCATGTACTCCTGATTTTATATAGGCATTATCTATGTTTCTAATATTATCCACTTCTACAAATTCATTTTCTTCTGTTTTTATAAATAGTTTAAATCTGTTATCATTATGCTTTATAAAATCTTTTCCTATATACACTAAATCATCACCGTTTTTTATAGTGTTGTATACTGTAATTTTAGCATATTCCTCGCTGTCATCTGATATCATACCCATAAGTCTTCTGCCTTTTAAATATCCTTTTAGTGTAGGTTTTATATTATCTCTTCCGAAATAGAATCCTGTATCGCTTTCTCTTCTGCTTATAGTATCAAGCTCTTTCAAATAACTTGCTATAGGCTCTTTTTTTATAGCTTCAGGATATGAATCATAACCGATTCTGTCAAGTAAATCTAATAATATTCTATAAACTCTTACAGTATTAGCCACATAATATACGCTTTTCATTCTTCCTTCTATCTTTATAGAATCAATACCAGCTTTCTGAAGTAAATGAAGATATTCAGCCATTTGTAAATCTCTGCTGCTTAATATTGTAGTGTGATTTTCTCCTTCTTCAATTTCCATGAACTCTCCAGGTCTTGTTTTTTCTTCTATATATGTTTTGAAATTCCATCTGCAAACCTGAGAGCATTCTCCTCCGTTAGCATCTCTATTGTTTAAGAAATTTGATAATAAACATCTTCCTGAATAAGACATACATACAGCACCATGCACAAAACTTTCTAATTCTAAATCAGTATTCGCTCTAATCTCTTTTATTTCATCTAAAGAAAGTTCTCTAGCTAATATTATTCTGCTCGCTCCTAAACTTTCATACATTTTGCATGAATAACTATTTGTAACAGAAGCCTGAGTGCTTATATGAATAGTTGCTTCAGGTATTGTTTCTTTAACTATTCCAAGTACTCCTAAATCAGAAACTATGAATGCATCTATATTTAGATTCTGTATTTCTTTTAAATATGCTTTTAAATTATTTTTATCATATTCATGAAGAAATGCATTTAAAGTTAAATACATTTTTTTATTTAAGTTTTTAGCTAATTGAGCACATTCAGCAAGTTCATCTATAGTTGTATTTTTACTTTGATGTCTTAAATTAAATAATGCTCCGCCTATATATGCAGCATCAGCTCCGTAATGGTATGCTACTTCTAATTTTTCTTTATTTCCAGCAGGTGCTAAAAGTTCCATTTTTATATCCTATTAGTTTTTAATGCGGTTTATTTTATATCAAAATGAATAAAAAGTATATATTTAATTTTTTTTATTGTTATATAATTATTTACAAATATATAGTATAATATATATTGTAAATATAGGGGTAAATTATGAATGAAGAAGAATTAATACAATTAAAAGAAAAATTATTCAATGGTGAATATGCCGATATATTAAAGCCATTATCATCTGGTAATATCTTTTTAGCTAAATCGGTATTAGATTCATATGTAAAAGATTTTTCATCTAAACGTAAATTACAGGCCATAGGATTATTCGTTTCTAATAATTATAATTTTTATTATGAAGATGACGGAAGTGTTTTAAGAGTTATAAAAGAATTGATTAATAATAAAAATATAAGCAGTATAGATAATATAAATTTTGATTTGACTGTGAATAATGCTTTGTTATATGGAGATTTTGTGAGATTTATATATGCATTATATTTCGGAGGATTGAAAGAAGAACTTAATATTTTATTAAATAAGATGCATGAGTTTATATTGGTTATAACTAGCAATATTGTACTTAATTTTAAAAATGCAAATTTAGCTGATAAATTAAGTATATATATAACTTCTTCTATATACAGATATATATTTGATGTATTTAGTGATTTTTACGGTATATATGGAGATTTAAAAAATAAGGCAGATATTATGTATTATAAAAGCTATATAACCTGCAATGTAATGTCTGATTATAAAGGCTTGGTTGGACCTGATTTAATAAAAACAGCTTTATGCTTTGAAGATATACAAGATTTTGAAAAGGCTGAAAAGATATATGAATCTGTTATAATGGATTTTGAACATGTATTATCTGATATAATGTGCAATTTCGATAATTATAATATAAAAAATAAAGCCGAGGATTATGTAGCTTTAATTTCTCTATGGCAGGCTTGTAATGGTATAAACAGATTAGAAAATATTAATAAATACGATTCTAAAATAGAGTCTATAGAAGAAGCTATAAATAAACTCAATTCTATTTAGAAATTTTATGTTTTGTATATTTTGACAATTTATGTATTTTTTATTATAATATTTATTATGTGTGATTATAAAGATTTGAAATATTTTAATACATTAAATGATTATTTTGTTAGATATCTTTTTTCTGATAAAGGAAGTGAAATTATATTATTGGATTTTATTAATTCAATAATGATTGACTCAAATATGAAAACTTTCAGATCTTTAGAAATTTTAACACCATTTAATTATAAAGAAAGTTATCAAGATAAAGAAACTATTGTTGATGTAAAATGCATAACTCATAATGGTTCAGTTGTAATAATAGAGATACAATTACAGGGTAATTCAAGATTTCCAGAACGTATATTATATTATTGGGCTTCTAATTATAGCAAACTATTAAAACAGGGTGAAAAATATGATGTTCTCACTCCTGTAATAAGTATTAATTTACTCAATTTATATAATACTTATAGTATAATTAGTAATAAAATAAATTTATGGTGTAATGAAATGTATTCAGCCGCACCTATAGAAGACTATCTATAATATTTTGAAATACGGTGCGGGTCGGTGCTACAGCTAGTAGGGAGGTTATTATGTCTGAAATAGTAAAAGAAAAACCAATAATGGAAGAAGTACAGAAGAAATATAATAATTTTATAAAAGATAGACTAATGATGAATGAATATGATAAAAGACAGACATATTTATATGGTAATCAAATTATGTTAGAAGAAGAAAGAAAATTAGGGATAAAATAAGGTATAGAACAAGAAAAATATTCATTAGCAAAAAATATGAAAAATAAAAATATGGATATTGAACTTATAAGTGAACTTACAGGTTTGAGCATAGATGATATCAAATCATTATAATTGATTTTTTATACAAATGAAAAAATTAGAAGATGTTAATAATATACCAAAACCATCAATTGAAGAGGTTGAATCTTATTTAAAAAATGGCATAGTTTAGAGAATTATGATTATCAGGAAAAAGCTTTAAATAAATTGTTTTTTGAATTATGCCCTAATAATAAAGATATAAGTAGTATATTAATAAAGGCAGCTACTTTAAATGATTTTTATAGTACAAATATATTTAAGATTTTTGATGTTGCTAAACATATAGAAAGTTTAAATCATAATAAACCTTCTATAGATGAAAGATTAAATAAAGGAGATGTAAGTTTAGTAGATGATATAAAAAAGTAAAAATTATAAATAAAGATAATGAAGAAAAAGAAAGAAATTTTTATTCATTTGCCACTAAATATTGTTCTCATCATAAACCTGAATATTATCCAATATATGATAAATATGTTGATGTTATACTTAGATATTTTAGAAGAGAAGATAATTTTTATAAATTTAAAAATGATGATTTAAAAGAATATTGTAAATTTAAAAATATAATTACACAATTTATAAAAAATTATGAATTAGATAATTATACTTTTAAAGAAATAGATATGTATTTATGGCAATTAGGAAAAAAGTATTTTAGTGATAAATAGATAATTTTTAATGAAAGATTATTTTTACATTTTTGAATATTTTGGTATTATTTTATATATGATTTTGAATTTTTTATATGAAAAGGAGTTAATATGATAATAGGATTCATTGGTGCCGGTGCTATGGGGGGAGCTTTAATAGAAGGCTTTATAAAATCCGGAATAGAGTATACGAATATTGTAGCAAGCGTAAAAACTATGGAGAAAAAAGATTATCTTGAGAAGAATCTTGGAATAAAAGTTTATACTGATAATAGAAAAGCGGCTAGTGAGTCAGATGTTTTATTTTTGGCAGTTAAGCCTTATATGATTCCTGCTATTGCCGCAGAGATATCATCATCTATTAAAGTTGGTGCTACTATTATAAGCGTGGCAGCTTCCGTGTCAAAAAAGGATTTATCAAGATATTTCAGCGGAAGCAGAATAGTGAGAATAATGCCTAATACACCTGTTAAAACTTGCAATGGTTTTATATCAGTTGTAGAAACAGAAAATAAAGTTGTTGAGAATGGTGTTGTTGAATTGTTAAAGAGAGTAGGAATGGTTAAGGTAATCAAAGAAGAACAAATACATGCATATAATGCTATGGCTGGATGTTCTCCTGCATTTATGTATATATTAATAGAGGCTATGAGCGATGCCGGTGTTCTTATGGGAATAGACAGAAAAACATCTATAGAAATGGCAGCACAGGTTTTTAAAGGAACTGGTGCTATGGTATTGGAATCAGGTAAACATCCTGCACAATTAAAGGATGGCGTATGTACTCCCGGAGGACTTACTATAAAAGGAGTGGAAGTTTTGGAGGAAAAAGGACTTAGAAGCGGTATTATAGAAAGCGTTATTGCAAGCTATAATAAATCTATAGAAAGCGAAAAAAAGTAAAAATTGTAGTATAAAATACTGCTTTTTTATAATTATTTATTCGTAAAAGATAAGATTGTAATAATCAAAACAAAAAATTCTATTTGACTTTTTTGACTCAATTATTATAATATGAGTATAAGACACTTGGAGAACATTATGCCTAAGAAAACAATTTTAGTTTTAGATGATGAAAAAAGCATTAGAACTCTTTTTGAAGAAGAGTTTAAAGATGAAGGATATGATGTAGTATCCACAGATAGCGGTGAGGAAGCTTTGGAAATGCTTGATAAAGGTACTCCCCATATTGATTTAATAACATTAGACATAAAAATGCCTAAAATGGACGGTTTGGATTTTTTGGCTAAGGTTAGAGAAAAACATAGAGAATTGCCTATCATAATATGTACAGCATATAACAATTACAGACATGAATTTTCTGTTTGGAATGCTGACGGTTATATATTGAAATCAGGTAATCTTACAGAGATTAAAGATAAGATAAAAAGACTCATAGGTTAATATTTTTTATGCCCCATATCCGTAAAGACCCTGTAACAAAACAGTCCGTGATTATTTCATCTGAGAGAACAGGAAGACCTAGCGATTATGTAAATTTCACCGAAAGACAGGTTGCTAATTCTGAGCTCAGCTGTCCGTTTTGCAGAGGACATGAAATGAAAACTCCGGATCCTGTTTATACAGTTTACGCTGAACAGGAAGAAATTTGGCAGGTTAGAATCGTACCTAACAAATACCCTATAATATCTGAAACTCATGAAAATGAATTGCCTAAAGAGAATGAACTTTTTCATGCCACTAGTTCTAAGGGATTTCATGATGTTATTATAGAGCATCCTAATCATTACTTTAATTTTTATCATGCACAAACAGAAGATTTCTTCTATATTTTTAAAGCTGTTATGATGAGACTTAAAGATTTAGGAAAAAATGAAGATATGATGTATAGTCTGTATTTTAAGAATTTTGGACCGGAAGCAGGGGCAAGTCTTTATCATTCGCATTCACAAATAATAACAACTCCTTTTGTACCTATGCAAATGTTGGATGAAATTTATGGTTCTTTTGAATATTATGATGAGAATTATAGATGTGTATATTGCGATATCATAAAAGAAGAAAAGCGAATTAATGAAAGAATAATATGCGAGAATGAAAATTTTCTTGCTTTTTGTCCTTTTGCTTCTAGATCTCCTTATCAAATATATGTTATTCCTAAGAATCATTCAAGCAGTATTATACATACATCTTCTGTTAATATGTTAGACTTTGCTAGTATATTAAAAAATGTATTTGATAGGTTATATAAAGTTCTTGGGGAGATAAGCTTTAATAGCGTTCTTCATACTTTATTACCTGTACTTGATAAACTATATATGGATTCAAGCCATTGGTTTTTGGATATAATGCCTAAAATGAGTAAGCTAGCAGGCTATGAATTAGGAAGCGGGGTATATATTAATTCTATTAAACCTGAAGATGCAGCAGAGCAATTGAGAAATGCATTATAATAATACTATATAATCTCTTGTAATAACGGCATCATAATTTTTATAACCTAGTATTTTAAGTATATCATCAGAGTGATGTCCCATTATTTTTTGAACATCATCAGAATTATAATTGATAATGCCTCTTGCAAATTCTGTTCCATTTTCATCAGCAATACTTACTATATCACCTTTTTTAAATGTATTAATTACCTTTGTTATTCCTATAGGAAGAAGGCTTGATTCTTTTTCTAAAACAGCCTTTTTAGCTCCGGCATTAACCATTAATTTTCCTATTATAGTTGTGGCATAAGCAATCCATCTTTTTTTAGTTGAAAGCTCATCATCTTTTTCTACAGGATAAAATATTGTTTTTTCTTTTGTTTCAAAAATATCATTAAGAACATTCGGTCTTTTACCATTAGCTATGAATAATGCACATCCTGATCTTGTAACTATTTTAGCAGCCTGAAGTTTTGTTTTCATTCCGCCTCTTCCGCCTTTTGAAGCATCAAGACCTAAATTTTCTATTTCTTTTGTAACTTCAAATACTTCATGTATAAATTTAGCATTAGGATTAGTTTTAGGATTATCATCATAAAGCCCATTTATATCTGAAAGTATTATAAGTAAATCAGCATCCAATTCGCTTGCTACCAATGCAGAAAGTTTATCATTATCAGAAAAACTTATCTGAGTAACATCATATAATTGTTTAAGCTCATCGCTTGATACTGTATCATTTTCATTTATTATAGGTATAACTTTATATTTTAAAAGCATACTTAAAGTAGAATGCAAATTTAAATATCTTCTTCTATTTGAGAAATCCTCTTCTGTTAGAAGTATTTGGGCAGTAACTATATCAAATTTTGAAAATCCATCTTCATATATTGACATAAGCTGAGATTGCCCTATAGCAGCACAAGCCTGTTTTAAAGCTACTTCATCTAAATCTGTTACATTAATCTTTTTAGCACCTAATCCAACAGCTCCTGAAGTAACTATTAAAACTTCCTTTCCCATTCTGTGAAATTTTGCTATTGATTCTATAAATGAATATATTCTAGCTAAAGATATATATCCTTCATCATTTCTCAAAACATTAGTACCAAATTTGAATACTATTCTATTTATATTGTTTAAATCTATTTTTTTCATGCAAAGTATTATAAACGATATAATAAAAAAATAAAGATTTAATTTTTAATTATTTTAAAATAGTCTATTTATTTCCCCATACTCCGCCGAATTTGAAGCTCATACCTAAATAAAAGTCGTTATCTACCGTATAATGTCCATTTTTTTCATTATAAGAAATAACACCTACCTGATTTCTATTTTCTAATTCATAATATTGATAATTATTTTTGTATACAGGGTCATAAGTAAATGTATCAGAAATCATTATTTTAAAATCATCAGTTATATTAAATGTTATTTTTAAAAAAGCCCTGTATTTTAGCTGATAAATATCTTCAGCATCAGAATATATATTATTATCATGAATACCAAAATGAGCAGTTATATCAAATTTCCATAATCTTCTCGCTTCAAAAAATATGAATCCGCTCATACCATAATATGGGTTTTCTCCATTAAAAGTTTGTACAGAAAAATCCGTATAATATCCGCCATTATAATGATGCTGATTTGTATTATCTTCACCAGGAGAATATTCATTATATCTTCTTATTCCATGTCTAAACCAAAATCCCTCCAAACCAACAGTGAATCTTCCATCTCTTCCGTTTCTAAAATAGAAAAATGCATTAACGCTATCTCCCCATTCTTTTATTGGTATAGATCCTATTTCTGTAACAACTCCTGCGACTCCTGTATTAATATAATCATTACTGTATGCCACTTTAGCCATTAAACCTTTAGATGAATTAGCATCAAGTCCTTCTTCTCCATTAACCATGCCTACACCTATAAATACTCCAAAGAAATTGGCTTCTATCATTATACCAGTATCATATCTTGGTATAAATTGGCTGTCATATCCTATAGGCATATCTCTTGGTCCTGAAAGTACTGTAGCTTTATTACTGCTTACAGTATGATAATAAAATAATGTAGGAAAATATGATGTCATAGGTATATTTTTTGTATATGGTTCTAAAACTCCTGCTCTTATACCCACATATTTAAAGTTTACAAATATATTCATTTTAGAGAAATCAAATACAGGAGGGGACATATCTTTATAAAATCTTGCTTTATGTGATAATGGTTCATAGAATCTCGCATTGAATGCAGCTTCTATTGAGGCATATTTATATTCTTTTATGTAATGTAAATCTCCATATAATAAAACGCCTAATGTGTCTTCATTTCCTGTCTGTTCTATCAAATCACTCATTCTTCCATAGGCTACCATTTCTAAAGATGCAGATAATTGTCCGTATCTTTTTATATTGTTAGTATTTGTAGTTTGTGAATATGCTTTATTATTTATATTAATTAACATAATACAAAAAATAAAGAAATAAAAAAACTTAATTTTACCAATTAAGTTTTTGTAGTGTTTTTTATTATACTGATCCATAAAAAATCTCCTTTGTAAATATTATATATATTATTTTATATGGGATAATATATCAAGTATCAGATTATGAAAATTATTATATTAATTGTTGTATATTTTTAAATATATACTATAATTTATAGAAATATAATATTGTTGAGGGTATTTTTATGAAAAAAATATTTGTTTCGGTTAGTTTGTTTTTATTCAGTTTTATATTATATTCACAAGATGCTACAAATTCTGAAAATTTGCAAAATGATGTACTTACCAACTCCAACAATGAATTTTTTGATTATATAGAAAAAGGGGATGTTATAAAAGTAAGAGAATTATTAGGACAAGGAACAGATGCTAATATAACTAATTCGGAAGGCTGGTCAGCATTGCATGTGGCAGTAAAATCTAATAATGCCGCTATAGTAAAAGAATTATTATCTCAAAAATGGATTAATATGAATCCTGTACTTCCTGTTGATACAATATTAATGGAAGGTGATAATAAATGGTATGCTGATGGTCAAACACCTCTTTTACTTGCTTCGTATTATGGATATGCAGATATAGTAAATATGCTTTTAAGTTATGGTGCTGATGTACTTGCCAAAGATAGTATAGATGATGCTATGGCTGTGCATATTGCTTCAGCAAGAGGAAATGCTAATGTTGTTTCTGTGATATTAGATTCTTCTGCTGCAAGAAGTTCAGGTATAGATATAGTTAATGTAGGAGATAATACAGGAACTACTCCTTTAATGTGGGCTTCTATGAATAATCAGGTAACAGTTATAGCAGCATTGCTTAAATTTAAAGCAGATGTTAATTTCCAAGACGATGATGGTTGGACAGCTTTGCATTTTGCAGCAGCTTCTGATAGCTATAGAGCGGTAGAGATACTTTTGAAAAATAATGCAGATGCTAATATAGCTGATATAGAAGGAAAAAAACCTGTAGATATTACTACTGATACTGATATAAAAGAATTACTTAATAAATATACTTCTACTACTGAAACTGAAAATAATACAACAGAAAAATAACAATAAATATTATTAATATATAGTTTAATAATAATTTTAATTTATGGAAGCTAAAAAATTACAGAGATTTAGTGAATACAGCATGTCTACATATTTGCTTTGTCCTAGAAAGTATAGATATACTTATATAGAAAAGCCTTTTAAAAAGCAAAAGAGAAGTGTTAATGTTTACTTTATTTTTGGTAATGCTATACATTTGGCTTGTAAAGAATTTTATGAGCAGAGAGCAGAGGAAAGAAGTTTAGAGAATCTATATAATATTTTTAGAAATGTATGGAAAAGAAGCGGTATAAGGGCCTTTTTTAATAGTAGGGAAGAAGAAAAAGAACTTGGTGAAAGAGGTCTTTATATGCTTTCAAATTTTTTTAATTCATTCGGACAGAAAGTACCTTACAAGATAGAAAGCTATATGGAAAATAGAGTTAGAGATTATATTTTATTTGGAAGAATAGACAGAATAGATTTATCTGCTGACGGGACATTACAGATTGTAGATTATAAAACCACAAAGTATTATGATGTTGGTGAAGATAATGAGGAGAGAGATAGAAAAACCATACAGTTAAAATTATATGCTTGTATATTGGATGGGCTTAAATGTAAGGTTACAAGCGGTTCTTATTATCATTTTGAAGATGATAAATTAGATACTATAGAATTTACTCCTGAATCGATTAATTATTTAAGAGAATGGTTTGATGAAATAGTTGATGATATAAGGTATGACAGAGCTTTTGATAAAAAGGTTGGAAGGCATTGTGAGTTTTGTGATTTTTTCAAATTATGTCAGGGTAAAGAAGATAATATTGAAAATTTAGTTCTTCCTTCAGATGAATTATTTATGGCCAATATAGAAAATTCTAATAATAATTGATTGTATTGCATTTACCTTCATAATTTCACAAATTGACAATTATAAATATTTTTATTATATTAACTATGTATTATGTAAAATATAGGTAAAATTTTATGAGCACTCATCATAATAAAGAAGATTCTAAAGAAAGTATAATAAAGAAAAAGAAAAATAAATTTAGAATAAGATATTTAACATTAGAAGATTTAGATGATTTTAATAATTTATTAAGATATGCATTTCAAGTGAGCAATAATGAACTTATAAATCTTGGTTATGAGATAGATGAAATAAAACAGGCTAAATCTGCTGTATTAAGTAAGGCTAAAGTTTTAGGCTGGTTTGACGGTGAAAAGTTAGCTTCTCAAATAGCTGTTTATCCTATGAGAATGAATATACATGGCGTTATATATAAAATGGCTGGTATTACTGGTGTTGCTACTTATCCTGAATATTCTAATCTTGGACTTATGAATGATTTGATGATAAAGAGTATTGAGAACATGAAAAAGGAAGGTCAGACTATATCTGTACTATATCCTTATTCAATACCATTCTATAGAAGAAAAGGCTGGGAAATTATTTCTGATAAAATGAGTTTTGAAATAAAAGACACTCAGCTTCCAAAAACTATAACTAATAAGGGCAGGGTAGAGAGAGTTGCTTCCGACAATGAGGATTTAATAGAGCTTTATAATAAATTTTCACATATAAGGCATGGTGCTTTAATCAGGGGCGATTTAGAATGGGAAGAGTATTGGAGATGGGATGTAGATGATACTATAGTTGCCATATATTATAATGAAAAAGAGGAGGCTAAAGGTTTTTTAGTTTATGTGATAGAAAATGATATTTTTCATATAAAAGAAATTGTTTATCTTAATTTTGAGGCTAGACTTGGGCTTTGGAATTATATATCGGCACATTTCTCTATGGTGGATAAAGTTCATGGTTATAATTATACCAATGAACCTATTGCATTTTTACTTGAAGACAGCGAAATAAAAGAAACTATAAGACCTTATATAATGGCAAGGATTACAGATGTTAAAGGATTCATCAATGATTATCCATTTTTAAGAAAGCCTAAAAATAAAAAAATAAATTTAATAATAAAAGATAATATGGCTAAATGGAATAATGGAAGTTTTTTAATTTATTGGGACGAGAATAAAAATACAGTTTGTAAAAGACTCAATAAAGAATATAAAAGAAACGGTAAAGACAGATATATCATAAGAATGAATATTCAGACTCTTACAACAATGCTTATGAGTTATAAATCTCCTTCTTATCTGTATAGAATCGGAAGAATAGAATCAAGCATAAAAGGAATAAATTTATTAGAATCTATTATCCCTAAAGAGCAGGTTTATTTTTCTGATTATTTTTGATTTAGATTTTTGTATACAAATGAATTTATTTTGACAAACTTTATGATTTTCAGTATAATATATTTATGAAAAGAAATTTAAATGCTGTAAAAACTTTTAATCCTTTAAACGATTATTTTATACGATATCTTTTCACAGATAAGGGAAGCAGTGAGTCTATACTTTTGGACTTTATCAATTCTATAATGATTAATGCTAATATGAAGACTTTCCGCTCTGTTGAAATACTTACCCCTTCGCCGAAGGCGGGCAGTCGCCTTAATTTAAAGAAAAATAAAAATTTAAAAGAAACTATTGTTGATGTAAAGTGTATTACACAAAACGGATCAGTAGTTATTATAGAAATACAATTACAAGGTAATTCAAGATTTCCAGAGAGAATACTTTATTATTGGGCAGCTAATTACAGTAAGCTATTAAAGCATGGTGAAAGATATGATGAATTAACTCCTGTAATAAGTATTAATTTACTCAATTTAGATAATACTTATAGTATAATTAGTAATAAAATAAATTTATGGTGTAATGAAATGTATTCAGCCGCACCTATAGAAGACTATCTATAATATTTTGAAATACGGTGCGGGTCGGTGCTACAGCTAGTAGGGAGGAAATTATGTCTGAAATAGTAGAAGAAAAACCTATAATGGAAGAAGTACAAAAGAAATATAATAATTTTGTAAAAAGTAAATTGATGATGATGGAATATGAGAAGAAAGAAGCATATCTATACGGTAATCAAATAATGCTTGATGAAGAAAGAAGATTAGGAAAAGAAGAAGGTATAAAAGAGGGTATTGAACGAGGTATTGAACAGGGTATTGAACAAGGAGAAAAAAATAAAGCCATATCTATAGCTAAAAGTCTTAAAAAATCAGGTTTAGATAAGAAATTTATAAGTGAAAATACAGGATTAACTATAGAGGAAATAGAGAAACTTTAATATAAATTTTATGAAAGTAAAAATTATAGATACTGCTTATGGCGGATATGGAATTGCTAAAGATGAAAATGGAAAGGTTATATTTGTAGCCCATAGTGTTGAAGGCGATATATTGGATATTACTATAACTAAAGAAAGTAAAAAATTTTCTTATGCCTCTATAAATAAAATAATAGAATCTTCCAAGTTTAGAATAAAACCAAAATGCAAGTATGCTGGTATTTGCGGTGGATGTTTATTTAATCATATAGAATATAATAAACAATTAGATATAAAAAAGAATGTTGTTTTAAATGCTATTAGAAATATTGACTTTAATAAAGATATAAAAATAATTTGCGGAAATAATGTTCATTACAGACTTAGAGTTAATATGATAGCTGATAATGGTAGAATTGGTTTTTATAGATTTAAAAGCAATGAGTTTGTAAATATTGATGAATGTATTATTTTAAAAGGAAGTTTATTTGAAAAGATAAAGAATTTTGCCTCCAAAAACAATATTACAGGAAGTATTTATTTAATAGAAAATAACAATGACGAAGCTCTTGCATTTATTGAACTTAATAAAAAAATAAATATAAAATGTTTTGAAAAATATTTTAAAGGGATAACGGTAAAGCATAATAAAAATATTAAAAGCTATGGAACTGATACTATACTTTATAAAACTAAATACGGTAATATACCAATAGGGCATAAAACATTTTTTCAAAGTAATTTATATCTTCTTGATGATTTTCAGCATAATGTCATTAAATATTTGAATGATAATGATAGTACTATAGTTGAGCTTTATGCAGGAAGCGGATTTTTTACATCGGCTTTAGAAAATAGAATAAAAAGTTTTAATAATAATTGTAAATTCATTGCTTCAGAAATAAATAAAGATTCTGTACTGATAGCAAATAAATATGATTTAAAAATAAAAAATGAAGATGCTTTTATAACATTAAAAAATATTGATTATTATATTGATGCCTTAATATTAGACCCGCCTAGAGAAGGAATTGATAAAAAAGTAATAGATGAAATAATAAGAATCAAACCGAAAAAAATCATATATGTTTCATGCGATCCTATGACTTTTGCACGTGATGTTAATTTATTGAAAGATCATTATAATTTGTCGGATTTAAATATTATAGATATGTTTGCTGATACTTATCATATAGAACTTATTTCTTTTTTAGAGTATAAAAATTAATATCTTTTTATTAACTTTGTTTTAATTCTTGTTATTAATATGTTACATGATATAATTAATTTACTAAATATAAAATTGGAATAAATCAATAATGATAAATAAAAAACTCATAGAAAGAAATAATTTAGACGCTGTATTAAACAAATATAGAGAAGAAAATAAAAAAATAGTATTTACAAACGGCTGTTTTGATATACTTCATCGCGGACATGTGGAATATTTACAGAAGGCTAGAGAACTTGGCGATCTGCTTATTCTAGGGCTTAATAGCGACGATTCAGTAAAGCGTTTAAAAGGTAATGACAGACCTATTAATAATGAAATTGACAGAGCTATCGTGCTTGCTGCTTTGGAATGTATTACTTATATATCTATATTTGATGAGGATACACCTCTTGAATTAATAAAAATAGTAAAGCCTGATGTTTTAGTAAAGGGCGGAGATTATAAAATAGAAAATGTTGTGGGAAGAGAATATTCAAAAGAAACAGTACTCATTGACTTTGTTGATGGATATTCTACTACTAATATTATAAAAAAAATTAATAGTTAATAATATAAATTAATAAAAATCGGAGGATTTAATATGATTATAGTAACTGGAGGAGCCGGATTTATAGGTTCTAATATAGTAAGAGGATTAAATAATTTAGGAATTGATGATATATTAATAGTTGATAATTTGAAAAACGCTTCTAAACATAAGAATTTAAATAGAATTAAATTTAAAGACTATATTGATAAAGAAGATTTTACTTTAGATTATTTAACTTCATTTGTAAATAATAATAAAGTTGAGGCAATATTTCATCAGGGTGCTTGTTCTGATACTATGGAAACAGACGGTAAATATATGATGAAAAATAATTATGAATATACAAAAAATGTTCTTCATGTTTGTTTAGATAAGAAAATAAGATTCTTATATGCTTCAAGTGCCTCTGTATACGGAAATGGTGAAAATGGTTTTGAAGAAGATGAAAAAAATGAATATCCTTTGAATGTTTATGCTTTTTCAAAATATCAATTTGACAGATATTTAAATAAATTATTCAAAGAAAATAAAGTAAATAGTCAGGTTGTAGGACTTAGATATTTTAATGTTTACGGCCCTCAGGAGAATCATAAAGGAAGAATGGCTTCTGTTGCTTTTCATTTGTTTAATCAGATAAAAGCAGGCGAGAGAATGAAAATATTTGAAGGAAGTGAGAATTTTTTAAGAGATTTTATACATATAGATGATGTTGTTTCTGTTAATAATTTCTTTTTTGAAAATGAAAATAAATCTGGTATATTTAATTGCGGTACAGGAAATGCTGAAAGTTTTGTTGAAATTGCTAAGGCATTGAAAGAAGTTTATAAATCAGCTGAAATAGAATATATAGCATTCCCAGATGCTTTGAAAGGTAAATATCAAAAATACACACAGGCTGATTTAAAGAAATTGAGAGCTATTGGTTATGATAAGCCTTTTATGAATGTTAACACTGGTGTAAAAAAATATGCTGAAGTTTTGGAAAAAAGCTGCGGTTATTTAATGTAAAAAATAGTATAAAATGTTTTACGATTATGCTTGATAATGATTTTATATTATATATAAACTTTTTCAGGATTTTATTATGAAAAAAATTATTTTAATTACATTTAGTATTTTATTTTTAGCATTGCCTTTATTCTCTCAAGATCCCGAGCAGTCAGCAAAACTTCTTGAGTTAATAAATGAGGAGAGGCAAAAAGCAGGACTTGAGGCATATCAAACAAATGAAGATTTGCAAAATGCAGCAGCTATCAGGGCAGAAGAGATATCTAAAGTTTTCGAATCTAAAAGACCTGACGGAAGAGAAATGCATACCGTATATTCAGAAAACGGAATAAGAGTAGCATATTACGGAGAATCTATAAGAAGCGGATATGAAACAGCAAGCGGTATTTTCAAAGCTATGATTAAAGATCCTAGCGATTCGTCTTCTATATTAGATATGGATTATACTCATATTGGCATTGGAATATATAAAAATTCTAAAAATACATATTGGGCTATTCTTTATTGTTCATTAGCTGAATAAATAATAATATTATTATTAAAATAAATTAAAACGGAGTAAACTCTTATGAAAAAAATTATTTTTATTTCTTGTATTATATTATCAATGATTTTTATATCTTGTGAAGATGATAAAGTTGAAAAAAGTATAGACAAAGTTACTGATAAGATAGAAAATTCAATAGATAAAGCAGGAGACAAAATAGAAAAAGCTGGAGAAAAGGCTGAAAAAGCTTTAGATGAAGCGGGAGATAAAATAGAAGAGATTATTGAATAATTTTTATTTAATTTCTTAAAAAATAATAAAGGCTTGGGTTTTTAATTAAACTCAAGCCTTTTATTCTATTTTTTAATAAATGTTAAATATTCTGTATTTTCAAATTTTACTGTAATTAATGAATAGTCAATTTGATTTGTATATGATATATCTTTAATTATTTGTTGAATATAATCAGAAATAGTATTGTAATCTTTGTAATTTATATTTAATCTTTTGGTTTCCATTGTAATTGTACTATTTTCAAATTTTAATGTAGATCTTGTAGATATATTATAATGTCTCAAAGTTTCTGCCACCAAAATACTTTCTGCATCACTAGTAGTCATTTGACCTGAAGATAATGAATTATTTTCTAAAGAGCCTTCATTTAATAGATATTCATTTTCAGATAATTTTATTAATTTATCATTATATTTTTGTTCTAGGTTAGTATTACCATTTTGCATTCTTTTTATAATTACATATCCGTCAGATTTTATTTCAATTCCAGTATTATTTTGATTACCATCCATATAATATATACCAGCATAATCATTTGGTATATATCCGCTTACTTCTTTTAAGGTAGCATTTACATTAACACTATTAACTTGCCCGGATAATGATAAACTTCCGCCGTTTAAATTAAGTGAAACATCTACAGTATTCATATCAGAAGTACTTTGAGCAAACATTATTGATTTTGCAGTTGCTGATGATGAAGTATCATATTTTATAGTAGGCATTTGACCTTTTATTGTATATTGTGAGTCGGATATTTTAGTAACCATTTCTTTTTTTATTGTTAATAAAACATTGTCCATATTCATATAAATACTTCCGTCTTCATTAATAAATAATGCAGAAGCATTTCCAAATGTTCCAAATTTAAAATTACCTGTAAAAGATCGTGAATGATTATTATTATTTGTTGTTGTAGGAGCTGTAGTTTTATTTCCGCATCCTATAATAAATAAAGATAATAACATCATTGATGTAATTAAAAGTTTTTTCATATTTTTCTCCTTAAAAAATATATTTATTAAATTTTTATTAATTAAAATTTTTGCAACGATAAAAGAAATGCTGTATTTTATTAATTGTGTATTTTTGATTGATAAATTATTATTAGAAATTATAAATTTATTTGGAGCTTGGAGCTTGGAGCTTGGAGCTTGGAGCTTGGAGCTTGGAGCTTATTATACTTTATAAAAATTAAATTATTCATATAGTAATTATATATTTATATTATTTAATGTCAATATATAAACAAAAAGGCTTAAGTTTTTAATTAAACTCAAGCCTTTTATTATTTTTATAATAAGAAATTTTATTATTTATTTTCTTGATTTTTCTTATATTCTATAGCCTCATGTACTATAGGAATTAAAGTATCAAAATCCAATGGTTTTTCTATGAGTCTGAATACTCCCTCTGCAATAATTTCTTTTACCATTTCAGTATTACCATAAGCTGTAATTATTATAATAGGTATAGAGCTTTTTCTCTTTTTCATTTCTCTTATAAGAGCAAGTCCAGTCATAGAAGGCATAAGCAAATCTGTGATTATAACATCAACAGGATTATGTTCTAATATAGTTATTGCTGATTTACCATTTTCTGCTGTAACAATTTCAAAATCATGAGGTTCAAAAGTATATTTTATAAGATCCCTAATAGGTTCTTCATCATCTACAGCAAGTATTAAAGGTTTACCATTAATCATATTCTACCCCAATTATTATTAAATATATTTAGATAATCTGTAAAGAACATTCTTTTTGCCTAGAAGTTCGCAAATATGTGATAATTCGCTTCCGGCAGCACTTCCTGTCAATACATATCTTATTGGGTGATACAGATTAGGACCTTTTAACCCTGTTTCTTTCTGTGCTTTTTTGATTAATGCTTTCATATATTCATCAGTAATTTCATCAGTATTTTCTATATCATTTTTGATGAATTGAAGAACTTTTTTGCTTTCTTCTTTGTTTACCATTTCTTTCATCTCATCAGTAAGCTCAAAATCATTTTCAAAGAATACAGGAACATATTTTACAATGTCGGATAAAACAACACAGTTATGTCTTATAACAGAAACAAGTTTTTTAGCCCAAGCATGTTCTTCTTCTGTATAATTTTCTTTTAAGAAGCCGCCATTAACTAAATATGGTATAAATAACTCTGTAATTTCATCTAAATTTGTATTTTTTATATGCCAAGCATTCAAGTGTCTTAATTTAGCAGTATCAAAAATAGCAGGGCTTTTAGAGAAACGGTCTAATTTGAAGGCTTTAATCATATCATCATCAACCATAGTCTCCATAGCTTCTGGGTGAGTCCAGCCTAGTAAAGCTAAAAAGTTTCTCATAGCTTGAGGAAGAAATCCTTCGTCCTTGTATTCCATTAATGTAGCAGCACCATGTCTTTTTGATAATTTCTTTCTGTCATTACCAAGTATTGAAGAAGTATGTGCAAATCTAGGAGGTTTTTCTCCTAATGCCTCATAAATAAGTATTTGTTTAGGAGTATTTGATATATGATCTTCACCTCTTATGACATGTGAAATTTTCATAAGCATATCATCTATAACAACGGCATAATTGTAAGTAGGGAATCCATTTTCTCTTACTATTATGATATCTCCTATTTCATTGCTATTAGTTTTTACTATTCCTCTAACAAAATCATCGAAAGTTACTATTTGATTTTTTGGAACTCTGAATCTTATTTTAGCAGGCTCTCCGTTTGCTACTCTTCTTTTAGCCTCTTCTAAAGGTATATCTTTACATTTGCCGTCATAAATAATAGGCTGATTAAGAGTTCTCTGCATATTAGATTTTTTTTCCAATTCTTCGGAAGTACAAAAACAATAATATGCTTTTCCTTCTTCCATAAGTTTTTCAGTATATTTTTTATATATATCTAGTCTTTCAGACTGAAAATACGGACCATAATCTCCGCCAACTTCAGGACCTTCATCCCAATCTATACCAAGCCATTTTAATGATTTTATAGCCATATCAACAGCTTCTTTAGTACTTCTTTCCTGATCTGTATCTTCTATTCTTAGAATTAATTTTCCTTTTATAGCTTTGGCATATAACCAATTGAATAATGCAGTTCTAGCGTTTCCTATATGTAAAAAACCTGTTGGAGATGGAGCGAAACGAACTCTGATTTCCGACATAATTTACTCCTTGATTTTTAAACTTGACCTATTATACATTAAAATAAATAAATATCAATTAATATAACAGTTTTATGCAAAAATAAATTTTTAAGCAAATTTAATGATTTTTTGTAGTATATGTGTTGTATGTGAATAATTTTGTATTTTAATTACTAATATATTAATATTTTTAATATAAAACTTGAAATATTTTTATTAATATAATATAATAAGTTGCAATTCTATATTTGGTGTATTATGAGCAATATTGTTGTTATTACAGCCCCTTCGGCAGCCGGCAAAACTACTTTAATAAAAAAGTATATGGCTAATCATTCTAATGCAGTTTTTAGTGTTTCTTATACCACTAGACCTAAAAGAGCAAATGAAGTAGACGGTCAGGATTATTATTTTATAGACAAAGAAAAATTTGAACAAATGATAAATGATGGAGATTTCATAGAATGGGCGTCAGTTCATGATAATTATTATGGAACTTCATTCAAAGAATTAGAAAAAGCTGATGATGAAGATAAAATATTGATACTTGATATAGATATTCAAGGTGCATTATATATAAAAAGCAAAGGAATAGATGCTAATTATATATTCATAACTCCTCCTTCTATGGAAATTCTTAAAAAAAGGCTTGAAGATAGAGGAACTGAAACTGAAGAAAGCATAAAACTCAGAATTTGGGATGCTAAAAGAGAATTAGAATATAAAGATAAATTCGATATCATTATAGAAAATGATGATGTTGAAGAAGCTTATAAAAAATTAGAAGAAGCAATCAATTCAAAATTATAAATAAATTTAAAATTATATATGGAGTTTAATATATGGGTATAATACCGTTAGAGAAACTTATAGAATATAAAGGAAACCGCTATGAACTTAGCAAAGCTATGATAGAATTAGCTAAAAACGGCGGTACACTTCTTAAAGGTGAAACTAAATACAGAGGCGGAAAATATATACCTACTGTTATGAAAAACATACTTGACGGAAAAATTAAGTATGAATATGAAGAAGGTGTAGATATGACTGTAGATGAAGAAGCACCTTTTAAGCATTCTGAAGTTGCTTATGACGAAGGTGAATACGCTTCAGAAGATGATTCTTCAGAAGAAGAAAATGATACTGAATATGCAGTTGCTGATACAGACGATGCTGATGATGATTTTGATGATGACTATTCAGAAGATGAAGAGAAATCAAAAAAGAAGAAAAAATCTTCAAAGAAAAAAGATGAATAATAAATAGTGAAAAATATTGTATTTATATCAGGAGCAACAGCTTCAGGTAAAAGCAGTTTTGCTCATAAATTAATAGATAACTATTTCAATAATGCCGCCATAATATCTATAGACTCTATACAGGTTTATAGATATATGGATATAGGCTCTGCCAAACCTTCCCTAGAAGAAATAAAAAAATATAATTACAAAATGGTTGATATATTAGAACCTTCTGTCAATTTTAATATAAAAGAATATCTTGATATATTTAAAAATGTAATAAATAGTATAGATAATGTGCCTATATTCGGTGTAGGAGGTACAGGTTTTTATATTGATGCTATAAAATATGGTATTTTTGATGAGGAAAATGACGATCAGGAATCTTCTCAAAAAATCAGAAAAGAACTTTATGAAAGAATAGATAAATATGGACTTGAAAGTTTATATTCAGAGCTTTTAAATATTGATAAAGAAGCAGCGGAAAATATAGATAGATTCAATGCAAGAAGAGTTGTAAGAGCTTTGGAAGTTTATTATAATACAGGAAAAAAAATCTCAGAATTAAAAAAGTTAAGAAAACCTGTAGTTGATTTGGATTATTTAAGCTATGTTATTGATATAGATAGAGAAACTCTTTATGACAATATTAATAAAAGAGTTGACATAATGTTTGAAAGAGGCTTGCTTGACGAGGTGAAAAAAATTATTGATATGGGAATAGATAATAGCTACACATCAATGCAGGCTATAGGTTATAAAGAGATTTATGATTATTTAATAAATGAATCCATGAGTTTAGAAGATACTATTGAATTAATAAAAAAAAGAACTAGGAATTTTGCCAAAAGACAATTAACTTGGTTTAGACGTGAAGAGCATAGAAGAATAAATGAAAATGATTTGGAAAAAGTTGCTGAAGAAATAAAAGCCTTTTATAATATTGATTAAATATTTAATAAAATCTAAAATTTATAATCTGAAATATGAAAATATTTTTTTGAATAAATTTTCTTTTGGGTTTAGTCTTTTTAAATTTCTTTTTGCAAATATAAATGACGGATCCAATTCTAATGATTTAGAATAAGCCTTTTTAGCTTCTTCTTTTCTTCCAATTTGTTCTAAAGCATAGCCATAATCATTCCACATCATAGCATTAGTAACACTCAAATGTATAAATTTTTCATAATAATTGACAGCTTCTTCATATTTCTTTTCTCTTAAATACGCTTCAGCTAAAAAATTTTGTAATGGAGGAATTTGAGAACTTTCTATATCATAATTATTTATCAATTCTTCTAATTCTTTTATAGCTTTATCATTAAAACCGAGCATTAAATTACTTATTGCTGATGGATATAAAAATAAAATGTCATTGATATTTTGAAATTTGTCTTTTATATTAAAAATATTTTCTTTGATGTAAATGATATCATTATAACGCTGTAAATAAAAAAGTTTATCAACTGTAACCGCACATAATTTTAGGAAATTATTAGAATCATTATTATTAAAATTTTTAAATATATTTTTAATTTCTTTTAAAGCTTTATTGCAAATGGCATTATTATTATTTGAATTTTCTATTTCTTTTATTAATTTTTCTATGTTTTTATTTAGATTATCCATAATTTTTTATATTAATATTATTATTTTTTATTTAAAAACATTTATTTTAATATTTAGTAATAATATTTTTTAATTAAATGAATTTTATTTTTTATAATTTATTATGTTTATTAATATATACTGAAAATCAAGGTTTTTAATATGAATTATGATAAAGCTAAAGAAGTTGTTGAATTATTAATACAAAGAGGATTAAAAGTAACATCAGCAGAATCATGCACAGGCGGATTATTTGCAGCACATATAACATCGGTTTCAGGTTCATCAGAATGTTTTGAAGGCTCTTTTGTAACATATTCCAACGAAATTAAACATAGAATGATAAATGTAAGAGAGGAAACATTAGAAAAATATGGTGCTGTTAGTGAAGAATGTGTTTTAGAGATGGCGGAAAATAGCCGAAAAATTATGAAAAGTGATATAGCAATAGCAATAAGCGGAATAGCAGGCCCTTCCGGAGGAACTGATGATAAACCTGTGGGCTTGGTATGGATATGTTTGGCGGCAGAAGGTTATATTAAGGCTTATAAGAATATATTTTCAGGAGATAGACAAGAGGTAAGAGAGCAAAGTGTAATGTTTTCTTTGAATTTAATTGAAAATTTCATAAAAAAATGTTAGTCTATAATAACATTGATATCAAATAAGGCAATTTAACAAAAAAAGATAAAAAGTCCATTATAAATTCAAAAAATATTATGTTTACTTGTTGACAAAAATAATTATGTAAACTAATATTCATAAAAAAGAAAAATAGTTATGTAAACCTTGAATAAACATAATTTTTTTATAAAGTAAACATAACTATATCCGATAAATTCTAAAGATAACTTTTATTAGGTGGTTTCTAATGCAGGACTTTATAAATAAATTAACAAGTCAAATAAAAAATATTTTTGCTAAGACAACAACATTGCAAAAAGCCGTATTAATAGGTATTTTAGTAATCGGTCTTGGGGCAATAATAGCAACAATAATGCTTACATCAAGAAGAACAGGAACATTATTGTTTCAGCAGGCATTGACTCAGGAAGATGCTAGAAATGTTATAGCAGTATTGGATGCTAATAACATAAGATATCAATACAGAAACGGATTTATCACACTTAATAGCGAGGCTGATAAAGCTAAAGCAGAATTAGAATTGGTAAAAGAGGGCAGAATGCCTACAGGAGTTGATGGTTGGGAATTATTTGATGCTCCTCGTATTGGTATAACAGATGTTGAACTTGATATTAATAAAAGAAGATCTTTAACTAAAGCTATAACTCAGCTTTTAACAAAATTAGATTTCGTTCAGGAAGCTACAGTAGATTTAGCATTTCCTAAGAAAGAATATTTAACAGATATAGATTCACCTGTTACAGCATCAGTAGTTATTAAAGCACAGCCTTTCAAAGAAGAAGTATTAAGAGATCCAAAAACAGTAAGAGGCTTGCAGCAGTTAATAGCTATGGGCGTTGATAAATTAAAACCTGAATTTGTAACAATTACAGATAGTACAGGATATGTATTAACTGATTTTACAGATGAAGCTGCTAATTTAAAATTAAAAGTAGCTCAGGAAGAGTTGAAAATAGTTGATAGAGAAAGAAAGAAAATTGAAAATAAAATAAGACAAACATTGGGAAGAATATACACTAACAGAGTAGAAACAACAATAGCATTAGAACTTATTTGGGATGATGTTAGTATAACAAATAATTTAGTTCTTCCTATAATATTAAAAGAAGATGATCCAGCAACACCTTATGATGACAGCCAATTTACTAATAAGGTTCAGGTATCTACTCGTACAGTTACAGAAGATTGGAAAGGACAGCAGTTTATACCTCAAGGTGCTGCAGGTGCTGAAGAAAATGTACCTCCAGGATATAAAGATAAAAGCGACAGATGGCAGACATATACAAAAACTGATTCACAGGATAACTATGAATTAAGCAAAAGATATGAAGCTATTAAAAAGGGAAGTTATCAAATAGGAAAGATATCTGCTGCAGTTGCTTTGGATGGAAGATGGACTAAATCTTATGACCAAAACGGAGACCCTATAATAACTAATGGAAGTTCTTATGTAAGAGAGTATCACCCTGTAACAGCAGAAGAAATAAGAAATGTTACTTCTTTAGTACAAGCTGCTATAGGTTATGATTTGAAAAGAGGCGACCAAGTAAGTGTAACACATATTCAGTTTGACCATTGGGATAGATTCAATGCTGAAGATGCTAAACTTATGAGAGATAGATTTATAAGAAAAACATTGATAATAACAATGATTTCTTTATTAATATTATTCGTATTAGCATTAGGAATAAGAGCTATACAGAAAGAGCTTGCTAGAAGACGCAGACTTAGAGAAGAAGAGCTTGAACGCAAACAGATGGAAATGCGCAGACAGGCTATGATGAATGCTAATGAAGAACCTATAAGCGAAATGAGTTTAGAGGATGCAGCACGTAAGAAACTTATGGATGAAGTTATAAGAGTAAGTCATGAAAGACCTGATGATGTTGCTCAGTTGTTGCGTACTTGGATGGCTGATGATAAAAGCTAATTAAAGTTAATTAATGTAAATAATAAAATTGAGTATAATAAAAACTAGGAGTATAAATTATGCCTGCAGAGAAAGAAAAAGATAAAAAACAACGAGTGTTAAGCGGCCGTCAAAAAGTTGCTATATTTTTAGTATCTCTTGGAATGGAAACTTCAAGTGAAATATTTAAACATTTGAGAGAGGAAGAAATAGAGCAGATAACATTTGATATTGCCAGACTTGAAAATATAGAATCCGCTGACAAGGATGCTGTATTTAGAGAGTTCCAAGAGATGATGATAGCTCAGGACTTCATAACTCAAGGTGGTATAGATTATGCAAGAGACTTGCTTGAAAGATCTGTGGGCAGTCAGAAGGCTAGTGATATAATCAATAGATTAACTTCTTCATTACAGGTTAGACCTTTTGATTTTATACGTCGTACAGACCCTGCACACTTGCTTAACTTCATACAAGGTGAGCACCCTCAAACTATAGCACTTATTTTAGCTTATTTGGAAGCACAAAAAGCTGCTAGTATATTGGGAGCTTTGCCTACAGAGATTCAGCCTGATGTAGCTAAACGTATTGCTATAATGGACAGAACATCTCCAGAAGTTTTAAGAGAGGTTGAAAGGGTACTTGAAAGAAAACTTTCTACTCTTGCTAGTGAAGACTTTACTTCTGCCGGCGGTATCGATTCTATAGTAGAAATCATTAACAGTGTTGACAGATCTACTGAGAAAAGTATTATCGAGAGTTTGGAGGAAGACGATCCGGAACTTGCAGAAGAGATCAAGAAACGTATGTTTGTATTCGAAGATATCGTATTGCTTGATGACAGAGCTATACAGAAGGTACTTCGTGAGGTTGATTCAAGCGACTTGGCTAAAGCACTTA
Source organism: uncultured Brachyspira sp. (assembly GCF_944393015.1). Taxonomy (GTDB): domain Bacteria; phylum Spirochaetota; class Brachyspiria; order Brachyspirales; family Brachyspiraceae; genus Brachyspira. The sequence continues at coordinate 49,120 of NZ_CALXYQ010000002.1, forward strand.
AGAGTGTTGATACAGATGCTCAGGATAAAGTTTACAGAAACATGTCCAAACGTGCTGCTGCATTGCTTAAAGAGGATATGGACTTTATGGGACCTGTTCGTCTTAAAGACGTTGAAGAGGCTCAGCAGAAAATCGTTAATATCATCCGTAAGCTTGAAGAGCAAGGTGATATCGTTGTTGCTCGTGCCGGTGAAGATGAAATGGTTGTGTGATTTTTTAGGATAATAATTATAAAAATAATTGGGAGTAAATTATGCCAGAAAAGGTTTTTAAATCCAGAAGTATTGTTGAACTTACTCAAAAAGTTAATATTGCAGTACCTCATCATAAATCTCAGGAAGAACTTGATTATGAGGAATCTCAAGAGGAATACAGAGGTCCTTCCATTGAAGAAATTGAAGCTGAAATTGCAGGACTTAGAGCTCAATGGGAAGAAGATTTAAGAGATATGAGAAGAAAGGCTGTTGATGAGGCAGACAGAATTATAGAAGATGCTAAAACACAGGCTTTTGAGATATTTAAATCTAAACAAAATGAAGCACATGTTATTTCTGAACAGGCTAAAGTTGATGCTTCAAGAATAATACAAGATGCTAATGCTGAAAAAGAAAGAATACAAAGCGAATCAGAATCTATAAAAGATGCTGCATATAAAGAAGGATATGCAAAAGGTTATGATGAAGGTTTTGAAAAATCTTTCTCTGACAGTAATAATGATTTAATAAAATTAACAGAAAAGATGAAAAAAATCTTAGCTGAAACTATTAATAAAAGAAATGAAATAATAGATGCAGCAGAGGCTCAAGTTATTGAGGTTGCCGTACTCATAGCTAAGCGTGTTGTAAAAATGCTAACTGAAAGAGATAAAGGTATTGTTATTAGAAATATTCAGGAGGCTTTAAGAAGAATTAAAGGCAGAACTAAAATCACTATTAGAGTTAATATTGATGATTTGGAAGTTTCTGCTAGACATAAAGATGAATTTTATCAAATGCTTGATAAGATTGAGGGCGTAACAGTATTGGAAGACCCTAATGTTGATGTTGGCGGTTGTATGATAGAAACAGACTTCGGCGATATAGATGCTAGAATAAATACTCAATTAAATGAAATAGAAACTGCTATTAAAGAAGTAGAACCTATTAAAGGTTTCTAATTATACTATAATTTATTTTAGGGCTTGATGATATTATGATAAAAGATGAAAATATAGATTTTGATAAAGAAGTAAAAAAGACATTTGAAAAGTATAGAAAAGTAGTTGATGATGTAGCTTTATTAAAATCTTATGGTAAAGTTAAAGAAGTTATAGGTTCATTGGTTATTAGTGAAGGGCCTTTCTGTAAACTTGGAGATATGTGCCGTATATATATGAATGATGACACCTATCTTGATGCAGAGGCTATAGGTTTTAGAAATCAAGATGTTCTTCTAGCTACTTTTGGACCAGTTAATGGAATAACTTTCGGTAATATGGTTTATTCTTTTGAAAGACCATTATCCGTTATGTGCTGTGATGAAATATTAGGAACAGTACTCGATGCAAGAGGAAAGCCGCTTGCAGGAGGAGGACATAATTTTTATGAAACTCCTATTCCAGTTTCTCATAATGCTGTAAACCCAATGAACAGGCCTAGAATAAAAAAACATATACAAACAGGTGTAAGAGCTATAGACGGACTTCTCACTGTTGGACAGGGACAGCGTATGGCTATAATGAGCGGTACGGGTGTTGGTAAGTCTACACTTTTATCTATGATAGCTAGAAATACTAATGCTGATGTCAATGTTATTGCATTGATTGGTGAAAGAAGAAGAGAAGTAAGAGATTTTATAGAAAGAGATTTAGGAGAGGAAGGATTAAAAAGAAGCGTATTGGTAGTTGCTACAAGTGACGATGCTCCTCTTTTGAGAGTGCGTGCTGCATACACTGCTACTACTATAGCTGAATACTTCAGAGATAAAGGCAAAAATGTTATGTTTATGGTTGACTCTGTAACACGTTTTGCTTTGGCACAAAGAGAGATAGGACTTTCAAGAGGTGAGCCTCCTACAACTAGAGGTTATACTCCTAGTGTATTCTCTGAACTTGCTAAACTTTTGGAAAGAACTGGTACTTCAAATAAAGGTTCTATAACAGCATTTTACAATGTATTGGTAGAAGGTGATGATTTAGATGAACCTATTACAGATGCTGTTAGAGGTATATTAGACGGACACATAGTTTTATCTAGAGATTTAGCTAACAGAGGACATTTCCCTGCTATTGATGTTAATAAAAGCATATCTAGGATTATGAATGAAGTAGTTTCTAATATGCATAAGAGAGCAGCAAGAGAATTTTTAAAAATGAGTGCTGACTACAATGAAGCTAAAGAACTTATAATGATAGGCGGTTATGCTAAAGGAAGTATGCCTGAGGTTGACAGAGCTATTGATTATAAGCCTATGATGGATAGATATTTACAGCAAGATGTATATGAAGTTTCAAGTTTTGCTGATAGTAAAGAGGCTCTTTTATCTATGTTCTATTCTCAGGAAGAGATAGAAGAAGATTTAGTAAACAGCGGTGACGTAAAAAAAGCAGCTGATAGAACAGATATTTCCGACAATGTAGAATATGCTAATGATGTTGTAATACTGTAGAAAAAAGATAATATAAATTGTTGGTAATATTATGAAGAAATTTGATTTTAAACTTGAGCCTTTATATAAACTTAGAAAGAATATAGAAAAGCAAAAACAAGCTGAAGTAGCTGAGGTTTCTGCCCTATATAATAAAGAAAGAGATGGAAAAGATGACTGCATTTCAAAAATCAATGATGGTATAAGAATCGTTGATAGTATGGAAGATAATAATGAAATGCTTACTATGAGTATTTATCTTGGAGAATATATAAGTGCTTTGAATTCCCAGATAGCTATTCATGAAGATAATATGGCTGAAATAAGTGTGGAACTTAGAAAAAGGCAGGAAGTTTTGCAGGAGGCTTCAAGGCAGAGAAGAGCTGTTGAACTTTTAAAAGAAAAGAAATTATTAGAATATAAAAAATTAATGAATAAAGAAGAACAAGCTAAGCTAGATGAATGGAAGAAGGAATATGTTTCTAGCGATGCTTATGAATATTGATAAAATTAAGAGGTATTATTATGATAGAGTCTGTACAAAGAATACATGCCAGAATAGGTGAGATTCAGGACACTTTTAATAAATTAGGTTTTGCTCCTATTAATACTCAGCTTCCTACTAAACCTTTTGCAGAGCATTTAAATGAGGCTATGGCTGAAAATAATACTGAAAACAAAATAAATAATATTGATGGTTCTATTGTTAATGATACAAATAAAAAATTAGATAATGGAAAAGTAATTAGCGGAGATACTTCTTCTGATGCTTTTAAAGGAAATATATCTTTCGGCGTTTATGATGGTAATACAAATAATTTTGCTAAGGCTATAAATGCTTATAAAAAAGCTTCAGTAGAAAGTTTCCCTACTAAATATGATGATATAATTAAAGAGGCTGCTGAAAAATATTCTTTGCCTGAAAATTTGATAAAAGCAGTTATAAAGCAGGAATCAAACTATGTACCTACTGCTGTTAGTCATAAAGGTGCTGTTGGTTTGATGCAGATAATGCCGCAAACAGGTGTTGGATTAGGTGTTACTGATACAGAAATGCTTAAAGACCCATATACTAATATAATGGCTGGAAGCAGATATTTATCACAGATGTTAAACAGATATGATGGAAGACTTGATTTATCTTTATCTGCTTATAATGCCGGTCCTGCTTTGGTAGATAGATTACAGAGAATCCCTAATATAGAGGAAACTCAAAACTATGTTAAAAACATTATAGGATATATAAAGTAAGTTAACATATTACTTGACTTTTTTATTCTGTAATTTTATAATATTTTACAAATTTGCCCGCTTAGCTCAGCAGGTAGAGCATCACCATGGTAAGGTGAGGGTCGTCGGTTCAATCCCGATAGCGGGCTTTTGTTCACTATTATAAAGCAAAAATATCACAAACTATAAAAGAGGATTTATGAGAATAAAACTTCTAGCTGGTATAGTATTATTTTTAATGTCTATATCGCTTTCATACACTTTCGACAAAACTCCATATTATGTAAACACAGAAACTTATGACTCATACAGAGAGTTATTGAGAGGGGTGCATTATTATAATCAGGAAAGATATGATGCATCCATAGCTAGTTTTAGGAACTCTCTTAATACAAATCCTACTGATAAGTTCATAAGATATTGGTATAGTAAGTCTTTATACAAAGCCGGATATATGTCTTTGGCTATTAATGAATGGCTTAATATTACAAGAATGGGTTATGAAGATCCTATAATACTTTCTAAAATTAACAAATATGATTCTGCAAATGTTAATGAAGAAAAAGAGGATACTTTGAGTAATTTCATTTATTTAAAAGCATTCTCTACTAATCTTAATTTTAGAAAAAATATAAATCAGCCTATACAGATAAAAGTAATGACTGATGGAAGTTTGTATGTTTTAGATTATAGTGATTCTTCTTTGAAAAAATTTGATATTAATGGAAGATTAATAGGAAAAATAGCTCATGGAAAAAGATTAGAAAAACAGCAGACTAGTTGGTGGAGAAATCTGCTTCAGTTTGTAGCTAAAGTTTATCCTTATGAAAAATTAGAAAATCCTAGAGGTTTTGATATAGATTCAAATGGGTACATATATATAGCAAATACAAAAAAAGATAAAATATTAAAATATGATTCTAATCATAACTATATTACAAATATTGGTGTAACTGGAGTAAGTAACGGTCAGCTTCTTGGACCTTCTTCTGTTGCTGTTGATAAAGAAGGTAATATATATGTTTCTGATACAGGAAATAATAGAATAGTTGTATTTGATGTAGAAGGAAATTTCTTATATAGTTTTGGAAAGCTTGGAGAAAATAATGGAGAGTTCTTTTCTCCTGCTGGTATAGCTGTTAATGATCAATATATTTATGTTGCTGATATGGGTAATAAAAGAATACAGCAATTTGATTTGAGTGGAAACTATATACAAACTATTAAACACAATTTATTTAATGAACCTAGAGGTTTATCTTTTGCCAGAGATGGAAACCTTTATATAGCTGATGGAAGTAAAGTATTTTATTATGATATAGTTGAATCTGATTTCACTATATTTAATAATTCTGAGAGATATACCGTGACTCCTACATCTGTTGCTGAAAGCCCTAATGGTAATATATATTTGACAGATTTTATGTCAGGAAGAATAGATGTATATACTAGAAAAGAAGAGTATTACGCTAATTTGGATGTATTTGTAGACAGAGAATATTTAAATAGATTCCCTGTTGTTGTAGCTTCTGTTACAGTAAGGGATAGAGCTATGAATCCAGTAATTGGATTAACTCCTGAGAATTTCTTTGTTACAGAGAATTCAAGTGTTTCTCATAAAGTTGCTTTTTATGATGCTCCTGAATTACATGAATATAGATTTGTATATTTAATAGAAGATAGTCTTGCAGCTAAAGCTTATGAAAGTAATATAAGGGAAGAAATTAGTAACTTTACTATGAGCTTAACTAATAATGATGAAGTTTTAGTTATACATTATAATGATCAGGTTTATAAGGCTGATAATTATGATGCGAGAAATTTAAGAATACTTGAAAATGCTAATAACTTCCATTTTACAGGCGGAATATCTGCTTTGGATGATGCTTATTATGAAGCTATAAGACTTTCAGGAAATAGCTTTAAGAAAACTGCTATAATACATTTTTCTGTAACTAGTCCTGATGATAGGGTATTTGATATGATGAACTTTAATGATGTGGCAAGTTTTGCCAAGAACAATGCCGTATCACTAAACCAAGTTTATATAGGTACAAATAAGTCTAATTATTTCTTGGATTTAATGACTAAAAATACTTATGGTTATATTATAAATGCTGATTATTCTATAAATTATCCTGATGAGCTTAATAAAATTAAGAATATAGATTTTGGAAGATATTTCATATACTATAACAGCTTTAAAAATTTAGCTCAGTCAGGACAGTTTAGGGCTTTGAATGTTAAAGTGCAGTTTAGAGATATGTACGGTGAAGAAGAAGTTGGTTATGTAGTGCCATAATAAAATTTATAATAAACAAAAAGGCTTTTCATAGTGTTATGAGAAGCCTTTTTATTTATACTAAAAAACTTGTTCACTAAAAACATCTGTCAAGTGAACTTGCCAGATGCTCACAAGTTTTTTATTTCTTTATACATATTCATAAAAAATTATTCGCTGAAAATATATAGCAAATAAATTTGCTATATGCTCATAATTTTTTTATTTCTTCTATACTCAAGCCTGTTAATTCACTTATGAGATTTATGTCCATATCTCTGGCTTTCATGTTTTTTGCCATAGATATGGCTTTATTTTTTTCGCCTTGTTCTATGCCTTGTTCTATACCTTGTTCTATGCCTTGTTTGATTCCTTCTTCTATTCCTAATCTTCTTTCTTCTTCAAGCATTATTTGATTGCCGTATAAATATGCTTCTCTTCTATCATACTCATTCATCATTAATCTATCTTTAATAAAATTATTATATCTTTTCTGTACTTCTTCCATTATAGGTTTTTCTTTTACTAAATCTGACATAATAACCTCCTTATCATCTTTTTCTTTCATTGTGAAAAATTTAAGCCAGCAATTTAAATCAGGCTCTAATGAATTATATTTAAACTTTTTTAATTCTAATATATGTATTTGTAAATGGTCTGTTAATAATCTTTTATTAATACTATCATAAATCATATAGCAGGAATGTATAGAGTCATTGTCATCTAAATTGAAATTAAGTAAATTTATGCTAATTACAGGAGTTAAAGCATCATATTTTTCTCCTTGTTTTAAAAGTTTACTGTAATTTGATGCCCAATAATATAATATACGTTCTGGGAATCTTGAATTACCTTGCAATTGTATTTCTATTATAACAACTGTTCCATTTTGAGTTATGCATTTAACATCAACAATAGTTTCTTTATCTTCATAATTTTCTTTATAGTTAAAAGGTGTAAGTATTTCTACTGCTCTGAAAGTTTTCATATTAGAATCAAGCATTATTGAATTAATGAAGTCAAGAAGTATAGCATTACTATCTGATGATGAGAATAAATATCTCACAAAATAGTCATTCAAAACATTAATATTCCTCATAGCTCTATTATACTAAATTAATTATAAATGTAAAGTTGTCATTTTTTAATATAAATAAAAAAGCTTCCTTATTAGTTTAAGAAAGCCTTTTGTTATTGATTAAATATGTTAATAAATATTATCTTCTCTTTTTAGATTTTTTTCTTTCTTTTCTATTTATTCTGTCTTTTGAACTTCTTTTTTTATCCTTGCTTGCTTTGCTTGATTTATGAGATTTTCTTGAATATATTTCTTTTTTGTTTTTCTTTTTCTTCAAAAAATCTCTGCTGTCTATTATATCTCTATCATCGAAACTATTATCAAATTCGCTTGCTGGTATAAAGTCAATGAACAATTCTTTTACGTCAACTTTATAAACTACTATTCTTATTCTGTCACCCAATGTGTACCATTTAGCATCTTCTTCGCTGTAGGCTGCCTGTTCATGTTCATCATATCTGTAATGTGATTTTAAAACAGCATATCTTATTAAGCCCTCAATTCCTCTGTCTTCTATTTCAACGAATATTCCGAAATTTGTAACGCCGCTTACTATTCCGTTATATTCATTTCCTATCTTATCTTTCATAAATCTTGCAGCTTTTACTTTGTCTAAAGATCTTTCACATTCAACTGCTATTCTTTCAGTCTTTGAGCACCATTGAGCTGAATTAGTATAAAACTGCTGCATAGTAGGTTTTAAATTATTTACTCCTTCTAATGCCTGCTTTAAAAGTCTATGAGTTAGTAAATCAGTATATCTTCTTATTGGCGAAGTAAAATGAGTATAATATTCAAAACCTAATCCGAAATGTCCTATATTATTAACATCGTATATAGCCTGCTTCATAGAACGTAAGAGTAGGGTAAGAAGTAATTTTTCATCCGGCTTTCCCATTATAGATTCTATAAATGAATGAAAATCTAAATTACCGTCTGCATCTCTTGTAACTCTGTATCCTCTGTTAAATGCTATTCTTGTGAATGTGGCTAGCTTTTCCTGATCCGGACTGTCATGCACTCTGTATATAGCTCCTTTTATATTTTTTAATCTCTTAGCTACTTCACAGTTAGCAATAAGCATTAATTCTTCTATTATTTTATGAGTTTCTTTTCTCTCGCCGATGAAAAAGTCTTTAGGATTTCCGCCTTTATCTAATATTATCTGAGTTTCATTAAGATTAAACTCTATACTTCCATTGTCTATTCTTTTTTGAAGAAGTATTTTTTTTACATCATCAGCATTTTTTAGTAATTCTACAAGCCAATCTTCATCTTGTTCTATACCGTCTAAAACATCTTGAGCATAATCATAGGTTAATCTTCTGCTTGATTTTATAACGCTTTTATGAAAAGTACTTTCTTTTATATTTCCTTTATTGTCTATTGTTACAAATACAGTCATTGTGAATCTGCTTACGCCTTCATTTAAAGAACATATCCCATTTGAAAGCTCATGCGGAAACATTGGATAAACTGTATCAATTAAATAAACGCTGTTTCCTCTCTTTCTTGCCTCTCTATCTAAAGCACTTCCCATTACTACAAAATGACTGACATCAGCAATATGAATACCTAATTTATAACCGTCATTTAATTTTTCTATACTTATAGCATCATCAAAATCTTTTGAATCTGCTCCGTCTATTGTTACGGTTCTTATATCTCTTAAATCTATTCTGTCAAATTCTAATTCTACATTTTCCATGCTGTCTGGTAATAGTTTAGCCTCTTCCAAACATTTTTTTGGAAATTCAGTCGGAACATTATAGGCTTTTGCTATTATCTCAGCGTCTTTCTTAGCATTATTAATATCTATTTTTATTTCTGGTTTTGGTATGCTTGTTTTTTTATTGCCGGAATCAGTTTTTTTATTTTTTGATTTTGATTTTCTATCTTTTAATATATCTCTTTCTTTATTTGTTATTTGTTTTAATTCTCTTTCTAAATATATTTTCCCTTCATTAGTGAGTTTTAAAGTATTAGATTTCTTCATTACCAGTCCCATAGAAACTGACTTCTGAAGCATTTTATCAAAACGTAGTTTATCTTTTTTAGTTTCTACGTATTTATTCTTGTATTCTGATATGTCTAATTCTTTTTTTTTATTTATTCTTTTCAGCAATTTTATAACTTTCATTTTTGATTATCCATAACAATTAATTAATATTCTACATAAATAATATTATTTTATTATAGCAATATTATTTATAATGTCAAATAGTAATATTTTTTTACATATTTTTTAATATGCGGTTTTAATATTTGGAAGCATTTATTTTTTATGCCCCCTAAAAATAGGGGGCATACAATTTAATTAAATGAAGGTTATAAAATATAGTATCATATTAAAGATACAAAGAGCTTTATTTTGTTAGGTATACGTTTTCTTTTGTTAGTGTATTCTAACATATCCTGTATTTATGTCAATACAAAAATAAGATTTTATTTAAAATTAAAATTTTTATCAATAAAAATTATATATTTTTAGTTTTTATTATCTGTAAATAATTTCAATAAATAAAGTTTAAAATATTGAATTTTTTATAAAAATATTAAAGTTAATTTCCTTCCGGCCGATAATATATTTAGTTGATTGGACTACCCCCCAATAACTATATTTGTAATAAGCCGCTTTGTTCATCCCACAAAAGCGGTTTATTTTTTTTAATAATTCTTTTAAATTTCAATAAAATCCTAATCAATCAATAAACACTTATAACATATATGAATAACAATAAAATTGATAAAAAAATAGTTTCATTATATATTTTTTGTATCATTCAAATTATATAAGGATAAATTATGGGAAGTATAGAAAGTCATATAAAAAAAGTTACTAACAATAAAGATATTTCAGATGAGCTTAGACGTAGTATTGAAGATTATGTGTATTTAAAAACTGATGAAGTACCTGAAAGAGTTCATTCTATAATGAATAGAAATGATTTTGATGCTTTTATTAATGATTTAAGTAAATGCCGACAAGATGAAAGAGAATCATATAAAAGACTGCTTATTCTTTATATACATAATAATTATGAGTATAGAGAAACTAATACTTATAATATTATAAGATTTTATTATTTAGATGAGTCTGTAAAAAATGCATTTCTTTACTATATTTTTGAAAACAAAGAAAATATTATAGGAATTCATTTTTTTATAGATTTTTTAAAATGTTATAATTTAATTTTTAAGGATTTGGTAAAAATAGATAATAAAATAAAAAATTCTTTTAATAGATTTATAGAAGAAATAAAAAATAAAACTGATGATGAAATAATCGATGAATATAAAGATTATCAAATATATTGTCCATTATATATTTTATCTCAATTAATAATACATACAAAAGATAAAAATTTGGCTAATAAATTATTATCTATTATTTCAAAAATAGAAGACAGAGAAAATATAATAATTAGAAATATTTTATGTTCTTTATTTTTAATAATTGATGTATCAGAGGAAATAAAAAAGAAGTTTGTAGAAATTTTATTAAATAATAAAGGTTCGTCAGCTTTATTTATGAAGGATATTAATGTCTTTTATAAGAGTGAATATTTTATAAGATATATAATAGATGTTGATTACACTTCTTCTGATAATAAATATAATAATGTAACTTTAACATATCCTTTTGTTAATGAACTTCCTGAAATCTTACAGAAAATATTTTATTTATTTAAATCTAATTCTCAAAGTATAAAATTGGAATTAATAGAATCATTATACAATGAAGATAAAGATAATTTCTATAACATGTATAAATTATATCAGGAATCTGTGTTGCTTGATTATAACAATTCTAATCCTCAATTAAAATATAATAACATGCATTTTGTAGATAATTGTATTGATATTTATTTGCTTATATCCGCATTTTTATTTAATAAAAAAGAAACTGAAACTATAGACAATAATATAGTTGACAGGGCAGTAGATTTTTTATTTAATTTTTTAGATCCGCTTCCTGAATGTTATGATGATTATAATGATTATAAATATTTGATACATAATATATTTGAATATCATACCTATATGCTTGCTTTATTGTATGATTATAATGATAAGGCTAAAAATTTTATAAACTCAACTCTTTATTCTTATATTACAATAAATAGTTTTATTTTGGCTAGAAATTATTTATATGATGAAACAGTTTTTAATATCGTAAAAGAAATATTTACTTTAAATGATAAAGTTAACATAATAGATATTTATTTAACTTATTATATTTATACAAGTGCTATATATTCTGCAGATAATAAGAAAAAAACATTGTTGAATATATATAATATCACAGAAATAGGCAATGATTATTTAGAAGATATTTATAAGTTTATAGATGATGATAAGTTAATAAAAAATATTTCTAAGGATATTAATTTTACCATACATTTTTTGAATACTTTATATACTAAAGAAAGTAAAATAGAAAATTATAAATTAGTATTAAAACTTCTTGAAACATCGAAATCAAAAGAGATAAAAAAGACATGCATTAAAATATTAGAAAAATCAGAAAGCAAAGTAAAAGATGATGTACTTCAAAAACTTGATAAAGCTAAAGGAGAATTTGAAACTTCATTAAAAAGCATAATAAGAATTTGGGATATGAGCAGATTCAATGAAAATTTTGAATTTGAAAATATAGAAGAAATAATCTCTCATGTAGATAAATATTATAATGAAGGATATGAAGAAAAAATCAATAAATATAGCTTTATAGAAAAAGAAATATCAAATGTATTATTTAAAGATAAAAAAACATTAGTGCCATTAAAAGTAATGAAGTATATTTTTACTGAATATATAGCATTAAAAGAAATAAATAAATTAATAGATATAGAAAAAATAATTAATCATTTTGATATGGAATATTTTAGAAATGCTTTATCAAATATTTATAATGAATTTGTTAATTTGAAATATCCTATAGAATTAAAAAACATATATATTCTTTACTGTTTATATATGGATAATGAAACAGTATTAAAATTAAAAAATGAAGTTGATTATTTAACTAATAATGCCAGAGGAGCATTGGCTGCACATATAGTACAATGTATGGCATTGAATGGAAATAAATTGGTTCTTGTTATGCTTGATTCTATTTCTTTAAAGTATAAAAATAATCAAGTAAAAAATGCTGCTAAAACCGCATTAGAAAATGTTTCTTCTATACTTGGAATCAGCAGAGATGAACTTATTGATAAAATAATACCTAATTTTGATTTTGACAGTAAAGGACAAAAGATTTTATCTTATGGCGGAGAGGCTAAAAGAACTTTTACTATAAGCATAAATAATGATTTTAGTTTATCTATTAAAGACAATCAAAATGATAAAATAATAAAATCTTTGCCAGCTCTAAATAGTAAAGATGATAAAGATACTGCATCAAAAGCAAAAAAAGAATTAACAGAATTGAAAAAATCTATAAAAAATACTGTAGAAAATCAAATTATAAGATTGAAAAAAGTATTATTAAATGGAAGGAAATGGAGCTATAAAGGATTTAAAGAAGTATTTGTGGATAATCCTTTGATGAATATATTTGCTCAAAAACTTATATGGGGTATTTACGATGATAATAATAAATTAATAGAGTCATTCAGATACACAGAAGACGGTTCTTTTAATACAGTATATGATGAAGAATATATATTTAAAGATGAATTAAAAAATAAAAAGAATATAACATTAATTCACCCTATAGAACTTGATAATGAAATTTTATTAAAATGGAAAAATCAATTAGCAGATTATGATATTGCCCAGCCTATAGAACAGCTTAATATGATTTATGAACTTCCGGAAGAAAAAGATATAAATAAAAATCTTGAAATAGTATATCATGATAAAAAAGTTAATCCTTATGCATTAATGAAATTTGCAGCTTCTCTTGATATGAAAAGGGGAGAGGTTTTAGATGCTGGAACTTTTTTTGAATATTCTTTGAAAGATGAAATAGCAAAAATAATGTTTGTTATTCATTTTAATTATTTGATGGTTGGTTATGTACAAGATGAAGATGTTAATATTGAAAGAGCAGTGTTTTATAAATTAGATGAAGATAATAATTTTGATTTTAATTGTCCAAGCAATCCTTTGGAATTGAATAAAAGATTTGTATCTTCAATATGCGGTTTAGTAAAAGAGTTATAATAATTTTTAAAGGATAAAGTATGATTGATGATTTTTACAAATTAGCAAATGAAGCATTCGATGCAGGAAATTATGAAAAGTCAATAGAATATTATGATAAACTAATATTTTATAATGGAGATAGTGCAGAAGTTTATAATTGCAGAGGACTTGCAAAAAACAATTTAGGCAAATATAAAGAGGCGTTAAAAGATTTTAATACTGCTTTAAAATTGGATAATAATAATGCAGATATATATTATAATAAGGGTTTAACTGAATATGATATGGGTCATTATGAGAAAGCCATTAAAGATTACACTAAAAGTATAAAACTTGATAATACCATTGGCTATGTTTATAATAATAGAGGCTTATGTTATGGAGCATTAGGAGAATTTGAAAAGGCTATTGAAGATTTTACTTGTGCTATAAAATTAAATAAAAATGATGCAGAACTTTACTATAATAGAGGACTTTCAAAATCTAATTTAGAAGATTATAAAAATGCATTAGATGATTACGATAAAGCTATTGAAATAAATCCTAAATACAGCAATGCTTATAATAGCAGAGGAAATGCAAAAAATGAACTAAATTATAATGAAGAAGATATTATAGCAAATTATGATAAGGCTATAGAAATTAATAATAATATAGATGCTTATTATAATAAGGCATTATATTATAATACTAATGAAAATTATGAGAAGGCTTTAAATCTTTATAATAAAGTATTAGAGATAGATGAGTATTATATAGAGGCTTATGGAAATAGGGCTATTGTTTTATATAACTTAAATAAAAACGAGGAAGCTATTAAAGATTGCGATAAAGCTATTGAGTTAGATAGTGAGTATTGGCTTTTATATTTTAATAGGGCAAGTATCAAGCTTAATTTTGCTGAAACTAATGAAAATCCTAAAAAATTATATGATGAAGCATTAGAAGATATCAAAAAATCTTATGAATTAGCTTCTGTTAATGAAAATTATTTAATTAAGTTTAAAGAATTATTATTGGTGTTGGCAAATGAAGGTTTTGAAATAGTTATTGATTTTTGTAAGGAGCTTAAACTATTATGAATATAGAATTACTTCCAAAATGGGATAATTATCATATAAATAATGATGAGAATTCTGAATTTAAATCGGATAAAATAGAACGTCCTCCATTAACTGGAAAAAATAGATATGTTCCTAATGGACTTTATGATGAGAAATGGGGTAATGTTTATGATGCTTACGGTAAAGCAGATTTAACTCCTTATTATATAGAAGCTTTAACTAGCGATGATGATAATGATGTTAATTTCGGAGTTTATGGACTTTATGCAGCAACTACTCATCAAGGAAGTGTTTATAAATCTTCAAAAATGGCTGTTCCTTATTTGGCAGATTTACTTAAGTTAAATAATAATGCTTCAGAATTGGCATGTATATTTCTTGCAAGAATAGCATTGGGAGAAAAGCATTTTATTAATACGCCATTCTTTTATAAAACTAAATATTATGGTACTGTTAAAAAATATAAAAATGAAATACTTGATTTTTATAATAAAAGCAATTCACTTGAGGCTATGAGATTATTATGTTTTATTCCAAACTCTTTAGATGAAATATTGAATTTTTCTTACGATGAATGTTTAAAATTAGAAAATGGAAATAAAAATAATGCTTATATTCGTCAGGCTTCAACTTTATTAGTACAAGGTTTTATAGCAGCACAGCATAATTATAAAATTTATAATAAAGACTATTATAAAGAATATCCAAATATTAGTGATATCAATGACATAAAAAAATTAAAAGTTAATAAACATATTGAAGAAGTTTATAATATTATGAATAGCAGTGACTCTCTTTTGGTAAGAGGCTCGGCAGCAATTTGTCTAGCTTATACGGGAATATTTAATAAAGATATTTCTAATTTGCTTTTGTATATAATAGAAAATAATTGTGCAGGTGTTGATTGGGTATGGGATGATAATTTTTCTAATATAGCAAAATATGCTTGGGCTTATTCAGCTGATATTGAAACATTATTAAGTACTGAAGGCATTAAAACAAAAAGTAATGTTACAGGTAATATTAATAGTGATGAAAAAAGTTATGATGATATATTAATAGAAGCCGTTACAAGAGTTTTTCTAAATAAAAAGAAAAAAGAAGAATTAATAAATCCAGAGTTGAATGATATACAAAAAAGAGTATTAAGAAAAATTGTTGATAATGCTCCTAATTTATTTGGAAGTTATGAACTAGAAACCATTAATATGCCTTTAAATACCGAATCTGCAAAAAGACTTATAGATGATAATTATATAAAAAATAAAATTCTATGCAAAATAATTGATTCAAAACCTTTATGGTATATTATAGAAGAATTATTGATTAAAAAAGATGAAGAAACTATTACGGATATTGTTATTAATAATAATATAGATTCAATGAAATTATTATTTGAAATATATGCTCCTATAAAAAATATTATTAATAGGGAAGTAATAATAAATACTTTGAATATATACAGCAGTTTTGATGATAAAAAGATATTAAATGAAAATAACAGTATCCTTTTATCTTCAATAGCTAATTGCCTAGCCAAAAGTATAGAAAACTATAAAGATGAAATATTTAATTATTTAGATGAAACATTAATAAAAGTAAATGATTTCAAAGATGATTATGATTATAAAGAAAAATTAGTTGGAGAATATGTAGGAGTATTTTTATTAACATTAGGACGTTCAAAACTATTAGATAAAAAATATTATAAATTGGTTCGTCCTTATCATAGATATATTCAATATTCAGTTTTTCCAAGTAAATTATTTTTTGAGCTTTTAAGTTATACATCTTTAGAACATCAGGAATTAATAAAAAAGCAGTTTAATATAAAAAATATTTAGAAATTCACTATTAAAAAAAATTATTTTTAATATATAATACTGATTCAAATTTTTAATTATTATTTTATGGAGTCTTGTTTCATTATGAAAAAGTTTATACCTATTCTTCCTATATTATCCGGTATATTTTGGGGAGGCGGCGGAATATTTATAAGAAGACTTATGGAATTGAATATTAATAGTTTTACTGTTGTTTCTTCAAGAGTTATTGTAGCAAGCATAATATTTTTTATATGCGTATTTTTATATGATAGATCTTTAATAAAAATAAAATTAAAAGATTTATGGATATTTGTTTCAGCTGGCATACTTGGAATATTGGGACTTAATATTTGTTATAATGAGGCAGTAAAGCAATTATCATTATCTTTATCTGCTGTACTTTTGAGTTTATCTCCTATATTTGTTTTGATATTTGCTAATATATTTTTTAAAGAGAAAATCACTGTAAAAAAGTTATTTGTATGATACTAGCATTGCTCGGCTGTTTCTTTGCAAGCGGAGTACTTGAAACTAATGAAACTATGCGTTGGACATATTTCGGTATATTTATAGGTTTTTTAGGAGCATTTTTCTACGGACTTTACAGTATATTTTCTAAACTTGCTATAATAAAAAATTATAATACATTAACTGTTACTTTATATGCATTAATAAGTATAGCTATAATATCATTGCCTTTTACCGATTGGAAAGCACTTTCAAATGTTGTGGTAGAAAATGGTTCTGGTATGTTGGTTTTTATGCTTTTTCATTCACTTTGTACATAGGTATTTCCTTATGCATTTTTTACTATAGCTTTAGGACATATGGATGCTGGAAAGGCTTCTATATTGGCTTCAGGTGAACCTATAGCTGCAATGTTTTTTGGAATATTCTTTTATCATGAAATACCTACCGTGCTTTCTGTTATAGGTGTATTATTAACATTGACTGCTTTAACTTTGCTTAGTTTGCCCGAAAAAAATAAATAGTTTATATACAAATAATACATTGCATTATATAATATATATTAATAATTTTTTGATTTTTATAAAAGGAATTATTTTTTATGAATACTAATATATTAAACAGAGTTATTAGCTCTATGAAAGAAAAAGATATTTATCAATTTGTTATAACAGACAGAATGTCTATATATTATCTTACAAATATTAATATACATTCAGGAGAAAGATTTTTAGGACTTTATATCAATCAGGACAATGAAGTTCATCTTATTAATAATCAGCTTTTCCCATTAAATAATAAAGATATAGATATTTTATATTATTCAGATACAGAAAGTGCAGTGAAAAAATTATCTCAATTTGTACATAAAGATAAAAATATTGGTATAGATAAGGTTATGACTTCCAATTTCTTACTTGAGATGATGGAATTAGATATAGCAAAAAAATATATAAATGCTTCTTCATGTATAGATTATGTAAGAATGCAAAAGGACGAAGAAGAAATAAAAAAGATGATTAAAGCTTCAGAAATCAATGATAAAAGTATGAAAGATATTATTGATTTTGTAAAAGTAGGTATGAAGGAGCTTGATGCTTTAGAGGAATTAAAACTTATATATAAAAGAAATGGAGCAGACGGAGGATTTTCATTTACTCCTATAATAGCTTTTGCAGAGAATGCTGCTAATCCTCATTATTCTACAGGCAATACTGTAATAGGTGATAATGGCTGTTTAGTTATAGATATGGGCTGTATGCATGATGGGTATTGTTCAGATATGACTAGAACTATATTTTTCGGAGAGCCTAATGATGAGGCTAAAAAAATATATAATATAGTAAAAACTGCTAATGAAAGAGCCATTGATAAAGTAAAAGAAGGATTAAAATTTTCAGATATAGATAATGAAGCACGTTCTTATATAACAGAAAATGGATACGGTGAATATTTTACTCATAGAACAGGACATTGTATAGGTATGGATGTTCATGAATATGGAGATGTTAGTTCTGTTCATCATGCATTATTAAAAGAGGGTATGATATTTTCAATAGAGCCAGGTATTTATTGTGCTGATAAAAATACAGGTGTGAGAATAGAAGATTTGATACTTGTAACTAAAGACGGACATAAAAATTTAAATAGTTTTACAAAAGAAATGATAATAAAATAAATAATTAAAATTTGTAAATCTTAATTATTTTTAAGTAAAAAATTAGCTGATAATTTAGTATATAAGTTATCAGCTATTATTTTTTATTATTGTTAACAACTTATTAGCAATAAATTTACAGAATGCCAGTTATTTTTTATGTTTTGTTTTCTAATATTTAGAATTTAATTTGTTGCTTAAAGTTTGTAAATAGTATGGTATAAATATGAATAAGCCCATTATGGATACATAATCCATAAAGAAAAATATTACAGGTTCTTCATAATTAAAGAAAGCAAACTCCACAAGCAAAAACATTTTATTATACAAGCCTCTTTTAATAAATGAAATAACTCCGTATAAGGCTATTAATGAAGCTATTACTATGGATATCTGCTTTTTTATATTAATGAATTTTTTACTCATATTTATAAACATACCCCAATGCATTCCTAAATGTGCGGACATAAATATAAATCCCCAAGAGTTTGAAATCATATGTAAGCGTCTTGTGAACATTCCGCTGTTATGAATATTAAGAAAACCTAATACCCTTTGAGAAAATAGTATACCGCTTATCATTAAACCTGCCATACATATAAAAAGCATAGTATTAATAAATGTGTTTAATGCTCTGTTAAAATTGTATTTTCCTTTAGGTAAGTTTTTATACCAATTAAAATTTAGTATATGATGAAGTATGAAAAATATAAAAAGTGAGAAACCTAAATATTCATGTATAGCGTCTCCTGTAAAATGATATGCCATTAAAATGAAAAAAAGCAAAGTCATTATTATATCCACTATTATTTTAATTATTTTTTTCATAAATAAGTTCCTCCTCTTTTATATAATATAATTGATTGTTTTTAGGATATACCTAAACAACTATATTTTGTCAAAAGTAAAGTTATATTTTTGTTTTGATATCTGGGGCTTTGCCCCAGACCCCACTTCTTTTGTTGCCACAAAGAAGCAAAAAGGCTACATTTGGGCTTTAATTTAATAAATTATCTTACATGTAAGATAATTTTAGTATGATTTATACTAATTTTATACTTGCACTTTCGAGAAGCGTATCCGAGTTTATGAGGATATAAGGTTCTTTGACGAAGTCCGCAGAGCGTATGCGGCGGGAAAAGAACAACAAAAAACTGATAAACTTAAAAATTTTTATTAATTTATTTTTCAAAAAACATACTATTTAATTTTAATAATTTAATTTTCTCACCCAATCCACAACTTTACTTTTTGAATTTTTTACTTCTGGTCTGTATACTCCAATAGGGTCTAATACTTTGCAGTTAGATGGTAGTAATTTTTTTAAATCTCTTATCGTTCTTGAAAGTCCTCCTGTTCCGTGAGTACAAAATGGTATTATAGTTTTTCCTGATAAATCATAGCTTTCAACAAATGTAAATACTGCCATAGGACATGTATACCACCAGTTAGGAAAGCCTAAAAATATAACATCATAATCATCTATATTATTAACTTTGTCAGTTAGTGCAGGTCTTTCGTTATTGTCCCTTTCCTTTCTAGCCTGATTCAAACATTCATCATAATCGCTTGAATATTTATTTTGAGTTTTTATACTGAATAAATCTCCTCCTGTTTCTTCCTGTATCCAAGTAGCTATTAATTCAGCATTGCCCGGAGAAAGTACACTTGCAGAAGTTTCAGCATCTACATCAATAGAGGCAGGATTTTCTACTACTGTGTTATCTGACCAAGTGAAATATGCTATTAATATTTTTGAGTCGTTTTGAGTATAATTTATATTTATAGTTTGTTTTTCATTATTATTAATTTCTGAATTTTCAATATTAGAAACTATGTAATCTGTTTTTATTGTTTTTTCAGAATTATTTTTATTACTGCATGATGATAATATAATTATTGATAAAAGTATAAAGATTAAATTCTTCATAAAATCTCCTTTATTTAAATATTATTAAAATTATTAATTAATTTGTACTGTCATCGATTAATTAATAACTAATAATCAATGACAGTAAATAAAAATCTTATAGTATATTAATATTTTGAAGCCATGTTTTTATATTATTTTCTGAACTATTAACGCTTCCTCCAGATATACTTAAACTTTCTAGTATAGTTGAATTAGGACATAATGAAGTTATATCAGTAACACTTCTTCCCATTCTGCTTCCTCCATGAGTGCATAAAGGAGCAATTTTTTTACCGCTGAAATCATGAGTTAATAATAATTGTTTTACTGACTGCGGAATAGTTCCCCACCAATTAGGGTAACATAATATTATAGTATCATAGTTAGATAAATTATTTATATTAGCACTTAACTTTGGTAAAAAATCATCATTTTGTTCTTTTCTTGCCTGATTTACAGTATCATTATAAGAACTCGGATAGCTTTCAACAGTTTTTACTTCAAATATATCTGCCTGAGTAAGATTTTTTATCATATTAGCAGCTGTTCTAGTATTTCCGCCCCAAGAGAAATATACTATTAATGTTTTTGAACTTTGAGCGTTTAAGCCTCCGATTAATAATGTACTTGAAATAAGCAATGACATTAATATTCTTTTAATTATTTTTTTCATTTTTGTTCCTCCTTAATCTACTATTAAATAAAATTTTATTTTGAAAATATACACCTATCTGCATTTTTTATTTTCATTATATTTTTATTATGATAGAGTATAATTAATGTAATTTTATAATCTTAATTATTTTAGATTGTTAATTATTGTTATAGCATTCAATGTTCTTGGATAACCTATGTAAGGTATGCATTGAGTTACAGCTTCTATTAACATATCTTTACTGTTTCCTATAGATATATTAGCACTTGCATGAGAAGCTGCCTGAGGCTCAGCTCCCCCTAAAGATACTATCATTATGAAAGTTAATAACTCTCTCTCTTTCATATTAAGTCCCTTTCTTGTATAAAAATCTCCAAAACAATTAGCTGATAAGAAATTTTGAATATGTTTTTGATTTGCTGGAGCATTATTATGAGCGTCTAATATTCTTGTGCCAAATGTATTAGTTTGTATTTCAAGTCCTTTATCGAATCTAGTTTCTTCTGTAACTGTTGATTGAGATTCTATAGGAAGTGAAATATTTTTTTCTTTAAATACTTCATTTGCTTTTTCTAATGCAGCAAATACTCTAGGAAATCCTACATAAGGCGAACATTGATACAATGCTTCTTTTATCTCTATAGGACTAACTCCAATATTTAAAGCTGTTTCTACATGAGGTTTTATCATGTCAGTACCTTGTGAGGCAGTTAAAGAAACTAATGTTACAAGTTCTCTTAATTTAGGATCCAATGTTCCATGATTATAAACTTCTCCATATAAGAAATTATTAAATATACTTTCTAGATCTGGATCATTAGGTTTAGTTAAGCTTGCATCTCTTTTGAGTAATTCATTATATTTGTTTTTTGCTTTTTCTGTCATAGTTAAACTTTCTCCTTTATTTTGTGAATTTGCTATGCATGAAAATACTATCACTAGGATAGATAAAGATAAAATAATTTTTAAAGTTTTTTTCATTTAATAATCTCCTTGATTTTTATTAATTTTTAATATTTCAATTTTAATAATTGCTTTATAAAGTCAGCGTCATCATTAAGAAATATTATGTTTTTATTATTATCCAAAGTTTTTATAATATTCATGTCATTATCATCTAATGTAAAATCAAATATTTTAGAGTTTTCTATTATTCTTTCTTTGTTTACACTCTTTGGAATAATAGGTATATTTCTTTGAGTAAGCCATCTTAAAATAACTTGAGCTGCAGTTTTATTATATTTTTTGCCTATAGTTTTTAATATTTCATTATTGAAAATATTATTTTTTCCTTCTGCTAAAGGTCCCCAAGATTCTAATGTTATATTATATTCTTTCATCAAATCTTGATCTTCCCATCTTTGAAAAAACGGATGAGTTTCTATCTGATTAATTGCAGGCATTATTTTACTATGTGCAGCAAAATCAATTAATCTATCTTTATAGAAATTGCAGCAGCCTATAGATTTTATATATCCTGCTTCATATAATTCTTCCATTGCCTTCCAAGCAGCATAATAATTACCAAAAGGCATATGAATTAAATATAAATCTAAATAGTCCAATCCTAATTTTTCCATAGATATTTGAAATGCTTTCTTTGCCTTATCATAATCAGCATCCTGTATCCATAATTTGGTAGTGATAAACATTTCTTTTCTGTTGATTCCGCTTTCTTTTATGGCATCTCCAACAGCTTTTTCGTTAAGATATATTGATGCTGTGTCTATATGTCTGTATCCTGCTTCAATAGCATAAAGACATGCTTTTTTGCATTCCTCATAATCTTCTACTCTGTATACTCCAAATCCTAGAATAGGCATTTCAACATTATTATTTAATTTTATAGTATTCATAGTATCTCCGAATTTTAAATAAAATATTAATTTGCTTTTTCAATACGTATATCAAAATCTCCTTTCATATTTGAAAGCTTTGATATATCTGATGCATTTTCAAATTTTCCTAAATAAATTAAATTATTTGAATATCTGAAATTCTTATAAAATATAGCAATATTGCCCCAAGGAGCATAATAAGTAATATCTCCGGCTTTAGGATTTATTCCATCTGGTTCATTTTGAGTGTTTAGTTTTTTACTTAAATAAAATATTTTTTCTGTGCTGTTATAATCTTCTGCTTTAATATTTAAAGGAAGTAATGATAAAAAATCATTTCCAGCTTTTGAATTTGTAATTACCGCATAGATTTCATTGCTTCCAAAAGTTAATTTTATTCTTGTAGTTTGTGCGAAAGCGTTCATAGTAAATAATCCTATAAATAGTATAAAAGTTATAATAATTTTTTTCATAAACTTAAAATCCTTTATTATTGATTTGTATAGCTGTAATATTCTTCATCAGTAACATGCTCCATCCAAGTAACATTATTACCGTTAGAATCTCCTGTTATAGCAATATGCTTCATAGGTGAAGTAGGAGAAGCCCCATGCCAATGCTTTATATTAGAAGGACAATATAGAGTGTCACCAGCTCTGAACTCTTGTATAGGCTTTCCTTCTTCCTGAGTAAGTCCTATACCTTCAATAACTATTAAATGCTGTCCGCAGGGATGAGTATGCCAAGCACTTCTTGCACCAGCTTGAAATGTAACATAAGCTACAGAAAATTTGGAAGTTTCATTTGGGGAAGTTATAGTCTCAACTTCAACATCGCCTGTAAAATAGTCAGATGAACCTTTTGATTTTTGTCCCTCTCCATTCTTAATTAAAACTGTGTTTGTAGGTGCTGCATTATATTTATAAGCAGTATTGTTGGTATTATTTGAATTGCATGATATTACTGCAATCAAAACAAATAAGATTAATAAAATATTTTTCATTTTTTCTCCTTTTTTGTATGTACTAACAAATTGTTTTATGATTGTATCATTGAAGTTAACTCCAGTGTCAATATGAAAAGATATTTTTCATTTAATTAAAGAAATCTTTTTCTTCTAATTTTTTATTTAACATTTCTAATTTCATTTTCATTTCATTAATATGTCTTTGCATAATATCTCTTTCATTGATTAGTATTGATCTTCTTTCGTTTAAAGTGTTTTTTCCTTTTTTGTATAATTTTATATATTTGATTATTGAATCTAATGATATACCTAGATCACGCATTGATTTTGAGAATTTTATGCATTGCAAATTATAATCATTGTAAATTCTAATACCGCTTTTGTTTCTGCTTATTTCAGGTATTATTCCTATTTTTTCATAATATCTTAAAGTATCTTTTGATAAACCTGTTAATTCGCTTACTTCTGATATAGTCATAATATTCTCCTTTTCTTTATCTTATGCGGTAATTTTAAGTTATTATTAAAATATATCAAATACTTATATCTTATAATTAGTTATACTAAAAAGGTATTGCTATATAATGCTGAATATGATATTATAAAATAAAAATTGATTGGTATTAAAAATGGATATAAAGTCTTTAACATATTTTTTAACGGCTGCCAGAGAAGGAAGTATTACAAAAGCAGCAAATTCTCTCAATTTAACACAGCCTAATCTTTCAAGACAAATAAGTAATTTAGAAAAAGAAATCGGTAAGAAATTGTTTATAAGAAGCAACTATAGTATAAAACTTACTTCCGATGGTGTTTTACTTAAAAAGAGGGCAGAAGAAATTATTGACATGGTAGAAAAAACCAGAATGGAGTTTAAATCTTCAGATGATATTATAGCAGGCGATATTTATATAGGAAGTGCGGAAACTTATTATATAAAATTAATTGCAGATGTGATAAAAGATCTTAGAGAGTCTCATCCTAATATAATATACCATATTCATAGCGGTGCATATTCTGAAATTACAGAGAAACTTGATAAAGGACTTTTAGATTTTGGAGTGCTTATAGGAAATATAGATTCATCTAAATATGATTATATAGATATTCCTTATAAAGAGGTTTATGGATTATTGATGAGGAAAGATTCTCATTTATCTAAAAATAAATTCATAGAAAAAAATGATTTATTTGATATACCTATAATATGTCCAAAAATATTTTTTAATAATAAAATACAAACTTCAAAATTTAGTGAATGGATAGGAAATGATTTTGATAAATTGAATATTATATTAAGTTATAATTTGATTTACAATGCTGCTTTAATGGTAGAAGATGGTATAGGATATGCTTTAACTATAGATAAATTAGTTAATACAATCAATACAAGCGATTTATGCTTTATAAAACTAAATCCAAGATTAGAAATAGAATTGAGAGTGGTTTGGAAGAAGAATCAAGTATTTTCAGAAGCTTCAAAAATATTTTTAGAAGAACTAAAAAACAAATTATAAAAATATATATCTTGTAGTAATATTATTTATATATACTAAAAATTTTTAAGTTTTTCAATTTTTTGTTGTTCTTTTTCCCGCCGCAAAAAGAACCTATATCCTCGACAAGCTCGGATACGCTTCGCGAAAGTGCAAGTATAAAATTAGCACTAAATCATACTAAAATTGTATTATATGTAATATAATTTATTAAATTAAAGACCAAATGCAGCCTTTTTGCTTCTTTGTGGCAACAAAAGAAGTGGGGTATGGGGCAAAGCCCCATATATTAAAAAGAAACTATAGTTTTATTTTTGATAAAATATAGTTGTTTATGTATATATTAATGAATTGTATTATTATTTTATTATTATCTTGAATGTTAATAGCTAATTATATATTTTTATAATCTATAATTTTTATATAAAATTTATTCATTTTTATAAAAAACTCTATAAAATCATTTGACATTGGAGTGCACTCTAATGCTATAATACTTTCAAAATTAATAAAAATGAGGTGTTGTAAAATGAGTAAAAAAGTATTGATAATATCATCTAGCCCAAGAAGAGGCGGTAATTCTGATACATTATGCGATGAATTTTTAAAAGGTGCAAAAGAAGCAGGACATAATGCTGAAAAAATATTTTTTAAAGATAAGAATATAGGTTATTGCGAAGACTGCGGAACTTGCTATAAAAATAATAAGCCTTGCGTACAAAAAGATGATATGAAAGATATATTGGATAAAATGCTTGAAGCTGATGTAATAGTAATGGCTACACCTGTATACTTCTATACAATGAATGCTCAAATGAAAACATTTATAGACAGATGCGTTACTAAATATTTAGAGATTAAGAACAAAGATTTTTATTTTATTGCAACTGCTGCTACTGAAAATAAAGATGAAATGCTTAGAACTATTGACGGATTCAGAGGCTTTTTAGATTGTTTGGAAGATGTAAGAGAGAAAGGTTTTATATTAGCACATAGCGTTTGGAATAAAGGAGAGATTAACGATAAAGATTTTATGAAGGAAGCATACAATATGGGATTGAATGTTTGATTATTTTATTAAAGAATAATTAAATTAATTTTTTGAGGGTTGGAAAGTGAGTGATATAAGTTATTCGGACTTTAACAATAATATAAAAACAAATTATATGTTTTCTAATAAATATCTTATAAAATTATTTGTTCCGCTTATTATAGAAGTATTTTTAGAATATTTAGTGGGGCTTATAGATTCTATAATGGTTGCTAGTGTAGGGGAGTCTGCCGTATCTGCTGTATTCTTAGTGGATTTTGTAATTGCATTTCTTATAAGTATATTTGCTGCTGTTGCTACAGGAGGTGCAGTTGCAAGCGGTCAGCATATAGGAGCTAATAATATAGAAAAGGCAGATGACTCTATCAATCAGCTTATAAGATTTTTATTATTATTTTCTGTATTTATAACATTAATTATATATTTATTTAAAGATGCTATATTTTCTGCATTGTTCGGAAGCATAACCGATGAAGTTAGAAATGAAGCAAATACTTATATGCTGATAGTGGCAGCTTCAATACCATTTTTAGCTATTTATAATGGCGGGGCTTCAATGTTTAGAACTATAGGTAATTCAAAAATATCAATGAAGATTATGATATCTATGAATATATTAAATGTTATAGGGAATGCTCTTTTAATTTATGTATTCAAAATGGGTATAGCAGGGGCGGCAATATCTACGCTAATTAGCAGAATAGGTTCGGCTTTAATAATTATAATTTTGGGGCTTAATAAAAATAATCTTATATATATAAAAAATAAAATTATGTATAAGATGGATTTGCAAACAATAAAAAGAATATTATCAGTAGGCATTCCTTATGGTATAGAAAATGGAATGTTCTATTTAGGAAGACTTCTTATATTGAGTTTAATATCTACATTCGGAACAGCTTCAATAGCTGCAAATTCTGTATCTACTCTTATAGCTAGTTTGGAGGTTCTTCCCGGTATGGCTATAGGCTTAGGACTTACAACTATTATATCTCAATGTGTGGGTGCTAATGATTATAATCAAACTAAATATTATACTAAAAAGATTATAGCTATTATTTATGTATCTCAGACTATAACTAGTGCTATTATGCTTGCCATTTTGCCTATAATACTTAATATATATCATTTATCAGCAGAGGCTACAGGATATACTTATAAATTATCATGGTATCATGCCATTATGATGATTATATGGCCTTTAGGTTATTCTTTGCCTGTGGTATTCAGAGCCTCAGGAGATGCTAAGTTTCCTATGATAGTAGCTTCAGTTTCAATGGTGTTATGCAGGATAGTGTTGGCTTATGTATTCGCATTATATTTCAAAATGGGTATGGTTGGCACTTGGATAGCTATGTTTGTTGATTGGATAGTTAAGGCTATAATATTTACTTTTAGATATTTAAGCGGTAAATGGATAAAGTTTCAATATAGTTAATGATAGTCATTAAATGATATGTAATAAATAAAAGAAGATAAATTGGTATGACTTAATAATTTTTTAAGAACATACCAATTTTTTATTATTAATTAAAGCTAAAACAATAGACTTGTTTCAAAACTAATTTTATTTATAATTGTGGGGACTAGCCCCCACACCCCCAGTTCTTTTGTTGACACAAAGAACCAAAAAGACTGCATTCTATAGATAAGTAATACAGTACGTAAAACATTTATTATAAAAAATAAGTTATTACTATATTTTTTATATAAAACTAATTTATCAATTAGTTTTGAAACGAGTATAATTTATAAAGGTTTTATCACTTTAGCGGGATTGCCTCCTACTATAGTATTGCTTTCAACATCTTTATTTACAACAGCACCGGCAGCAACTATTGAATTTTCTCCAATGGTAACGCCCGGAAGTATAATAGCACCTGTACCAATCCATACATTTTTCTTTATTACAATTCTTTTTGGTATAAGTATATTTCTATTATCAAAATCATGATTAGGAGTTATTATACTCACATTATGTGCTATCTGTACATTATCTTCTATAATTACTCCGCCTATATCCATTATAGTGCAGTTCTTATTTATAAATATATTTTTTCCGAACTCTATATTTCCTATATCAACATGAAAATTTTGCATTATAATTACAGATTCATCTAAATTGGTTTCAAAAATTTGATTTAAAATTTCTTTGTTATTTTTATAGCTTTGAAATGTATTATTATATTGCCATAATAGTTTTTCTGTTTCCTGCATTTTATTTGCTATATTTATAAACTCTTCAGAAAACATATCTATTGATTTTCCTGAACTATAATCTTTTAAAAATTCTTTTATATTCATAAATAGTATTCTCCTTAATTGTTATATTTCTAATTATAACATTGGAGTTAACTCTAAGGTCAATATGAAAAATGTTTTTAATTAAATATTAAATATATTTTGTAATCCTTGCAAATTATTTTAATTTTATAAGTTTCAAATCAACTGCTATCATGAATACACAAGGTAAAAATATCAAAGTTATTAATGTTGAGAATATAAGACCATAAGCTAAACTCATAACTATAGGCACTATCAAATCGGCATCTCCTCCTATACCATAAACCGTAGGCATCAATCCACCAACTGTAGTTACTGTAGTTAAGAATATAGGTAAAAGTCTTTGAGTGGCGCCTTCTACTATAGAATTAAATGCAAACTTTTTAGGATTATCCAAAGCATCAGGATTTGTTTTACCGGATTCTATGATTTTGTTTATTAAGTCTATCATTATAATACCGTCATTTACAAGAACACCGCATAATCCCACTATACCTATAAAACCTATAAATGACATAGGCATACCATGAAGATAGAATGCAATAAATACCCCTGTTAATGTAAATGGTATTAAGAACATTATCATCAAAGGCTGAGCAAATTTTTTAAATTGTAATAATAATATTAAATATATTAAAACTATTGCTATAAATAATGTAACTGTAAGTCCGTCTAAAGCTCCTACTGTTTGATCAGCCTCACCTCCGAATCCTATTATAACACCCGGATATCTTTGGCTTATATCTTTAAATTTATTCTGTATGGCAAACATTACCTGTATAGATGTATTTTGTCCCTGAACTAAATCGGCATTGATTGTTATACATCTCTGTCCATTATAATGCCTTATTGCAGATACTCCATTAGTTTCAACTATTTTAGCAACATTTTTCAAATAAAGAAGTCTATTATAAGTATTTGGTATAACAAGATTATTAAGTACATTAGTATCATATATATAATCTCTGTTTAACTGTACTCTAAAATCTAATTTATAATCAAGTTCCTGTATTGATGTTGCGACTGTTCCGCTGTATGCAGTTCTAAGTTCATTTGCAACATTAGCAACATTCATACCTAATTGAGCTATTTCATCATAGTCGAATAATACTCTTAATTCATCTTTTCCTATTTTGTCATCATCATAATAATTTATAACGCCATTTAAACTAAGTAAATATGCTTTCACTTCATCTCTTACTTTTCTAGTTTGATTAATATCATTACCTACGATTTTTATATCAACTGCTTTTCCCGGATCCATTGGAAGTTTAACAGATACCATCAAAGCATCGAGTTCCTGTCTTAAACTTGTTTTTTCTAATTCTGCATTTATATCGTCCATTATGTCATAGGCTGTTTTTTTTCTTTCTGTAGAAGGTATAAGATAAACTGTAATACCGGCAAGATTTGCAGATTCTTCTGAAATATCAACTATGTTTTGATTAACCTGTTTTCCAATTACGCTATTTACTGCAACTAAGTTTTTAGGATCAACAGATTTGTATATGGCATTTTCTATTTGCTCAACATATTTCATAGTGTTTTTAATAGAGTTTCCTATTCCCGAATCAATATTTATCATTATACTGTCTGAGCTTGTATCATATATAAGTATGAATTTTTTAAGACTGTCTTTTGCTAGGAAGAATGAAAATATCAAAAGTATTACAAAAAATAATACTACAAGATATCTGAATTTTAATAATATTTTCAAAGCCTTATTAAAAGGATTTTTCATAGCATTGAATAACTTTTCTTTATCAAAATCTAATGGATTTTTTATTTTTCTTAAAAAATTAAATTTAGAATTCTTTTTAGTTTTATCCTGCAAATTATTAGGAAGAAGGAATATAGCCTGAAATAAACTGGCAATCAAAGCAACTACAACAACTTTAGGAAAAGGAGCAATCAATTTTCCAACAACATCTTTAGTAAGAAGCATAGGCATAAAAGCAACAACGGTAGTCATAGTAGCAACCATTATAGGACTAACAACATCTTTTACGGCCTCTACTGTACCATCAAGTCCTGTCTTACCAACCTTTTGAAAGTCATATATATTTTCACACACTACAATACTATTATCAACAACCATTCCTATAACTGTAATTATTCCGGCAAGAGATATTATATTGAATGTTAAATCAGAGAAATGTATATATGAAAAAGTAATAAATATTACAACTATCATTCCTATACTTGTAAATAAAGCACTTTTGAAATCTAAGAATATTAAAAGAACCACTAATATTATAATAAAACCAAATATTAAATTGCTTGTTGCAACATTTGTAAGAGCCAATACCATTCTTGAAGTTTCTCCCATAGTTGTAACTTCAATATTTTCAGGTATTAAATTTTGATTATTTTTAAGAAATGCATTTATATTTTCTGTAGTTTTTACTATATCAGCATTTTCTTTTTTTAATATGCTTAAAGAATATCCTTCAACGCTGTTTATTCTTACATATATAGATTTTTCAACGAAACCGCTGTCTACCTTTGCCAAATCCTGTATCCTTACTCTCTGACCATTGAAAGTAGAGCGAACAACAACATTAGTAGCTTCTGTAGGATTTTCAAATTGTCCCATTGTAACTATTGTTTTTTCTTCTTCATTTTCTTCTAAATCCATATAGATAGGCTTTTTCAAATCACCGCTTGTAGCTCTTATGTTTCTTGCAGAAAGTGAATTTACTATGTCTGTTAGAGAAATATAATATTCCTGAAGTTTTTTAGGATCGGCTAGAATTTTTATTTCCGGATCAGTTCTTCCCTGAACCCTTATATCAGCAACACCATCAACATATTTTAATTGTCTTTCTAACTCCTTACTGAAATCGTATAAAACTTTTTCATCTCCATTATATCCTTTTTTGAAATGCACGCCTATATTATATATTGGAGTTAATTTTGGGTTTATATCTGTTATCTCTATAGTTTGAACTTCTGAAGCCATATCCGGCACGCTTTGCATCTTTCTAAATATTTCATCTTTAGCTTTGCTTGTATCTATTTCCATATCTAACTGCACGAATATAATAGCAGCATTTTCTGTTATTATAGAAGTAAATTCATCTATTCCGGATATAGTCCTTAATTGGTCTTCTATTTGTATAACGGCATTTTGTTCTACATCTAATGGAGAAGCTCCTGGATAAACAACTTGCAAAATCATTAATTCCAAGTCTGTAGAAGGAAATGATTCTTTATCTATATTATAGTATGAATATAGACCTATCATAATAGAAACGAATATTATGATATTTACCAGCATTCTATTATTAGCAAAAAAGTATATTAAATTTTTCATTATCTCATTATTCCAGGTTATATATTATACATTATAGTATAGCAAATTTTATTATGAATTTATATTGTTAATTAAAAAAATTATATATCAAATAATATTCATAATCGGATTATTTTATAAATAGTAGAAAATAGGACTATTTTATAGACATAAGTATTATATTGTTGTTTATTGTGAAATTAATTTATATTTTTTATTAAAATATTTATAATTATAAAATATAAATTGTTTACATTTTATAATATTATAATATAATATACACAAGTCTATTAATATTTTTTATTTATCAAAATCTAGGACATTTTATATGAAAAGCAGTTCAAATAAAAATAATGCCAGAGTAAAAAAAACTAAAAAGTTGCTTGAAGACTCTCTTGGTCTTTTATTGGAAGAAAAGCCTTTTGAAGATATAAGAGTAATTGATATATGTGCAAAAGCTAATATGCATAGAAGTACTTTTTATACTTATTATAATGATAAATATGAATTATTAAAATCAAAATTAGATGAATATGAGGCAAAATTTTTAGAAGATTTGAAAAGATATAAAATAGAAAATAAATTAAAAGACTCGCATGTCGATATAATGGAAAGAATATTACAATATTTTTATTTGAACAGAAAATATTTAAAAATAATATTCCAAAACAATAAAGACGGAAGTGTTACTAGTATTTTGAGAGAGTATTTAGCTTCTTATGTAATAGAAGGAATAAAAGATTTTAAGACTATACGTCCAAATAAAGATAATGTTATTAGAGTTATGGTTAGCTTTTATTCCGGAGCATTCATATCAGTTCTTACAGATTGGATAGTTAATGATTGTTTTATATCTGTAGAAGAATTGGCTTCTTATATATCAGATATTATTATGCAGAGAGTTTTTTCTGAATAATGTTGTTTTTTCATAATTAATTTTTTTATTGTTTTTATAAATAAAGTATTATTCCGATAATAATACGGAAAAGTGTATTTTACATTTATATTTTTTATTTGATTTATATATAATAGAAAAATAGGAGAAAATTATGAAGAAAATAATTTTATTTATATTGTTATTTGTTTTTTCATTTAATTTTTTAAATGCCCAAAATATAACAAAAGATAGTGATTATTCTAAAAATTGGTCTAGTTTTATATTTAGAAAGACAATAGATATGAGAGGAGCTTTATATGAAGGAAGACCTGGCGGGGATTTAGAATTAGTTTCAGGCAATAATCCGCTTCATTTAGTTAAAATTTATAAATTCATAGGAGCTAGATCAGATACTCATGCATATTATAATCATCAGGTGCCTATATCTATGTTTTATGATAATGCTCCAGCTTTAGGTCTTAATCTAGTTGAAGGCTATTCTATAGAAGGCGGAAAAATAATGAGATATTCAAAATATATAAGAAGCTATCAAGGTAAATTAGATTCTTGGAAAAAAGCTAATTCTACTTTTACAAATGATAGATGGGTAGCAAATTCAGATGCAGATTGGAGTTCTTATCCTGTACCTCAGCCGGAAGATGTTAACTGGGCTGAAGGTGAATATGCAGGAGAGTTATATTAAAAAATATAATGTCGTATATTTCTATTATATTAGTTATATTATTAGTTTTAACGGTTTTATTTTTCATAACTAATAAAACCGTTATTTCTTATGATAATGCTTGGATTAAATTAGTAAAGACTAGAATTGTAAAGGAAGCTGATAGAGATTATCTATTCAGAGAAGACGGCGACCTTATCATAAATAAAAAAAAGAGATTAAGTTTTATTCAAGCAAAACATGAGAATATGGCAGTTTACAGCAATACAGATCATTTAAATAAATTTATGCTTGTTTTTTCAGGATATCCTTCTATAAAAGTAACATTTATGGAAGGGTATATAGTTGAAAACAATAAATTATATTATACCTATGCTTATAAACCTTCTTACTATACCAAGCTAAATAAATGGATGAAATTTAACGGAGTTTTTGAAGATAAAGAAAATTGGATTGCCAAAAAAAATGTTAAATGGAGTACTTTTCCTTGTCCTCAGTCATCGGATATAAATTGGGAAAAAAAAGCTATGATAGGAATTTTATCGTAATAATCAATTTTTCAGAAAAATAGATATTACAATTTTATTAATATTATTGTTATATATGTAAGTATATTGAATAATTTTTTTTATTTGTTATACTTGCAAAATCAATTATTATTTTCAAGGAGAAATATATGAGTTTAAATATAGAAGATAAAGGTAAAGTAAAAGTTGTAAGTTTAGTTGGTAAATTAGATGTTAATTTATCAGTATCTATTGAAGCTGAATTAGAGCAATTAGTAGAATCAGGTTCTATTAATTTAATATTAGAATTATCAGGTATTGAATATTTGAGTTCTAGCGGTATAAGAGTATTCATCTCTATAATGAGAAAAATTAAAGATAAAAATGGAAGATTAGTACTAGCTTGCGTTCCTGATATAATCAAAAAAATATTAAAAACAGTAGAGTTAGAAGATTTATTTGAAGTATATGAAAGTGTAGATGAGGCAGTAGATTCATTCTAATATTTAGATTGATTTTATTTGTTTTTTTTTGTATAATACTTTACATATGTTTTAGTTTTGTAATAAATTATTATAATTGGAAGAGTATGAGATTAAAGTGTTATATAAAATTTAAAATATTAATTTTATTTTCTTTTATTTTGTTTGCTTGTGCATCAAGTCAGAAAAATACTGATTATGCATTTGAAAGCAGACCTTTTTTAAGAGAATATAAAAGATATTCTTTAACATCTGGTGAAGTAAATCCGGCATTAGATGCTGTAATTGATAGAGAAGGTACTTGGATTTATTATTCAAGGGAAAATGCCGGAAATACTGATATTTTTGCAGTAGATTCATATACTTTAGAAACCTATAGATTAACTAGAAGTCCTGGAATAGATACATCTGTTTCTGTCGATGATAAATCTAAATATATAGTATTTTCTTCAACTAGAGATGATGCTTTCGGAGATATTTATTTATTCAAGCTTTATAATCTTGGTATACGAACTTCCAAAAATAATTTAGAAAATTTAGAGCAAAGTATTATAAGGCTCACTGATTATAAGGGGTATGATACTGATCCAGTTGTTTCTCATAAAGGTAATTCTATAGCTTTTATTTCAGATAGAGACGGCGGAATTAAAAAACTTTTTACTGTTAAACCTAATGGTAAAGATCTTCAGAAATTATCAGATATTGAAGCCAGTTCCCCAGCATTTTCTTTTGATGATACAAAAATAGCCTTTATTACTTCTAAAATAGGGGAAAGATATTCTCAATTAGTTTTATTAGATTTAAATGCTGATACTAATTCTCAAACAAATTTAACTATACTTACAGATACCGATACATTTAAATTTAATCCTACATTTTATAATGATGATACTATTATTTTCTTTGAAATAGAAAAAGATTCTGACAGAGACGGCAATTTAACCTATTATGATAAAAGACGTTTAATGTCATATTCTTTGGCAACTCATCAATATTATGTTTTATCAGAAGATACACAATTAACTACTTTTGATGTTGCATATCCTTCCGCTTTAGTAGGTGCTTATGTTGTAAGCGAAGATGGTACAACTG
The DNA here is from genome assembly GCF_944393015.1 of uncultured Brachyspira sp. Lineage (GTDB taxonomy): Bacteria > Spirochaetota > Brachyspiria > Brachyspirales > Brachyspiraceae > Brachyspira. Next base: position 84,641 of record NZ_CALXYQ010000002.1, read on the forward strand.
TAGTAACAATGGGGTCTACTAAGGAGTATTTTATAAAAGATGCTAATTCTGCAACTATGTATAATAGTTTTGTAGAGCTTCCATACAATAGAAAAGTTGATGTTATAGATAGATTTGCTGAATATTTTCCTTTTTCTGAAGATCAAAATAACGTTGCTAAAGCATATTTTAATATGATGATATCATCATACACTAATAATAATCTTAAAGAATATAATAATACTAAAAAAGTATTAACATCTGAATATTTAGATACATTTCCGGGATTTTTAACATCAAAAATAGATGAGAATTTTGATACTAATAATAATTGGTTTGATATAGGATCTTATACAAATGAATATTTTTTAACTAATAATGATTTGGAAATGACAAATCTAATAGCTTGGACAGGATATATATCAGCCAATGAAAAATATAAAGCTAATAAAAATAATAAAGATACATTTTCAATTTTAACTGAACTTCTTAATTTGAATATTAATAAAGATTTGTATTTGCTTATAGCTAAATTATATGCACATTCAGTTGAAGATAATGGATATAAATACCCTGAAGATGATGATATTTATAATAATCCTTATAAAAGAAAAGATTTATTATTTTCAGATAGATTGGAGATCGCAAAAGATTTCATAAAGGATTCAAAAATTTCTTATGATACTATAATAGAAAATTCACATCCTTATGCTCCTTTAGCTGTGGCTACAAGACTTATATATTTAGACGGACTTATACTTTCAAGAAATTATGATGATGCTACTAATTTGTTTAAGCCTTATGTTGAATCTAAAAATGATATAATGCTTGCCTTGGGATATTATGCTAATGCTAAGGTTCTTATGGCAGAGAAAGATGACGGATCTTATGCTTTGTTTAAAGAAGCATTAAGTTCAGGCGGAAAGAATTTTGATTCTACTTATGAAGCTCAGTATTGTAAAGATACATTAGCTGATTATTATAAATCTTTAGCAGATAAAGCCTACAATGAAGGTAAATATGCAGCTGCTTATGATAATTATAATGAAACTTTGAAATATAACCCTAATGATACTTCATCATCATCAAGAGTTATAGAGAGCGGACTTAGAGCTTACAGTACAATAGAGTCTCTTGAAGAAACTATATTTGAGAGAGAGAGAAATATCTTATCAACTAGATATTCTTCTCATGAGGCACATGCTGAACTTGCAAATGCTTATTATTATTTGGCTAATAGATATTATGGTATAGCTATATCAAAACAGTATAGTCCTGAACGTTATGTTGTAAGCGAGAAAAAAAGAGAAGACGGATTTTATTTGTATTTAAATAAGGCTTTTGATACTATAGTTGAAAAGGCTGCTTCATATATTAATTTTGCCATATTCTTATATCCTGATGAAGAAAATTATTATGTAAAAAAAGCTGAGATGTTAACATTTGCTCAGGCTTTAAGAATGCAGGTTCTTCAAGATGAAAAAATATCTAGAAGTGTAATAGAGTTAGTACCAGCTTATAAAGATAATGCTATTACTAATGGTCAATATATGGGTTATAATATGCTTGCATTCCAAACTCAGAATTTGGATTCAGAAATTATAGATTCACTAATAATGGCTAAAAGTAAGGTAAGAACTAAACCTAATGTTGTATCTATAATGCTTGCCAATTCTTATTTGATAAATGGAAGATATTCAGATGCAGTTAATGAATATAAAGAAGCTGAAAGTTTGCTTAATCAAATAGGAACTGATAAGAGTAAGGCTTGGTATCATTTCTTTTATGGTTATTCTTTATGGATGAACAATGATATAAAAGGAGCTTATGCTGAATATGATAAAGCCCGTGCTTTGTTTGAAAAATTAGGTGATAAGGAAAGTGTATACAAAATAGTTGGATATACTTCTGTTGCTGCTATAGAACAAGAAGATTATGAAAAAGCTATAGAGTATTTATTAGAAAGAGATAAACTTACAAAAGATGATGTTAATAAAAATGAACTTAATCAGCTTTTACTTGCTGCATGTTATTTAAAATTAGAAGATTATAATAATGCTTTGGCTTATTGTGATAGTGTAAAGGCTCAAATAGATAGTTTGGATTCTTCTGTTTATACTCCTAATTATGTTAGTATTACTTTATATGGTGCTAATATTAATGTGGTGAATTTGGGACTTGCTTCATTTGGAGGATATATACCTGGAGAACCTTTAAACGTAGATAAACAGCAGATGCTTTATTCTATATATCAGGAATTGTATGAGAAAATGGGAAGATATTCTGAAGCCAGAGAGGCTTTATCTTCATACCGTAATTATATTATTCAGGATAAGCCTAAAAAATCTATTCAGCCTTTAATGCTTGCTACATACTATAACAATGAAGGATATCTTTATTACAGACAGGGAGATCAGTCAAATTCTATAATGTCTTTCAAAACTTCTATAGAAGAATATCAGAAAACTTTAGATAAAAAAACTTTAGAAAATAATCCTAGTCTGCAGTATCAGAATGCTGAAAATGATGCTAAAAACTATTTAAGTTTATCATCTTTATATTTAAGATATTTATCAGAAAATGATTTAACTTCTATTAAAAGAGAATTCTTTATAGAATTATTTAATACTACTAAAACACTTCAGATATTATCTACAAATAATGTTGTAAGTACAAAGGATAGATTATTATTATATTCTCATATAGCAGCTTTCAATTATATAATGGCATTCAAACTTACAGCTGATAATAGTGTTAATTATAGAAAAAAACAATCAGATGATCCTACAGATATGAGAGATCATGATGTTAATGTACAAAGATTATCTATGCTTAAAGATGCTATAGATAGATATAAATATATTTTATCATCTAATTCTAATTTTCCAGTAGATCTAAAAACAGAAATTATTATAAGATATAATTTAGCTAAAGCTTATGAATTAGCCGGATATATAGAAGAAGCGGCAAGAGAATATATGTCAGCATTCTCAAAAGCACAGACTTCTGCATTTGCTGTTGAAGAAATAGCAATACTTACTACCTTGATTGATTTCAGCTCTAAATATAGAAATAGATATCCTGATAGTTTGGATTATCCTGTGCAGTATGTATTTAGAATATTAAAAAGATTAAGAGAAAGTGTATTTATGATAACATTTGTAGAAGATAATAACTTTATATTAAGACAGGCTAAATATAAAGTTATAGAGTTTTTACAAGACAGTTATCCTGATGCTAGTATCAATATACTTGCTATGTTTGATGCTATTGATATGCGAAGAAAATTCTTAGATAGAAGACTTTATACTTTGGGTGAAAATAATTATTACTTAAGAGAATATTATAAACTTTATGAAAAAGCTTTATACTCATATCAAATGTATTTAAATGCTGTAGCTACTCCTTATGACAGTAAGATGGAAGCTGCTATGCTTAAAGAAATATCTAAATATGAAAAAGAGGCTATAGAAAAATTCTCTAATACTCCTATAGAGCCTATAGTTATATGCGATGTTAAACCTGAAGATATTGATAAATCTATGCGTAAAGATGAAACTCTTATTTGGGATACTTATTTAGGATATAGATTCGTTAGAGAAAATGGAAAAACTAAATTCTATATGCAGACTAATGCTATGCCTAAAACTAAAAACTATGTTACTCATATAGGATTCAGACCTATTGTTATAAGCAATAAAAATATTTTTGTAAGAGAATTGTACGATTCAACAGAATATATGCTTCCGGTAAAAACTGCTTATATAGATAGCAAATTGATAGCATTCTTTAGAACTACTAGAAATGCTCAGAAAGAAATAAATAATAGTATGACTATGGCAAGTAATACCAATGCCACTAATAGTGTTTATAGTTATAATAATTTGACAAATGATAATGAATTAAATAATAATTTATATATGAATGTTTCTTATAATCCTGAAGAGACTAATACTATGTCTTCAAATGATATGTCTACAAATATGACTTCTACAAATACAGTTTCTACAAACAGGAGAAGAAGAGGCAATTTCAGATTTATAGAGTTAAAAGATATTATTACTAATTCTTATGTTCCATTGGTTACTGATATAACAGGTGCTAGTGCTTCCGATATATCTAATATAATGAAAAAGAATTTGTATATAGTTTATTGTGATAATGAAACATTTACAAATAATAGGAGAGTTATAAGAAATATAAATAATATAGCTTTAGTTGTAGGAAAAGGCGGAAAAGATTCTAGAGTGATGTTCTACACTAATTATTTCAGAAAACTATCATCTAATTCATTGGAAGTTAGTATGAAAGGCTATGATAATAATATGTTTACTGTATATGGAAAACCTGATTACAGTGTATCTTCATTATCAAATGCAGCTTATGAGTTTAAAACTAGACTTTATAATTCTTATTCGGCAAGTGCATCTCCAAGTATGACAATGATGTCAAATGTTATTGCTTATTCTCAAAGCGACAATGAAAAGATGCTTAATTATGCTAGAATTGTTGAAGATAGATATTCTGTTAGAGATACAAATACAGCTTATTTATTTTCTGAAGAAGGATATAAATTCTTTGCAAGTTCATATACTAATATAAGCGATTCTAATGCCTACAGATTTATAAAAGCAATGCTTCCTGTTTATAGAAGAATGGGAGAAGAATGGGCAGTTAAAGGTGCTAACAGAGCATTGCATTTTATGTATTTGTATACTAATAATAATTATGATTTAATAGATGAATACTTTACACCTAGAACTTTATCAAGATTCTTAAAAGCTAAAAATGATCCTAAAGAGTCTGTAAGATATTTGAATTATATTGCAAATAGGGTAGACGGAGAAAATAAAGATAAAATTTTAGAAGTTGCCGTTCTTTATGATTTAATATATGCTAAGACTCCTATTGATACAGTAACTAATTTCTTGAATAGAATGCAAAATACTAATGAAGTATTAACTGTTGCAAATACTATTATGAATAAAGATGCAACTAATGAAAATGATATATTCACTACTATGAATTATATTTATGGAAATCAATATATATTTGAAGCTGAAACAGTAGCCTCTTTTGCTAATAGATTCTATTCATTATATAAAACTAATTCAGCTTATATATACGGATTATTAAATAAAATAAGAGTTCCTGAAAGTAATTTTGATAATAACATAAAAGATGCCTATGAAATATTCTCTAATGAAAATACTAATACTATGTTCATATTCTATGCTTATGAGGATAATAAATATGCAGCTTATAGTTATGTTATAGGCGACAGTGAAGTAAAAAAAGCCGTTTTGATAGACAGGGATAAACTCAATACATATTTAAATAGTTTTACAAATGTGGCAAAACCAAGGGATAGAAGAAATTCATTGAAATCTATTCAAAGTGCTATGCTTTCATCTGATATAATTAAAGATGCTGAAAGAGTGAAGACTATATACATAACAGGTTCGGCTGCTAATTTATTTACTGTTCCTTTTGCATATTTGGAGGCATTCCAGAATAATGATGTTATAAAAATAAGAGAGTTCCAGTATTCTCCTTCATCTATTTTAGATGTTGGTAAGCCTTCTATAAAACTTAATACTGAAACTAACTTCTATACTTCATTAGAAAGTTTAGCTGTAAAATCATTCGATAATGCGAATGGAAAAATACCTTTAATGCATTATATAGGAATAGATACAAATAGAAATAAGCCTTATGATGATATGGATATTTTCTTATCTCCAGCTAGAAATAATGATATAAACAGATATTTAAAAGCTAGAAATGATACTAAACTTTTATTTACATATACAACTAATGCTTCAGGTGATTATTATACTGTGATGAAGTATTTATATAATAATTTTGATAAAGGTATAATTGATTCATACAGATATATAAAGACATATAGAGTTCCTGTTAATGCTATAAACCCAAATGACAGAGATACTTTATATATGGCTAATTATGCTTTATTTGATTATATACTTCCTGGTATACCTAAGAATTATGTTGATAAATAAATTTTACTTTATTAGCGATATTTATCTTTTTTAGTAAAAATTATTTACTTTTTCTTGACATTTTATTTACAATGTATTATAATATTATTATAATTAATTAATAAAGGAGTGTTTATGAAAAAGATACTTATCGCAATTATTAGTATTTTTATAATGCAATTCAGCACTGTTTTTGGCGATTTTCATGCTGGTATAGGATTATACATACCATTAGGTGCATCTATATCTCAAAGCTATCAGGATCATAAATTGGGAGTTAATAGCAGCGATGGTAAATTAACTACCGATGCTGGTTTTGAATGGGGTGTTGGAATAACTCCTGGTATATATAATGGTTTTGATAATTTTATGGGATTTTCTATAGCATTGGATTTGGCTTATCATAGAGAAGTTTATGCATTTAATGAAAGCAAAGCAGCAGGAACTACAGGTCAATATCAAAATGTAAAAACAACTTATTATTTCGACACATTGAATATAGGCATACTTCCTAAATTTAATATATATAATTTCTTTATAGGATTAGGTGCAGGAGTTAAAATTCCATTGGCTGGAGGAGAATCTACAAAAAATTATAATTCCACTTATAATCAATTTGAAAATTCTAATAGTTATTATACTTTAAATGATATTAAAAATAAATATCAAATGTCAGTAATTCCTTATCTTAAATTAACAGTGGATTATTTATTCTTCTTTAGCGATGAAACAGCTTTAGGATTAGGTCTTTATGTAGGATATGATTTCGGACCTGGAAGAGTCAATGATTCAAGATTTAGTAAAAATGATTATGGTGCTGTTGATATAGGCGGACAATTCAGTTTATATTTAGTAGACAATTAATATATATTCTCAATAGTTTTTTAGCAGGGTATTTATTATCCTGCTTTTTTATTTAACTAATATATTTACTTATAAAATTTTTGATTGTATTCCAATATAAATCTTCATTACTGAAAACAGCAGATATATGATGCCCATCTTTTATAATGAGTTTTTCTTTTTCAGAGGAACAAGCATCATAAAGTTTATTAGCCATATTATAATCTACAAGCTCATCTTTATCACCATGTATAAAAAGAATAGGTATTTTTGACATTGCCACTCTTTTTTTAACATCAATATCTTCAAATGAAAAACCTAATCTTATTTTTGACATTAATGATGTTGCTTCAACTATTGGAAGAAAAGAAAATTTATATGCCATGTCCAATCTTCTTTTTAACTGCTCATAGGCATTAGTAAAACCAGCATCCTCTATTATTGCCTTTACATTATTTGTGTTATCTTCATTACAGCACATCATGACAGCATTTGCTCCCATAGAAATTCCGTAAAGAATTATTTGGCTATCATTATAATTATCATTTATATATTTTATCCAAGCTAAAACATCTAATCTTTCTAAATATCCTAAAGAATATATTTTTCCTTCGCTTTCTCCATGAGTTCTTAAATCTATTGCTAATATATTAAATCCCATATTATAAAATTTTTCTATAAAATATTTCATATATGAGCCTCTTGCTTCATAAGGGTGAACTATTATAACATATACATTGCTTTTATTATTTATAAGATGAGCATGCAATTTTAAATTATCACTTGAAGTGGTATATACATCTTTTTGAGAGCTTTCAAACCATATTCTTCTTTCTTCTTTTATACGTTTTTTTTCTTCGCTCTCTTCCTTACCACTTTCTTTTCTTTCAAATAGTTTTTTATTTGTTTTTATTAGAAGTTTATTGACGAAGTGATTTGAAATTATTGTTAGTATTATTAGTAAAAAAATTATTATGGAAAGTATAATATATAATATATATTGCATTAAATATCCTTAATTTTTAAATCAATGCAATATATATTATATTTTTTTATTAACTTTGCAATATAGTATTTATCAACCTAAAGCCACATCTAAAACCATCATTATAGCGAATCCGAATATAAAACCGAATACACCAAAATGGTTATGTTCTTCAGCAACAGCTTCAGGCACAAGTTCTTCTATAACAACATACATCATAGCACCGGCAGAAAAAGCCAAAGCTATTGGAAGTATTATTGTGAGTTTTGTAACAGCCAAAGCACCTATAACGGCAGCAATAGGCTCTACTATTCCCGATATTGCACCGAGTGAAAAAGATTTTAATTTTGATACCCCTGTTGTTTTGAGAGGAAGAGAAACCGCAGCACCTTCAGGGAAATTCTGCAAACCTATACCAAGTGCTAAAGCTAATGCAGCATTGAATGTTACTCCGCTGTCCCCAACAGAAAAAGCTCCGAATGTTACACCTACTGCTAAACCTTCAGGTATATTATGTAAAGTTATAGCTAAGAATAATAGTATGCTTTTTGATAATTGAACTTTAGTACCTTCTGTTTCTTCATGACCATTTACTATATGCATATGAGGCATTACTTTATCCAATACCCATATAAAAAATGCCCCTAATAAAAATCCTGCTACTGGTATTAACCAATTAGGAAGATTAGTATTTTCTGATAATTCTATTGAAGGAGCAAGCAATGACCAGAAACTAGCAGCCGTCATAACTCCTGCTGCAAATCCGTACATAGTTGCTAGTAGTTTAGGTTTTATTTCTGACATAAAGAAAAATACAAGTGCTGATCCTAATGCTGTAAATGCAAAAGTTATACCGCCTCCAAATAATGCCAACGATACAGGTGAATAATTTTCTATCATTTTTATACCTTTTGTTTTTATTTTTTATGAAATTATTATATATATTATGAAAATTAATTTCAATACTTATTGATAATAATTACTAATAATATTATTTATTTTTTTATTATAATATAGATTAATTTTTCATTTTGATTTATTATATTTATATTGCAATAGTTTTTTAATTATAAAATTATATTTTAATTATTAGGAGAATTATTATGAGTAATTATAATGAAGATAAATATTTTGATAAAGATTGTATATTTTGTAAAATTATAAAAGGAGAAATTCCTTCACAGTTTATAAAAGAAAATGAATACTGCGTGGTATTTAAAGATTTAAATCCTAAAGCAAAAGTACATTTACTTGTTGTTCCAAAGCCTCATGTTAAAAATATATTGGAAACAGATGAGTTTATAATGAATAAGGTTCTTGAAACTATAAAAGAAGTTGCTAAAGAACAAGGTTTGGAATCTTTTAGAATAATGAATAATTGCGGTGCCGGAGCAGGTCAGACAGTATTCCATGTTCATTTCCACATACTTTCAGGCGATAATTTAGAAGAATAATAAAAATAGATTATAATTGGAGTTAACATAATGATAGACAGTCATTGCCATCTTACATATATATCTAAAAAAAGCAAAGATTTAGAGGAAGTTTTAGAGCGTGCTAATAAGGCAGGAATATTTTATTTTGTAGATATAGGAGTTCACCCAGATGATATAGATGAACGTATGTTTATATTATCCGATGCTGAAGGTGTATTTTTTAGTATGGGTTATTATCCTGATTATGCAAATGAGAATGATGAAGACACTTTAAAAGCTTTTGAATTAAAAATAAAAAATTTAAATAAAAAAACATTAGAGAAAAGAAACAAATCTATATATGCAGTAGGAGAAATAGGACTCGATTATTATCATAATGAAGATAATAAAAATGAACAAAAAGCATTTTTTAGAGCTTTATGCGAGGCAGCAAAAAATGTTGATTTACCTATATTGATTCACAGCAGAGATGCTTTCAAAGATACTTTTAAAGTTCTTAAAGATGCCGATTTGCCAAAAAGAGGAATATTTCATTGTTTCAGCGGAAATGTAGAGGATGCAAAAAATGCTTTGGATTTGGGATATATATTATCTTTTTCAGGATCTTCCACATATATGAAAAATGATTTTATAAGAGATGCTGTAAAATATGTACCTAAGGACATGTTTACAATAGAAACTGATGCTCCTTATCTTACTCCTCAGAAGGTTAGAGGCAGAGCTAACGAACCTTCTTTTATTCCTTATACAGTAGAAGTACTTGCAGAGGTTAGGGGAGAAAGCAAAGAAGATATTATGAGAACTGCTTTAGAAAATGCTGTAAGAGTTTTAGAATTGCCTGTAGATTTGAATAGAATATGATTAATATAGAAAAGCTCTCAATAATGTAAAGACTATTATCGAGAGCTTATTTTTTATATTATTTTTTAATTAATAGATTTAACAACTTCTTTTAATTTGTTTAAATCATCAGCATTAGGGTGTCCCATAGCATTATCATAATTTGCTAATTTAGCTTGAACAACTTTTTTCTCATCTTCGCTTGCAGCTTTTTCAAGCATGTTTTCTAAATTTTTCTTTTGTCCGTCTATCCATTGACCCTGACAAGCATAAGTACCAATTAAATTATTTGAAGAATCCAAGAAAGTTTTAGCTGGATTAAGCATTTTATCATAATAAGCCTGATTATCACCATAACCAACAGTCATAAATAAGAATACTTTTTTATTTTTTAATGTCTGCATAAACTTTCCAGCAGCTTCATCGCAAGTACCTTTGTAGCTTCCAGCACCAACGAATACTATATCTGAATCATTAACTTTGTTATTGTCTACTGCATCAGCCTTTACGCATTGAAGACATTCTCCATTAGCAGCTTCTTTTATAGCCAAAGCCAATTTTTCAGTATTTCCGCTTTTACTTGTATAAACAATAGAATATTTCATTTTTTAACTCCTTTTGTTAGATTATTCTAATTTATTATAACATTTTTTAAAAGTTTAGCAATATACTATGTAGTAGTATTTTATTTATTTTTTATATTGACTATTTTTTGATACTTGCTATTGTATGTAAAATATGTTATAATATGGAAATTATAAAGTGAAATTTATTATATTATTATTTAATAGAGTAAATCAAGGAGAAGGCAAATGGAAGTTATCTTAAAAAAAGATTTTATATCATTAGGTTATGAAGGTGATATATGTAAAGTAAAAGACGGCTATGCAAGAAATTACCTTATTCCAAGAAATATAGCAGTAGTAAAAAATGCTGCTAATTTAAGAACTTTAGCTCAAATGCAAAAAAGCTTAGAAAAGAAAAGAGCTAAAAGAAAAATGGAAGCAGAAATATTAAAAGGTAAAATTGTGGACATTACTGTTGTTATACCTATGAAAGTTGCTGAAAACGGCAAATTATATGGTTCAGTAAGCCAACAAACTATAGTTGATGCTTTGAAAGAAAAAGAAATTGATATAAACAAACGCGATGTTCATATGGAAAAACATATAAAAGAACTAGGTGACTTTGAAGTAGAAATCAAATTATACCATAGCGTTAATGCTAATATCAAAATTAAAGTTGTAAATGTAGATGAAAATCCAGCTGCAGAAGAAGTTAAAGAAGAAAATAATGCAGCAGTTGAAACAGCATCTGCAGAAGCTTAAGTAAAAAGCTAATATCCAATTAATAGGCATAATATTTAATGAATAATACACCCTGCTCAATAGAGGCTGAAGAGTCTCTATTGGGTGCCATGCTTCAAAATTCTCAGGCTGTATCTGTCGCTATATCCAAAATAAAATCTACTGATTTTTACAGTGAAAGAAATCGTATGCTCTATGAAAGCATTTTAGAAATGCATAATAGAGGAATAGCCATCAATGCAGAAACAACTTTAAGATATCTTAAAGAAAATGGTTTATTTGAAAAAATCATTCAAAATGATGAAGCATATTTGATTCGTATTATAGATGGGACTCCTTTTCATCAGAATGCCAAATATTATGCTGAAATTATTGCAGAAAAATCATTATTAAGAGATTTGATAACTGTTTCTCAGGATATACAAAAATCAGCTTATGAGGCAAAAGATGCTGAAACTAAAGATATTGCTGATTTTGCTGAGAAGAAAATATTTGAAGTTACTCAAAGAAGACTTGATAATGATTTTATTCATATAAGAGATTTACTTTATGAAGCTTTAACCACAATAGAAAGCAGAAAAAAACATAAAGGTACTGTTACAGGAGTACCTTCTGGTTTTATAGCACTTGACAAGGTTACACATGGTTTTCAGCCATCAGATTTAATAATATTGGCTGCAAGACCTTCTGTGGGTAAGACTAGTTTTTCTTTAAATATAATAGAACATGTCATTACAAATATAGAAACTTCTAACTTCGGTATTGGCTTCTTTTCTCTTGAAATGAGCAGAATGCAGCTTGTAGAAAGATTAATTGCAAGTAAGGCTAGAATAAGTTTATCTAGGATAAGATCCGGAGATTTAGAAAAACAGGAATGGACTAAACTCGGACAAACTTTTAATAGCTTATCTCAGGCAAATTTATTGATAGATGACTCAAGCCAATTAACTATTATGGAAATAAGGGGAAAGGCTAGGCAAATGAAATATAAATTTGCTGAAATGAGTAAAACAACAGGCAAAGAAATAGATTTAAAATTAATTGTTGTTGATTATTTGCAGTTAATTCATTCCGGTTCTAATGCTAGAAGAAATGGTACAAGAGAGCAGGAAATAGCTGATATTTCAAGAGGGCTTAAAGCATTGGCTAAAGAGCTTAATGTGCCTGTTATATCTTTGGCGCAGTTATCAAGAGCCGTTGAACAAAGACAGGATAAACCAAGACTTTCAGATTTGAGAGAGTCAGGTTCTATAGAGCAGGATGCTGATATAGTCATGTTCTTGCATAGACAAAAGCCTAATAAAGAAGGCAAAGATGATGAAGTCATAGATGAAAGAACTAATCAAGTTGAAGTTATACTTGCAAAACATAGAAATGGTGCTATACATGATGGTATACCGCTTCACTTTATAGCAGATCAAACTAGATTTGAAAATATTTATAATAGCAGCGAGTCTTAATTATAAGGAGTAATTTTATTATGGAATTATTTGATATGAAAATAGAATTACGAAAGGGTATAAAAAATAAAGTAGTAGGTTTTTTGGCAACTTTGGGGGAATTTGCAGCTCTTATTATAGAAGTGTTCAAATACACATTCAGACCGACATTCTCATTTAAACTTTTAAAAGAACAGATAGTAAGAATGGGTGTTGATTCCTTTGTTGTTGCTTCCGTTACAGTGCTTTGTACAGGAATGGTTATGTCATTGCAGATAGCCGTAGTTCTTGACAGTGTATTGAAAGGTATATCGCAATTTGTAGGTTCTATGGTTGGTAAAGCTATGGTTAAGGAGTTATCTCCTATGCTTCTTGCCTTGATATTTGCAGGAAGGGTTGGAAGTTCTGTTACTGCTGAGATTGGTACTATGCAGGTAAGTGAACAGTTGGATGCTTTAAAAACTTTATATACCAATCCTATAGAGTATGTTGCTGTTCCTCGTTTCTGGGCTGCTGTTATATCACTTCCTATGCTTACAGTTTCTGCAGATGTTATAGGTGTTTTAGGAGGTGCCATTGTTACAGTATTTGTTTTACATAGCGATCCTATGCATTATTTTGACAGAGCGATTTCTGTAATAAGTATGGGAGACTTTATAGGAAGTTTAATAAAGTCTACAATATTCGGTGCTGAAGTTATGATTATATCTTGTTTTTATGGCTTTAGAACTTCAGGCGGTGCTGAGGGAGTAGGTAAGGCTACTACTATAAGCGTTGTTTATAGTTTTATGATAATACTTATAACTGACTATATACTTGTTTCTATACTTGGTATGTTTGGAATGTAATTATAATTCATATACATAAAATGAGCAGGCAATATGAAATTGAATTATTGTCTGCTCATATTTTTTTTAAATATTAGGATAGTACTTTTTTAAAGCTTCTCTTGCTTCTTCTCTGTCATCGAAATGTATTGTTTTATCAGGGAATATTTGATATGTTTCATGACCTTTTCCGGCTATTATAATTATATCATTTTCTTTAGCTTCTTTTACAGCTTCAAATATAGCTTCTTTCCTATCAATAATTTTTTTATAATTATTATTTTTGAATCCTTTTTCAATATCGTTCATTATCTGATTAATATCTTCAGTTCTTTGATTATCAGTTGTGAGTATTGCTATATCAGAATATTTTTCAGCTATTTCTGCCATTATAGGGCGTTTTTTCCTATCTCTATCTCCTCCGCATCCAAATACTGCTATAACTCTATTTGGATTTAATTTTTTAGCTTCTACTAAAATATTTTCTAAACTGTCAGGCGTATGTGAATAATCAACTGCTACTATAAATGGATGTTTTTCTTTTGTTACTATTTCAAATCTTCCTGCTACTTGCACTTTTCTCATAGCTTTTATTGACTTTTCTATATCCAATTTATTCTCACAAACATAAGCTAAAATTGAAAGCGAGTTTAAAATATTGAATCTTCCAAGCATTGATAATTTTACTTTTGATATAAATTTACCTTTAGCATAGAATTCATATTCTGTATTTTTAGAATTCAATGAAATAACTTTTCCATAATAATCAGCTTTTTCATTGATTCCATAAGTAACCATTTTTATTCCTAATTTTTTTATATGATTAGATATTTGTTTAAAGTTGTCAGTATCTATATTTACTATTGCTAATTTTTTCTTTTTGCTGCTTTCTTTTAATAGTGAAAATAATTTTAATTTTGCTTTGAGATAAGTCTGCATATCTCCATGATAATCAAGATGATCCTCTGTTATATTAGTAAAAATAGCAGTATCATAATTTAAATAATCACATCTATTCATAGTAAGTGCCTGAGATGATGATTCCATAACTATATGAGATACACCTTTTTTTATAGACTTATCAAATATACTTTCTAAATCAATAGATTCAGGAGTGGTTAGATTAGTTTTTATTTCTGTTTTTCCTATCATATTTTTGATAGTGCCTATTAAAGTTGTTTTATTTTTATTAGCTTCAAGTACAGATTTTAATAGATATGTTGTAGTAGTTTTTCCATTAGTTCCTGTTATGCCTATTGTATTTATTTTTTTTGTAGGCTCATCAAAGAACTTTGCTGAAATATATGCAAGACATTCTCTAGGATTTTTTACAGCAACAAAATGCACATCTTTATGATTATCTTGTAATTTTTTTATGAACTCTTTATCTGCAGTATTATCATATATTATAATGCTTGCTTTATTATTTATTGCACTTTCTATATATTTATGTCCGTCATCTTTAAGTCCTTTTATGGCAACAAATAAATAATTTTTCTTTATTAATCTTGAATTATATGCTATGCCTTTTATTTCTGTGTTTAAGCATTCTTTTGTTAATTGACTTTCTTTTGAAACTTTATAATTTTTAATTAATTCTTTAAAATACTTCATATTTTTTCCTATAGATTTTGTACTTATTAAATAATAACAATATTATAAATTTATGGTAAAAAAATATATATTACTTTCTCATTATATTATAAAAATAAATTACTTGATTTTTCAGCCTAAAAGATATATAACTATACTATACTAAAAATATTTATGGAAGTAATTTATGAATATATTTATGGTATCCAGCGAAGCATATCCATTTTCTAAAACAGGAGGTTTGGGAGATATTGCCGGAAGTTTGCCTTTGGAATTATCTTCCATTAAATTAGGTTCTTCTAATATTAATGCATCTTTAGTTATACCTTTATACAAACAAAATTATAAATTGATAAGCAAAAAAGATATTATAGCTGAATTTGAAATAGAGCATGGAAAAGAAAAAATAAAAGTAGAAGCAGCTAGAATAAAGCATCCCGAAAATGATAACGTAAATATTTATTTTATAAAGCAGGATAATTTCTTTAAAAGAGATGGATTATATTCTGAAAATGGTATTGACTATCCTGATAATGCAAGCAGATTCATATTATTTTCGAAAGCTGTTATTAAATTAATAATATATTTATATAAGGAAGAAAATTTTAAATTGGATATAGTTCATATTCATGATTGGCAAACTGCTTTGATAGCTCTTTATATAAAAGAAGTTTATAATGATGAAGAGGCTTTGAAAAAATTAAAAGTAATGTTTACTATTCATAATTTAGCTTATCAAGGAAATTTCTCTTCTGATATATATACGCTACTTAATGTATCTTGGAAATTTTTTGTTCATAGCAGATTAGAGTTTTATGGAAATGTAAGTTTCATTAAAGCTGGTATTATACTTTCAGATATAGTTACAACGGTTAGTCCTTCTTATGCTAAGGAGATACAGGGAGAAGAATTCGGATGCGGAATGAATAGTCTTCTTGAAGGAATATCTCAAAAATTATACGGAGTACTTAACGGCATTCATTATGAAGCTTGGAATCCTGCAACTGATAAACTTATAAAAAATAATTATGATATTAATTCTGTAGAAAAGAAAAAACTTATAAGAAATTCTTTATATAAAGAATTAGGCTTTGCAAATAAAAATTATCCTCTTGTAACTATGATATCAAGATTTGATCCGCAGAAAGGACTTGATTTAATATATTCTGCTTTTTTTGAAATTTCTACTTATGATGCTAACTTTATTTTTCTTTTCAGTAAGAATAATTATTTCAAAGATTTTGAAAATGAATTTACTAAAAGAGCCGGCAGAGCTAAGAATATAAAAATACTATTTACATTTGATGAATCATTAGCACATAGATTAACAGCAGGAAGCGATATGTATTTAATGCCTAGCCGTTTCGAGCCTTGCGGACTTAATCAAATATACAGCATGAAATATGGAAGCATTCCTATAGTTCATGCAGTAGGCGGACTTAAAGATACGGTTATCAATTACAGCGGAAATAAAAGCGTCAATAAGGCTACAGGTTTTACTTTCAATGAATATTCTGTGAAAAGTTTCGTTGATACTATGGACTTAGCTTTCGATTTATATTATAATAAAAAAGATGTTTGGGATAAGCTCATATTTAATGCTATGAGTAAAGATTATTCTCTTCATAAAACCGTTTTGGAATATACTAAACTTTATAAAAAATTATTAAATACCGAAAAGTAATATTGCTTTTATATAAATATTATTATTTGAATTAATATAATTCTGTATTAGAGTTATAAATATTATATTTTTAAAGGAGTTTAAATATGGCAAAAGATCCAAGTTTTGATATAGTTTCTGAGGTTGATATGCAGGTTATAGATGACTGTGTTAATGTTGCTGTTAAAGAAATAGATAATAGATTCGATTTCAAAGGACAGAATATACAAATTGAACTAAATAAAGGTGAAAAAACAATAACTATATTAGCACCTGCAGATTTTGTTCTTAATCAGGTTAGAGATATTTTATTTCAGAAATTCATTAAAAGAGGCTTAAATCAAAAGTGCTTAAGAGAAAAGAAAAAAGAAAAAGCTGCCGGAGATGCTATAAGAGAGATTAATGAAATAGTTCATGGTATAGATAAAGATTTAGCTAAACAAATAGTTAAAGATATTAAAGACATGAAATTGAAAGTTCAGGCTAGCATACAAGATGAACAAATTAGAGTATCAGGAGCTAAAAAAGATGATTTGCAGGCTGTTATTACTATGATTAAAGGAAAAGATTATCCTATACCTTTACAGTTTACAAATTACAGATAATATTTATAAAAATGCAAAATTAAAGGGAGCTTTCAAAAGCCCCCTTTTTTATTATATCAATCATATTTTTAATCTTATTAAGCCTATTACTTTACCTACTATAGTTACACTTTCTTTTTCTATAGGAGGATAATTATTATTTTCAGATACTAATTTAATAAAATCTTTTTCTCTGAAAAATCTTTTAATAGTTATTTCTTCATTTCCATTATCATCTATTTTAGCAACTACAATATCACCATTATCAGCTTCATTTGAAGGATGAACCAAAACCATATCACCTTCTTTTATATGAGCATTAATCATAGAATCACCAATTACTTTCATAAGGAAATTATTCTCATCTTGTGCTATAGATTTAGGAAGCGAATAAGTTTCTTCTACAGTTTCATCTGCAACATCCATTAAAAGACCTGCTTTAACTTCATTAGCTAGAAGTGGTATTTTTATCATATTATGATTACCTTTTCCTGAAGTGTCTATAGGTACACTACCTCTTGCTCTTTTACCTGTTTTTTTTACATATCCTTTTTTTTCCAATGCTGTCAAATGAGTTGTTACTGCAGTAGGAGAAGCGAAATTGAAATGAACCATGATTTCTTTAACAGTAGGAGGATAGCCGTTTTCATTAGTGAATTTTTGCAGAAAATTAAAAATATCTCTTTGTTTATCTGTCAATTCAGTCATATTATACCTCTTTATATTAACATACCGTATTTGTTATTATACTATACAAAAATATGATGTCAAGTTTTTATGTGAAAAAATATATTTTTATGACTATTTATATTAAAAAATTATAGAATTATTTTAGTTATAATTATAAACTTTGACAAATTGGAATGTTTTTAGTATAATAAAATCATGAAAGAGATTAACAGACTTAATGATTTATTTGTACGATATCTAATCGGAAAAGAAGGAGATGAGGATATTTTAGAAAATATTGTTAATGCTGTTTTGAATGATGCAGGTCTTGAATCTGTCAGTAATCTTGAAATAATTAATCCTTACAACTTACCTGAAAATGAGAATTTAAAAGAGTCTATACTTGATGTTAAAGCAAAAACTAAAGACGGTAAAAAGATACTTATTGAAATACAGCTAGTTGGAAATAATAATTTTATAAAAAGAATATTGTATTACATAGCAAAAAATGTAGCTTCTGAATTAAAAGAAAATGAAAATTATATTAATATAAGTCAAATGATTAGTATTAGTTTTTTAAATTTTAATTTAAACATAGGAAGTGAAACTGATATAAGAAAAGAACATAAATGTTTGACATTTGCTGATATATATAATCCCACTCTTAGATTAGACGATTTTCAGATACATTTTATAGAGATTAAGAGATTTATGGAAATATTAAAAAATGCTAGTATAGATGAGTATAATAAAAATAAACTTTTATCTTGGATTGATTTTTTTACTACTAAAGATTTAGAAAAAAGTATTAATAAGTTAATAGGGGGTAACATTATCATGCCTAAAGTAATAGATAAATATAAAAGATTTGTAGCTGATGAAAAAGAAATGTCTGCCTATAATGAAAGAGATACTTTTCTTTACGGACAGTCAGTTATGCTTCAGTATGAGAGAGAGGAAGGAAAAAAAGAAGGTATAGAAATAGGTTTTAAACAAGGTATAGAAAAAGGTATAGAAAAAGGTATAGAAAAAGGTATAGAAAAAGGAACAAAAGAAACATTAATTTCAACTGCTAAAAATATGAAAAATAAAAATATTGATATAGAATTAATAAGTGAGATAACAGGGTTAAGCATAGAAGAAATATGTAAATTATAAAAAATATGTTAATTGCAATAATATTTAATTATTGAAAATATATAATACAAGTTGAAAAAAATCATATAATGTCATATAAAAATAATGATTATATTGTAGAGTTTAAATATTAATTTTTAAATATGATTGTATTTTTATTAAATATGATATAAAATGAATAAAAACAATAATAAAATTACTTGACTTATGTACATTATATATTATAATTCTTAATATGATTTAAAGGAGATAACATGAGCAGTGCCATATCAAATCAAATACTTGTATTTAAAATAAATAATGAATTATATGGAATAGATATATTAAAAGTTCAGGAAATATTAAACTTTATGCAGCCTTCTCCAATTCCGAATTGTCCGGATTATTTGAAAGGTATTATTAATTTGAGAGGTACTATAATTCTTGTTATAGATTTAAGAGCAAGATTCCATTTTGATGAGCCTATGAATCCTGAAAACTGCGTAATTGTAGTTGTAGCTATAGGTGATAAAAAATATGGTTTGGTTGTTGACTCTGTATCAGACGTTCTTACTATAAATAGCGAAAATATTCAAGAAGATATAGATATGCATGTTGGAATTGACAGCAGATATATAATGGGATTAGTTAAAGCTAATGAACAGATGATTATTTTAGTTGATATAGATAAAGTATTCATTAAAGATGAGCTTGATGATTTAACTAATGCTGTTAATAATTCTATAGTAAAATAAATAATTAAGTAAATACTGTTATGTCCTCACATAGAATACTTAGAGTTAATGAAAATATAAAGCAGACTCTCTCTATGATTATTATGAGAGAGATAGAAGATCCTAGAATAAAAAATAATCTTGTAACTATCACTAAAGTAGATACTGCTAAAGATTTAAAGAATGCTAAAGTATATTTTGTATGCTTGCATGAAGATAAGCAAAATGAAGTTCTTAATGGACTTAATAGTGCTAAGGGAGTTATATTTTCTTATCTAAAAAAACAGCTTACTATTAGGTATGTTCCTAATTTAACATTTCACTATGATAAAAATCTAATAGAAACAAATAAAGTATTAACTGATATAAAAAACTTAGATATACCGGAAGAAATTCCTGAAGAAAATTAATTTTATAATAATAAATGAATTAAAGATAAACAATCTATGGAAAATAATAAATTAAATGTATCAAAAAAAGAAATAATAGATAGACTTTCAAAGGCTGATAATGTTACTATTACAGGGCATAGAAATCCGGATTGCGATTGTATATGTTCAGGGCTTGCTTTATCTTTAATTATTAAAAATATATTTGGTAAAAATGCTCAGGTTGTAAATACTGATAAAATGCAAAGAGATTTGCAGAATGTTTTATTTATTGATAAAGTGATTTTTGAAGTTAATGAAAACTCTTTACCTAAAAAAGATGTTTTGGTTGTTCTTGATTCAGGTGATATAGACAGAATTGGTTGGATTTCTGAAATATTAAATGAGTATAATGAAGTAATATTTATAGATCATCATAAGGTTAGAAATATTAATGGTGTTACTATGTTTTATGATGATACCACTGCAGGTGCTACTTGCGAGATAATAGTTGATATATTTCAGGATTATTTAGAAAAGTTTGATTCTGATATAGCAACACTTCTTTACTGCGGTATTTGTACAGATACAGGAAGTTTTATATTCAGCAATACAACAGATAGGACTTTACTTTATGGTTCTCAATTAATGAAAGTTGGAATCATACAGGAAAATCTTGGAAATGTTGTTAGAAAAAGATATACTAAGAATGATGTTGCTGCTTTAATGGAAATATACAGAAGTATGGTGATAGATGATAAAAACAAAATAGGATATCTATGCTTGGGAGACACTATTTGCGGAACTAATATGAAAGAGCTTGCTGTTAGTGCTTCAGATACTCTTATACAAATGGACGATGTATTGATAGGTTTTATTATTCATGAAAATGAAGATAGTTTTAGAGTGAGTATGAGGAGCAGATGTCCTAAAAATATTAGAGAAGTTGCTGAGAGTTTCGGCGGCGGCGGACATCCTAAAGCTTCAGGTTTTACAGTGTATAAAAAAGATTATACTAGAGAAAATTTAATAAAAGAAATAAATGATAAATTGATTAATTTATTAGCTTCATAATTTTTATAATATCAAATAAACATAAGAAAAATTCATGACAAAAGATAATATCATTATATATACAGATGGCGGATGCAGAGGAAATCCTGGGCTTGGTGCATGGGCGGCAATACTTATAAGTGAAAAGTATAATCTTCGTCTTGAGATAGGAGAAAGTGAGGATAATACCACAAATAACAGAATGGAAATGAAAGCGGCTATTAAAGCACTTGAGAGATTAAAGCATTCACATAATATTAAGCTTCATAGCGACAGTGCATATTTAGTAAATGGCATGACTAAATGGATATATTCTTGGCAGAAAAATAATTGGGTAAAAAGTGATAAGAAGCCTGTTGAAAATAAAGAATATTGGTTAAAATTAATAGAACTTTCTAAAAAACATAATATAGAGTTCATAAAAGTAAAAGGTCATTCCACTAACAAAGAAAATAATCGTGCTGATGAAATAGTTAATATTCTTATGGATGAGCATACAGAAAAAGGTGAGTCAGCTTCGTTTAATGAAAAAACTGAGTATTGCTGATATATAAATATCATCTATTTTAGGGCGGTAAGTAAACTCTAAATTTAAAAAAATCTAGGGTGGGTATTATATTTTCTAAGTACGCAATAAAAAAATAATAATTAAAAAATTTAATATGAGTTAATAAGAAAATATGGTGGGGATTGAAATAAAGTTTTAAAACTTAATTACATACCCCGCCCTTTACTTTTTATAGATTAATTTTGCAATTATATTTTATTTATATTTGTTGCTTAATAAGAAATTCCAGCACCCACCCAAGTTTTTATTAAGTTTAAAAAATTTTTAACGCACGATTAATACTCTTTTATTATAATGCAGTTTTTTGAAATGCAATTTAATTAATATTTTTAATGAACTCACCGTGCGTAGGATTTTAAATTCGAAATAATTAACATAATTAAATTAACATAATAATACTTTACAATTTTTATTATTTTTAGTATAATGCTTGAAAGGATTATATTATGTTTACTTATTTTGTTATTAAAAGAATTTTGAAAGGCATAATCATGTTTGTAATACTGATGTTTATGTCTTCTGCTATATTTAATACTGTTAGTGAAAAAACTCTCAAGGCACAAATTGAAGAAAATATAAATGCTGAAGTGAGAGGACTTAGTAATATGCGTACTGAAGATGTTGAGAATTTTATAAAAGAGAGAAGATCATATTATTATGATATCTATTGGCTTAATAGAAGCATAGGTGAGAGAATATTTATAAGAGGCATTAATACAATAACTTTTCAATTTGGAAAATCTTCTATTATGATGGATTCAAACGGTAATAGAGATGTTATAAAGATAATAGGAGAGGCACTTCCTCGTTCTATAATACTTTTCACAACCGCATCAGTTATACAAATGATGATAGGTTTGATAATAGGACTTATAAAGGCAAGAAAGGCAGGAGGATTATTTGATAGAAGTACAAGTATTATAACTATGATCGTTTACGGTATGCCTACTTGGTGGCTTTCAATGATACTTATAATGATTTTTGTTTATAAGTTTAAATTATTCCCATCTGGAGGTGTGCATTCAATACCAACACCTACAGGCATAATGTATTATTTGGATATGTTATGGCATATGGCTTTACCTTTGCTAACATTAACATTAATAGGTTTTTGGGGACTTTCATTCGTTGTAAGAAATATAGTATTATCAACATTGCAGGAAGATTATATTATGGCAGCAACTGCAAGAGGAATATCAGAGAAGTCAGTTTTACTTGGACATACTTTAAGAAGTTCAGCTCCTCCAATAGTTACTATAACTTTATTGGGACTTCTTGGTTCTATTGCAGGATCAATTATATTTGAGGGTATATTCTCTTGGCCCGGTTTAGGTAATCTTTATTGGATATCAGTTCAGCAGAATGATATACCAGTATTAATGGGTAATTTAGCTATAACCACAGCACTTTATCAATTAGGATTGGTGATTCTTGATATATCTTACGGATTCTTAGATCCTAGAATAAAAGTTGGAGGCAAGATGTAATGGAGAATAATATTAATAAAAATAATATTAAGAAAAAACTTGCTCCTGTAATAGAATTTTTTGATGAGTTTAAAAAAGATAAAACAGGTGTTGTAGGTTTATGCATACTTGTTTTGGCTATTATGGTATCATTATTAGAGCCTTTGCTTTTAACTTATAAAGAAGCTCCAAAAAGATGGAGAGATATAACTTATTGGCAGGATAATCCCGCTTCGGCTGCTCCTGAATGGCTTAATTTTTTTCAGAAAGAAAAATCAGCTATCACAACAGATATAAAGCCTATAAGTGTTGAAACTAACTATATTGATGGAGAATTAAATTATAAAGCAGTATTTGAATATGATTATAAATTTGATAAAGCTCCAGTGGATTTAATTTTTCATGCCAATGTTAATGGCTCTACAGGATTGATATGGAGTGTAACAAGACCAGATGGGGCAGTAATTACGCTTTCTGATAGTTTACATAATATAAACGGTGATTTAAGAATATCATCATTCAATGATTCAAAAAATAGAATATTCAGATTTTATAGAGAGTCAGTTCCTAGAATATTAGCAAGACAGATTGATACTCTCACAACTAATCCTATGAAAATACTTTTTAATACCAAAAAAGATGATATGGCTAAAAATTTTCAAGCATTGAAAGGCGTTTATAAATTTGAAGTGAGCGGTAAATTTTCAGGAGATAATGCCAGCTTTGAAGATCCTTATATGGTATTGGTAGGATCTATGTCCGGTATAATGGGTACTGATAATATGAAAAGAGATATATTTTCAGGTTTGGTATCAGGACTTAAATGGGCATTATTTATAGGAATAGCTACAAGTTTTATATCTGTTATAATAGGCGTAATGTATGGAATAGTATCAGCATATTTCGGAGGATTTGTTGATAATACTATGCAGTTTATTTACCAAATATTTATAGGCATACCTGTACTTCCTGTTATGATAGTTATGAGTGCAATATTCAAGCCTAGTATATGGACCATGATAACAATGATGATATTTTTCTCTTGGACTGGTTCAGTTATGACAGTACGTTCTATGGCTATGCAGCTTAAAGAAGAAACTTATATTGAGGCAGCACGCACTATTGGGGCAGGACATTTTAGAATAATATTTAATCATTTAGCACCATTACTTTTGCCTTTTTCATTTGCTTCTATGGCTTTGGCTGTACCTTCAGCTATAGTTTATGAATCTTCTTTATCATTACTTGGACTTGGAGATGCTTCCATAGTTACTTGGGGACAGATTTTGCATGATGCTATGAAGGGTTCTGCTGTTCTTTCAGGTCTTTGGTGGTGGATAATACCTCCTGGAATTTTGATTGCTATTTTAGGTATGTCATTTGCATTTTTAGGTTTTGCTTTGGATAAAATACTTCACCCTAAACTTAGAAGCAGATAATATTATTATCACTTATTTTATTGTATATTAAATTATTTTATTGACATTATTATTTATATATAATATAATATACTATAATAAAATTGGACATAAAAATGACTATTAATGAGAATAAATTAAAAGATTTTGTATCAAAATGGTTAGATGGTATTTCATATGAATTAAATTATTGGGATTCTGTGATTTCAGATGATGAATCTTGGAATTCTTATATTGATGATAAACTTATACAGGATGAAATAGATCATGATGAGAAAGTAAAAAAAATTTTGGATGCTGGAAGCGGACCTGTAACTGTTTTAAGTCCAAATAAATATAATTATATATTTTCATGTGATCCATTGGCTGAATATTATAAGCTAATGCTAAATAACTACAATAGAAAACCAATAGTTAATACTGAATTTTGTTTTTCTGAAAGACTTTATGAAAAATATGAGGCTAATTTTTTTGATGAAGTTCATATGCAAAATGCTTTAGATCATTCTTTTTTTCCTATGAATTCAATATATAGTTTTTTATATGTTTTAAAAATTGGATGTAAGGTCATTTTAAAACACTACAGAAATGAGGCGGAAACAGAATTTTATAATGGTTTTCATCAATTTAATATAGACGTAGAAAATGATAAAGCTTTATT
Organism: uncultured Brachyspira sp.; assembly: GCF_944393015.1. Taxonomy (GTDB): domain Bacteria; phylum Spirochaetota; class Brachyspiria; order Brachyspirales; family Brachyspiraceae; genus Brachyspira. The sequence goes on from NZ_CALXYQ010000002.1 coordinate 110,192, forward strand.
GTGGAATAAAAGAGAAAAGATTATGTTAAATGATGTTTTAAAAGATTTGGCAGAAGTAAATTGCTATATAACAAAAATTAATAATAGAACTTGGAGAGGAGAAGAAGATTTTGTTATTATAGAAATAACAAAGAAAAATCATTTTAATATATTGGATTATGTTTCTAATAATTATTATCTTGATAAATATTTATTCTTATCAATTTCATTTTTATCATCTTTAGATATTTCTATAAAAAATCATGATTTTGTTTCAAGTACTAGATTAAAATAAAATTAGAGATAAATTAAAGGCAAATAATTCTTTAATTAGAAAAACTGCATGGTGGATACCTATAAAAAAATACAGAGATAAATTTAGAAATGATAATATTGTTTGATAGTTTTATTTAATGATATATTATTTTTTAGTAATATTATATTAAATTTATTTTTTAAATATTGATAATATATTTTATTAATTATTGTAATCTAATGGTAATTATATGCATATTATAAAATCCTTATTTTTAATTTTTAGTATATTATTATTTATATCATGTTCTGATAATAAAAATAATAATGAAAAGTTTGATATTGTACCAGTGGACTCTACAAAATCTTTTGCTGTTTTAGGATACTGTGTGCCGGCTCCTGAACATGCTATGAATGTTAAATATGCTATCGTTAATAAAACTATTGCAGAATCTAATTTTGATTATAATAATATTAACTATTATTATAGAGCTTCAAAGAATTTAAATGATTTACTTTCATTTTTTAATAATCTCAAAGAAGAAAGAAAAAATATTGATGAAGAAACAAATATAGAAATAACAATACAGACAAATGATAAAAAAGAATATATAGCCTATTGGAATGTTAATGGAATATATTATTCATTGTATAGTGATGAAGAAAATGGAATTGATGATTTAGCTTTAATATTAATGAGAAATAAGGCTTTGAACTGATTTATAAATTTATATTAAATTTTTTTCCGTTAGATAAATCTTCTGCTATTATGCTGTTATTATCAAAATATGCTTTATAACTAAAATACAATTCATAATCGTATAAATCTAATATTGATTTTCTTATATCTATAAAGTTAACATAATTTTGACTGCTATTAATTCCATTAGAAAAGTCATATAATAAATAATTGAATACTCTTTTAAATGCTCCGTTCTCTGCTTTTGATAAATAAAATATATGAAAAAGAATTTTATTATTACAATACTCAGCGTCCATAAAAACAATGATTCCATTTTTATTTATTGGTTTATTATAATAAAAATTAAATTCTTTATTAGTTTTATTTAAATCTATTATAGAAAAACCTGACAAATCCCTATTAAAAACAAAATATTCATTATTGTTATGATTTATTATTTTAAACATTCTGGCATCATCGCTTCTGTAATTGTAAACAAGTTTATTATCATGATTAGTGTATAGGCCTCTTTCATATCCTATAATATCTTTTTGATGAATGTATCCTGAATATTTTTTATGTATGATATAATAATCATCATTTAATATAGTTTTATTTTCACTTTCAAAGTATTTATCTGAGAATAATATTGAGTATTTATTCCAATGATTTTTATAATAATCAGTATAGTATAAATTTTCTAATATCATATTATTAATTATATTTATTAGATTATATTTGTCAATCATTTATTATAGTAAGATATTCGCTTTCATTTTTGATTTATTATAATAAAAATTAAATTATTTATTATTGTTACTGCATTTTTAAGCTAAATTTAGGTTATATCTTAGATTTGATAAATATTTTTAAAATATAAAGTTATAGCAATTGCGTTTTCGCGTAGCGTATCTGAAGGATAAAAACTTTTTTGTGCGGCAAAAAAGTTGATAATTCTATGTAAAGTGCATCGGTTGACAAACTTAAAAATTTTCAGTATAGTATATATTTTCTAATATCATATTATTAATTATATTTGTCAATCATTTATTATAGTGAGATATTCGCTTTCATTATGTATTCTGTCCAAAGCTGTAACATAATATATATAAGTCTGCTTTGAATTTGCTGTTTTATCTTTGTATATTATTTTTGCATTTGTATTAAAATCTGTTCTTCTTATTTTATCTATTAATTCTATTCCTGATTCTCCTATAGTTTCTCTGTATATAGCATAGTATGAAGAATATGAAGGGAGAAGATGTCCGTATTTATCTAGCTTATATTCATTAGGGTCTGTAAATGTTATTTCAATTCCTCCGAAAACTTTTTTAATACTTGGGTTTTCTAATTTTAAAGGAGCTTTATTTATATCTTTCATTGTATTCATTGTTGGTACTATTGCTTTGAATATATAATTATTTTCTCTTACATATTCAATGGCATCATTTCCGAAATTTCCTGTATCTCTGTCTTTTCTGTACATATTATGCATTGTGAAGAATGCAGATCCTTTAATATATCCTTTACCTACATCTCTTATATAATTTATTTGTCTTGACATCAAATCAATATCATGCCAAGGTTCTATATTTGTAGCACTTCCCATTCTGTATAGAGCATGCCCTATATATATGTCGGCAAGTTTTTCATTATTTGATTTTTTTGCTTCATCAACCCACCATTTTACTATTTTATCAAAAGGTGCTGTTTTATGTTCTGAAGTCCAATATACTTGCGGTATTATAGCATCGATATACATTCTATTTAATCCGTCTTTTCTTGTGGCATTATTCAAAGTAGTTGTTTTTTCTCCATTAAGCATCCATAAAAGAACATCAGCATGCAAAGCATCAAAATTAGGATTATATGATCTTGTTTCGCTTCCATATTTGCTTCCCGGATATTCTGCTAATTTATCTTTATTCCTCCAAACTCCTGCAGGTGAAATAGTCCATTTTACATAAGGTTTTCTTGATTTTATTTCTCTGTATAAATCGCTTACAAGCCTGTTGATATTATCTCTTCTCCAAGCATAAAGACCATTAACCCCATAATCATCATCAGATTTATTTGTTATATTATATCCTCTTTTAGCTCCGTATTTTTCAGCACTTACTTCATCAGGCCAATCTTTATAAGTTTTTCCTCTTGCAGCGTTTTGATAAAAATAATCATCAAAATGTATGCCGTCTACATCATAATTTTCAAGGACTTCTATAACAGAATCTGTTATATACTTTGCACTTATAGGTTCGCCCGGATCTAAATAAAGTCTGTTATCATACCAGTATATAGGCTCAAGATTATTAGAAACATAAGTATGAATAAAATTCTTTTTTGAAAATTGTTCTTCATAGCTTTTAGTTTTATCATAAGTAAAAGACATTCTATAAGGATTAAACCAAGCATGAACTTCTAAATTTCTTTTATGAGCTTCTTCTATTATAAACTCAAGCATATCAGTTTTGAAAGGGTAATCATCTTTTTCATCGCTTGATTTTGAACCTAAAAAATATCTTGTGGCAGGATTTATTTCTGATTTGAATATTACTCCTGCATCCGGCTTCACTTGAATAAATAAAGCATTGAAATTATTTTCATATAATGTATCTAAATGTTTTACAATGAGTTTTTTCTGCTCGTATTCGCTTCCTCCTTTCAAAGGCCAGTCTATATTAACTACTGACGATATCCAAGCTGCTCTGAACTCTCTATAAAGAGGATTTTGACTTCTATCTTCATCAATATTTTTAGCAAGCATTTTTCTTACATCATTCGGTATAGTGATATTCAAAGTTTGACAAGATGTTGCTAATAGTATGATTAAAGATATTATTACAATGATTTTATTCATAATTTTAATTTTTATTATTGATAAATATTTTAGAGATTATATATTTAATGATAATAACAGTCAATATATGAAAAAAGGCTTTTGATTATGTTTATAAATATTAAAGAAAATATTAATTATGCTGAAGATATATCAATAATGATGACAGAAGCATTTAATAGTTGCTATAGCATAGATGATGTAATTGAATTAATTAATAAGTCTTTTATTTCTTTGGGATATATAAAAAATAATATATTGATAGGATATGCAGGACTTTTGGAGATGTACTCAAATATAACATGTGAACTTCATCCTATGATAGTAAAGTACGGATACAGGAATATGGGTATAGGTTCTAAGTTATTAAAGGAGATTGAAAGAGAGGCTAAATCAAAAAATGTACTTAATATAATGCTTGGTTCAGATGATGAAGATTTTAGAACTAATTTGCATCAATTTGATTTTAATAATACTGATATATCATATATATTTAATAATATAAAAAATATTAATAATCATCCTCATGAATTTTATCAAAAAAACGGATATAAAATTGCAGGCATTTTTCCCGATGCTAATGGTATAGGTAAGCCTGATATTTGGTTGTGGAAACAATTAGTATGAAGTATAATACTTGACAATATTTTAATTTATAATTATATTAAAAAAATGCTTAGTGATATTTTTACAGATATACAGAAAAATAAAAAAGAATGGCTTAAAAGCAAAGAGGGTGATGAATTTGAAGACAGATTTGAAGCCTCTTTAAAACGTCATGGCTTTAATAGGAGAATGTCTTCTGATAAAGAAATTAAAAATATACTTTCTTCTATAAAAAATGATATTTTAGATAAAAGCTCTGATAAAGTGATTGATAATGTTTATGCTTTAGAAGATAAGAGTATGGAAAACTGCTTTATATGTCAGCCTTATGGAAGTCAGAATTTTCCAGATTTTCTAATATTTACAGCTAAAAAAATTATAGCTATAGAAATAAAATACAGCAGTAATAAATCTTCTAGTCCTATGTGGAATAGTAATTTACCTAAATCAAATGCTATTTATATATTTGGCTCTTACGGCAGGGGAGATGTTACTTTCTTTATAGGAGATGATGTTCTTCCTATGAATGAACGTAATGAATTAATAAAATTCTTTGAAGAGATAAAAAAACTTGAAGATAATTTTAAAAATAAAATGAAAAAAGAAAGCAGGAATAATTTATTTGCATATAAATTTGATAGGGGATTTAATGTTTATGTTAGGCGTGCTTATGAGCAGAATAAAACTATAAATGAGAATGCAAAAATAGATTATTTTCTACATGAAGATAGAATAAAATGCGAAAATAATGTTATAGAGTTTTGTAATAGTTTGTAAAGATTAAGAGAGATATATGCAAGAAGAGTACACGAAAGAAAGTTTTGATTATCTTAAAAATACGGATATAGAAAAAAGAAAAAGATTAGGGCAGTACTTCACTCCTAAAACTATAAGAGATTTACTATTAAAAGAATTAGTATCTATTTCAGAAAAAAAAGATAATGTAAAAATACTTGATCCTGCATGCGGAAGCGGAGAGTTTCTTTTATCTTGTAATGAATATTTTGAAAGTCCTAAATTATATGGATTTGATATTGATGAGAGTTTAGTTGCTATATCCAAAAAACTAATAAATAATGCAGATATAAAATGTTTGGATACTTTAAAGCTTGATACTGAAAAATCTATTAAATATGATTATGTTATTGGAAATCCTCCATATTTTGAATTCAAACCAGATAAAGAATTAAAGAAAAAGCATAATGATATAATAAGCGGAAGAGTTAACATATTTTCTATATTTATAAAATTAGGTTTGGAACTTTTAGAAGACGGCGGATATTTGGCTTATGTAGTGCCTCCTTCTATGAATAATGGAGCTTTTTTCAGTAAATTAAGAGAATATATTATGAACATAAGCAGTGTTGAATATCTTCATATTGTAGACGGTTCTGATAATTTTTATATGGCCAATCAAAAGGTTATGCTATTAATACTCAAAAAAACTAATAGTCATAAAAATAAAAAATATATATTCTCAAAAAATGATATTACAATATTTACAGAGGATAAAGCATTTTTAAATAAAGCGTATAAAGATACTATAAGCTTAAAAGAAATAGGCTATGAGGTAAAAACTGGAAGCATTGCTTGGAATAAATATAAAGAAAATCTTACTGATGATAAAAATAATTCTATACCTTTAATATATTCATCTAATATAGTTGATGGAAAAATACTTATACCTAATAAAAGAAAACTTCAGTATATAAGAAATATTCCAAAAGAATTTATTATAAAGAATAATGTTATAGCTGTTAATAGGGTAACAGGATCTCATAAAAATATAAATATAAAATCAGCAATAGTAAAAGAAAAAGAGTTCGTATGTGAGAATCATGTAAATGTTATATATCCTTTAAGTAATTATAATAAAGATTATAGTTTGGAATATATTTATAATGCCTTAAATGATAAAGATAATATAAAGGTGCTAAGTCTTATAACAGGAAACACTCAGGTATCAAAGACAGAATTAGAAAGGCTTCTTCCTATAAGGATTATTGATAAGGTATAAATCTAATGAAATACAAGCCTAAATATAAATTCGGATTATTGGATTATATTAAAGATGAAAATATAAATCTTTCTGATATAGATACAAGCGATATAATTGATATGTCATATTTATTCGAAGATAGTAAAAGAAAGAATTTTGACGGCATAGAAACTTGGAATGTATCTAATGTAACTGATATGAAATGCATGTTTAAAAATGCTGAATATTTCAATGCTGAATTAAATAAATGGAATGTGTCTAAAGTTCTTGATATGAGTGAGATGTTTAGTAATACAAAATATTTTAACTGTGATTTAACTTCTTGGAATATTTATAATCTTAAATACTTTGAAGATATTTTTGAAAATTCTGATTCTTTCAAACATACAAAAAGTGTTTTAAAATTTTATAATAAATGTAAGAGCAGAAATTATAAAAAGAAACTTCAGTTAATGTTAGAAACTCTTGATATAAAAGAGCTTTACACGGAATTAAAAAATGATAAGGCCAATTACAAGAAAAATAAAGATTTTATAAAAAAGCTTGAAAATGTTTATTATGATGATATTAAAGATTTAATTTAGCCAAATTATTTTAAAATTAAAATATTTATTGTCAAACAAAATATAATTAATTTATATATTCAAGTCCTAATAATTTTTTTATTTCTTTATTGTTCATTTTCTTTGCTATATCTATTGCTTTACTGTCTACTGCAGCATTATTTCTTATAAGTTTTCTGCATATCTCTAAATTATTATTTTCTACCGCTATAGCTAATGGACTGTATCCTTTACTATCTTTTATATCAACATCAGCACCATTTAATAATAGAGTATCAGTTATAGCTATATTATTATTTTTTACTGCTGTATGTATTGGAGCGGATCCATTATATATATTATTTAATTCTGATTTAGAATTTATTAAAATATTAGATATTTCTGTATCATTATTAATTACAGCTATATTTAAAGCTAATTGATTTTTATCATTTAATATATTTACGTTAGCATTATTTTTTATCAAAGCATTTATAACTTCTATATATTCCTTTTTTGATTTATGAGCATTCATCACAGCTAAATGCAAAGCAGTATTTCCGTTTTTATCTTTTATATTAGGATTTGCTTTTTTAGATAATAGTAAATTAACACTTTCAATTAATCTGTCAGAATTATTTTCTATTATATAGTGTAATGATGTTTTGAAATTTGCATTTGTATTGTCTATATCAGCACCTAATTTTATAAGTTCATCTGCAGCCTCTACAGAACCATGTCCTACAGCATAATGAAGCATAGTATTAGTATCTTTAGTATCAACATCTATTCCTAAATTTTTTACTAAATAGTTTATGTTTTCTACATTATTTCCAATGCTTGCAGATTTTATTAATGATACAACATCTTCACTATTCATAAGCAAGTATATATTTTTATTGAGATAAAGTTCTAATATCTGAGGATTAGCATATTCTGAAGCTAGAAACTCGCTTCTTGGTTTTTCTTTCATTTGGAAATTAATATTAGCACCTGAATCTATCAATAATTTCACACTTTCAAAGTTTTTATTTATAGTTGCAATATCCATAGCTGAATAGTATGAGCCATCTATATATTGATTGTTATTTGTTATTTTAGTATTATTATCTAAAAGTATATTCAAATCTGTATACGGTGAGTTTTTAAGTACATTTATAGCAACTGTCTGATTATTTTCTGCAGCTATATGTATAAGAGAATATCCTCTTTCATCTTTAATATTTGGATTTACATTTTGTGATAATAGAGTTTGTATTGTTCTAATATCTCCTGTTTTTACAGCATTAATCATTTTATTTTCATTTTCTGTCAATGCATATAGAGTAATAATATTTATAAATAATGTTATTATTATGAGTTTTTTCATATTATTTCCATTTTGTTATTAAGTTAATATTATGTATACTAATACATTATAATCATCGTTTTTATATTAATTTTTATTATAACTTTTTTGTTATTAAAATATTATATAAATATAAGAATAAAATATTGAAAAATAGAAAAATATAGTATATACTTATGATAATATTTGGAGGTTTTTAAATGGCCAGCATAGAAAGAGATAAAGCTGTTGAATTATTCAAAAAATATAATGATGAGCATTCATTATTTAAGCATGCATTATCCGTGGAAGCAGTGATGAGATATTTTGCCAAGAAAAACGGCGAAGATGAAGACGAATGGGGTATGGTAGGACTTTTGCATGATATGGATTATGAAAAATATCCTGATGAGCATTGTATTAAAGTGAAAGAAATACTTGAGGCAGAAGGACTTCCTGACAGTTTTATAAGAGCCATTCAAAGTCATGGTTATGGACTATGTACAGATATTGAACCTTTAAGCGATATGGAAAAAACTCTATATGCGGTTGATGAACTTTCAGGTTTTATTACAGCATGTGCTTTGGTTAGACCTTCAAAGAGTTTAGATGATATGGAAGTAAAATCTGTTAAGAAGAAACTTAAAGATAAAGCATTTGCAGCCAAAGTTGACAGAACAGTTATAAATAAAGGTGCTGAAATGTTGGGAATCAATATAGATGAACTTATAAAAGAAACTATAGAAGCTCTTATTCCTGTACAAGAGAGTATAGGGCTTAAGAAAATTTCCTAAATACGGACTTGGGTTATGAGTAAAATAAAGATACTTACAATAGTAGATATGCAAAATGATTATATGGAAGGCGGCCCTATGGCTGTTAAAGGTGCTACCAAATTAGTACCTGTTATAAATGATCTTATAAAAAATGGGGAATATGATGCAATAATTGCAACTCAGGATTGGCATCCTTCCAATCATATATCTTTTGCTTCAACTCATGAAAAAGAGCCTTTTTCAAAAATAAAAGTTATAGATCAGGATACGGGCGATGAAGAGATTCTTACTTTATGGCCTCGTCATTGTGTTGCAAGAACTTATGGTTCAGCTATAGTTGATGGACTTAGAAAGAAAAGAGATTATATATATGTTCAAAAGGGAGTTGATCCTGATGATGAGGGAAACTCAGGATTTTCTTATATGCATAAAGAGTTTATAGATGCTGCTAGAGAAAATAAAGAAACTTTAGTTCTTGATTTTGTTGGTGTTGCTCTTGATTACTGCGTGTTTTTTACAGCAAGAGATACTGCTGAATATGTTGCTTCTATAGATGCTGAATATTTAGTAAGTGTGAATGTTCTTGAATATGCTTCTGCGGCAGTTAATCCTGAATCTATTGAGGGGTTATATACTTCTTGTCCTCTTATCAATCTTAAAAAGGTTAGATTGTGAAAATTATTAGGCTTGAAAAAAAAAGTAATTTTAATAAAGCCTATATTTATAAAAGCCCTATTGGTGATTTAATACTAAAAGCAGATGAAACTTTTCAATATATTACATCATTAGAATTTAATTTAAAAAACATTAAAATATCGTCAGATAATGAAGAACCTTCTATAATAAAGCAAGCGAAAAAAGAATTAGAAGATTATTTTTCAAATAGTTTAAAAAAATTTTCTATTCCTTTAGCTGTATATGGTACAGATTTTCAATATAATGTCTGGATGGAAACTTCAAAAATACCTTTTGGAAAAGTTGTTACCTATTCTGATATAGCAAAAAATATTTCAGATAAAAAAGGAAGCATATCAAGAGCAGTAGGCACAGCAGAAGGGAAAAACAAAATAGCTATTATAATACCTTGTCATAGGGTTGTAGGAGTAAATAAAAAGTTAACAGGTTATGCAGGCGGACTTGATAAAAAAGAATATTTACTAAAACATGAAGGTTTTGATATAGTTAATTCTAAAATTATAATGAAGTAGGTTATCTTATATGGTTAAAAAAACTTATAAAACAAATAGGCTTTTTTTAGTTCAGCCGAATGTCAATATGGCTTCTGAGATAGTTGATTTTTATAGGAGAAATAGAGATTTTTTTAAAGATTTTGATCCTAAAAGGCCTGATGTATTTTATAAGGTTAATACTCATAAAGATATTATTAAAAGAGAAATTGAAGAAATAAAATTAGAAAGAATGCTGAAATTTTGGATATATAAAATAGAAGATAAAAGAAAGATCATAGGAATGATTAATTTCAGTAATATTTATAAAGGTGTTTTTTTATCAACTACAGTTGGCTATAAATTAGATGAATTTGAACAACATAAAGGTTATATGACAGAAGCACTTAAAGCAGCTATTATAATAGTATTTAAAGAACTTAAACTACATAGGGTAGAAGCAAATATAATGCCTCATAATAAACCTTCTTTGGAATTGGCTAAAAGACTTGGCTTTGAATATGAGGGACTTGCCAAAAAGTATTTAAAAATTAATGGAAAATGGGAAGATCATGTTCATATGACAATAATAAATGATGAATTGTGATTTATAGATATTTTTTATTTTTTCTTATATAATTATATAATTCACTTATTTTTGAGGATAATATGTCAAAATTAATCATTAAAAATTTAGGCCCAATAACAGATTTTGAAATGGATATAAAAGATTTTAATTTGATTATTGGAGAGCAGGCAGTAGGAAAAAGTACGATTTGTAAATGTATATATTTTTTCAGAACTTTAAAAGACGATGTTACCTCTTTTATTGTTTCTCTATTATTAAATGACAAAGAGAATAATATATCATCAAAAGAACGGTTAATAACAAAATTAGATATTAAAGCAAAAGATTTGTTTATAAAAATATTTGGAGATTTAGAATATACCGATTTATTTATTTTTTATAAATACAAAGAATCTATTGACATGAAAATAGAATATGATGAAGATAAAAAATTGATTATATCTTATAGTAAAAATATATTAGATATGATATATCTTTTTTATACTAGAATAAAAAAGATTATGTATATGAAAAAGGATATGCTAGATTTTAATTTTCTTACAACAATTATATCTGGTTTATTAAATGAAAATATATTTGATGATGAATATAAAACTTATTATATACCTGCTGCAAGAAGCTCATTATCTTTTATTAATAATCAGAAAACTAAACTTAATTACGAAGCTATTGATTTAGTTAATTTGAAATTTATACAATTTATAGAAAATATACAGTATATATTTAGTGATGGAATAAAAGGACTTAATAATAAAATAGAAAATAAAAAAATGAGGCATGATATAATACAATTATCTAAAAAAATTATTAATCTTATGAAAGGTGAATATTTTTCTGATAATGGAATTGAATATATATTATTGAATTCTGAAAAAAAAGAGAAAATACCTGTTAATTATATATCTTCAGGACATCAAGAAATACTATGGCTTTTGAATATTTTATATTATCTTATCATAAGAAATGAAAAGGCTTTTGTCATTATAGAAGAACCTGAAGCACATTTATATCCTAAAATGCAGAAAGAAATTGTAGATTTTATAGTAAATTTTATGAATATCACAGGAAGTACAGTTTTTATAACAACTCATAGTCCTTATATATTAACGAGTACTAATAATTTATTATATGCCGGCAAAATAAGAAAAGAAAAAAATAATGATGATGTTAATAAAAAGATTGATAAATTATTTGGTAAATATGGTATTATTGATACTGATAAAATAAATGCATTTAAACTATATCTTAAAGATTATAAAACATCATATTCAAATTTGATAAATGAAAACAGCGGAGAAATCATGACTGAATTAATAGATGAAATTTCTGATTATATAAATGAAACTTATACTAAATTAATTGATATAGAAGAAAATTTATGATTAATAATAATTTTATAAAACAATTAAAAAAAGATGAAACTATAACTTTATCTGATTCTCAAACTAAAGTTTTTATATACGCTTTAGATGATATTGATATTATTAAAGTTGATAAAGGTATACTTCCTGATAATATACAAAAGTGTGATTATTTAGCATATAGAAAACAAGATAAAACTTGCTTTATAGAACTTAAGGGGAAGAAAATTTATGAAGCTTATAAGCAAATAATATCATCAATTAATTATATATTTAATGATAAAGATTTATCTTTTTTAATTAATGATGTTAAAACATTATATGCCTATATAGTAAGTAAAGAAAAAAATAAAATACCTAAAGGAAGCGACAGCAAAGAAAGGGAATTGGCAAATATTTTATATAGAAAGTCTAAAGAAAAATCAAAAATAAATAATGCAGTTAATTTAGTTAAATATGTAAGAACTGTGTCTAATAATGATAAAAGAGAATCATCAGATGAAAACAATTTAATTTGCAGTTCAAAAAATCCTTTGAAACTCTAGAATTATGTTTATTAATTTCTATAAATTCACATAAAAATATATAAAATTATATACTTACAATCTTTACAAATTAAATATTATCTGTATAATATACGGCGAAAAATAAATTATAAGAGGTGTATAAATGTCTGTAAAATGTGTTTGGTGCGGAAAAAATGTAGAGGAAATACAAGGGCAGGCTACTATGGATACATGCGATGAATGCGAGGATTTTTTTGAAGAGCATATTGATGATATAGCAGAATCTTTAAATGAGCTTCTTAAAAAAAATGAATCTTCATCATCTAAACCCACAGAAAAAAAGGCTTGGGTTAGCTATTCTCTTATAACAGCAATTCATATGCTTAGTTCCAAACCTTATATAGAATTTAAAGACTCTAAATATAAAGATTTAATTTCAGGTGATAAAAAATGAGAACATTATATATAATAACTTTAATATTCTTTTGTTTCACTGCAAGCTTAAGACCTAAAGCTCAGGAAAATTTTTATTGTGAATACTGCGGCAATAAATTTAGTTCTGTGAAATTATTAACTTCTCAAAATTGTATGCGTTATCCTGAAGGAAATTATAAAGGTAAGCATAAACTTTATGAAGGCACTGAAAAAGATGAATATACATGTAAATACTGCGGTAATCAATATAAAACTATAAAACAATTAACTTCAGCAAAATGTATGCGTCATCCTAATGGCAATTATAAAGGATATCATTCTCCTGCTTTATAATATTAACAAGTCAATAGTAAAATGTTTTATTTATTTAAATTTTAGGAGAACATATGTCTAATAATGAAAATAATAATAATGAAGAAAAGGTATTTGAGCCGGAAATAGTAAATAATAATGAGTCTGATAAAAATAAATCTTTAAATTCTATACTTTCTTGGATTCCATTTATACTCGCTTTGATATATACAGTTTCCCCTGTTGATTTTATTCCAGATGTTATACCTGTTGCTGGTTGGGGTGAAGATGCTATGTTTTTAATAGTATCCGCTTTGCATGGCATTCAAAATACTGTTTTAGATAAAGATACATCTATATATAAGATAGTTAAATATATAAAATGGGCTGCATTTATATTTAGTATTATATTAATACTCATATTAATTCTTCTTATAGTATTGATTTTTAAAGTTTCATCTAATTAATGATTATATATGCTGTAATTTTCTATGTTAACTAAAAATTATAAATTCCGATTATAAGATAGCTAGAATATATTTTAAAGATAGAAAGATGGAAGAGATAAATAAATATTGGAATGAATTTTTAGATATTATAAGTGAAGATGATGAATTTGCAGGTGTTGCTTTACTCAAAGGCAGCGTTATTGTAGCCGATAATGAAAATAAAGCAGATATAGTATGTTCAGGAGATTTTACTGCAGCACATATAAAAAAAGATTTTTTAGGAAGAATAAAAGATTTTTTTGAAGATAAATTAGGACATGATATAGATTTAGATGTCAAAGTAGATGCTGAACTTGTTGATAAATATTTAAACGTAGAAGAAATTGAAGAATCAGTTGATAATACTCATAATATTGAAAATACTTCTAATAAAAATGTATTAGATGTTTCTAAAAAAGAGAATGCTTATAATAAAAGTAATTTAAATGAGCAATTTAGATTTGATAATTTTATACAGGGAAATAATAACAGATATGTATTTGAAGCAGCTAAATATGTATCATCCAATCCCGGTAAAGAATATAATCCACTTTATATATATGGAAGTGTAGGTATAGGAAAGACGCATTTACTTCAGGCTATAGGCAATAGTTATATGCAAAGCAATCCTAATGCTAGAGTTCTTTATATAGATGGAAGCGGTTTCAGGGATGAATATGTATCAGGACTTCAGAATAAAAAACCAGAAATTTTCAAGAAAAGATATAAATCTTTAGATATGCTTTTATTGGATGATTTACAGCTTCTTGAAAGTGCTCAGGAAACATCTAAAGAGCTATTTGAAATATTTCAGGCTTTGGATAATGCTTCAAAACAGATGGTATTTGTAAGTGATAAGCCACCTAAAGAGTTGAGAAATATAGAAGCAAGATTAAAAAATAGATTTGAAAAGAGCCTTATTCTTTCGATAGAGCCTCCTCAATATGAAACTAGACTAGCCATAATAGAAAGAAAACTATTTGATTTGCATACCAGTATAGATGAAGAAGTTATGAAATATATGGCTGAAAACATTACAACAGATGTTAGAAAGATTGAAGGAGCAATAAGGGCGTATTTATCGGTTAGGGATTTAATGAAAATAACGCCTGATATAGAGCAATGCGAAAAACTTGATATATTTAAAGATTATTTCACCAATAAACCTAAATTGAAGAATGCTACTATAAAAGAGATAAAAAAGATAGTGGCAGATTATTATGGTGTAGAAATATCATCTTTTGAAAGCAAGGATAGAACTAAATTTATATCTAAAGCTAGGCATGTTGCTATATATTTAGCATGCGAATATTCTAAAAAATCTGTTACAGAAATAGGGCTTGATTTTAACAGAGATCATGCTTCTGTAATACATGCCAGAGATAAAGTTAAAGATGAATTAAAAACAGGTTCGCATTTATATTCAGAAATCAATGATATAATGGCCGGAATATCATAAAATTATTCAAATAATCTATAAAAAAACGATTGACTTTTATACGATTTTATATATAATTTAATAGTATTGTTAAATTAATACAATTTTTCATAAACCTCCTTATCACCCTGATGTCTTTTATCCAGGGTGATACTTTTTTAACCTAAATTCTTTTTAACTGTTCAAAATTATCATCATAATACTTTTATTATATTGATATGTATAAAAATAATACATAATTGAATATTTTCTGTGTGTAAAAATGATACATTTGATATTATATATTTGTATATTTGCATATAATTAAAAATTACATATATATTTTGGTATGTTTTTGTATTATACTAGATAGTATATCATAATATATTAGTGTATTACTAGCAGTTTTTTACCATTAATATGTTTGATATGTAGTGTATTATCCTGTTATTTTAAGTTAAATATATTATTTTAATTTTTTATATTTAGGAAATAATTAGAAAATAATATAGAAGACTTTAATTATTGGCACGTTTATTGCATATATTAGTAGTGTAAAGTTGAGAATATTAAAAGTCATAAAATAACAGTTAATTAAAAGGAGAATAAATGGAAGAAGAAATAAAAGAAAATAGTGAAGAGAAAGAGGAAGAAAACACAGAAGCAGAGGCTGTTGAAAATGATGAGCAATCAGAAGATAATGCTGAAAATAATAATGAGGAAGATGAAATAACTGCTTTGAAAAAAAGAATAGAAGAATTAGAAAATGAATCTGCTGATATGAAAAATAAATATATGTATGCTATGGCAGAGGCAGAAAATATAAGAAAAAGAACTGCTAAAGAAAAAACTGACAGCATAAAAAGAGCAAATAAAGGATTATTATTATCTCTTTTGACTTTTATGGATAATTTTGAAAGAGCATTGAAAGCAGGCGAGCAGGATTCTAATGTTCAGGGCAGTGAATATTATAAAGGCATAGAATTAATACATAAACAATTTATAGACTTTATGCATGACAATGGAGTTACTGAAATAGAGTCTTTAGGCGAGGAATTTGATCCTAATGTGCATGAAGCATTAACTATGATTGAAGTTCCTGATATAGATAAGGAAAAGGTTGTTGAAGTTTATGCTAAAGGTTATAAATTGAATGATGAACTTTTGAGAACAGCTAAAGTGGTAGTTGGAAAGCCGGCTGCTGCTAAAGAATAAATAAATTAATTAGGAGATTTTATGGCACATATTCAACTTTTTAGAGCTTATTACGAGCCGAAAGCAGACAAAAAAGAAAGTATACAGCATATAAACAGAGTTCTTCAGGATTTAAGTGATGCTATAAACAATCATATTAAAGACAAAGAAGTAATCAATGTTGACCTTACTACTTCACATTTAGGTAATGGTCATACTGAATATGTTGTTAGTGTTCTGACGAAGGACTAATAACAAATAATATATAAACAATTTAA
This sequence comes from uncultured Brachyspira sp., assembly GCF_944393015.1. Lineage (GTDB taxonomy): Bacteria > Spirochaetota > Brachyspiria > Brachyspirales > Brachyspiraceae > Brachyspira. The sequence goes on from NZ_CALXYQ010000002.1 coordinate 126,919, forward strand.
AATATATAAATATTAATTTTAATATTAAAAGATTTAGTAATATTGAGTAAAAGGAGAAATTTATTATGAGTAAAATAATTGGAATAGATTTAGGAACAACAAATTCATGTGTATCAGTAATGGAAGGCGGTAAGCCTGTAGTAATAACAAATGCTGAAGGAAACAGAACAACTCCTTCTGTAGTAGCATTTACAAATAAAGGCGAAGTATTAGTAGGACAGCCTGCTAAAAACCAAATGGTAACTAACCCAGAAAATACAATCTTTTCTATTAAAAGATTTATGGGTAACACTTATGCTGAAGTAACAGAAGAGCGTTCAAGAATGCCTTATACTGTTATAGAAGATGGCGGAAAAGTAAAAATTAAAACTTTAGAAGGAAACTTCACTCCGCAAGAAATAAGTGCAAGAATACTTCAAAAGATGAAACAAACAGCAGAAGAATATTTAGGTGAAACTGTAACAGATGCAATCATTACAGTACCTGCATACTTCAATGACAGCCAAAGACAATCTACTAAAGATGCCGGACGTATTGCCGGACTTAATGTATTGAGAATAATAAACGAACCTACTGCTGCAGCTTTAGCTTATGGTATGGAGAAAAAGAAAGATGAAAAAATCGCAGTTTATGACTTGGGCGGCGGTACTTTCGATATATCTATACTTGAATTAGCTGACGGTGTATTTGAAGTAAAAAGTACAAACGGTGATACTCACTTGGGCGGTGATGACTTCGACCAAGCTATTATCCATTGGTTAATTGATGAGTTTAAGAAAGATACAGGCGTTGACTTGAATAATGATAAAATGGCTTTACAGAGATTAAAAGAAGCTGCTGAAAAAGCTAAAAAAGAAGTTTCAAGTTCATTACAAACTGATATTAACTTGCCATACTTGACAGCAGATGCATCAGGTCCTAAACACTTGAATGTATCTTTATCAAGAGCAAAATTTGAGGATTTAGTAAGAGATTTAGTAGAAAAAACTCGTATCCCATGTGAAAAAGCATTGAAAGATGCAGGACTTTCCACTAGCGATATAGATGAAGTTATACTTGTTGGAGGTTCTACAAGAGTACCTTTAGTACAGGAAACAGTTAAAAACATATTTGGAAAAGAGCCAAATAAAAGCGTAAACCCAGATGAAGCAGTAGCAATGGGTGCTGCAGTACAAGGCGGTATCATTAAAGGTGATGTTAAAGACGTTCTTCTTCTTGACGTTACTCCGCTTTCACTTGGTATTGAAACAGAAGGTTCAGTAATGACTGTTTTAATCAACAGAAACACTACTATACCTACAAACAAAAAACAAGTATTCTCTACAGCAGCAGACAATCAATCATCTGTAACTATTAGAGTATTACAAGGTGAAAGAAAAATGGCTAATGACAACAGAGAGCTTGGAAGATTTGACTTGGTAGGAATACCACCTGCACCAAGAGGAGTACCGCAAATCGAAGTTTCATTCGATATTGACGCTAACGGTATCGTACATGTTACAGCTAAAGATTTAGGTACTGGTAAAGAGCAGAAAATAACAATAGCTTCTTCAAGCGGACTTAGTGAAGATGAAATAAACAAAATGGTTCAGGACGCTGAAAAACATGCTGAAGAAGATAAGAAGAAAAAAGAGGAAGTTGAAGCTAAAAACAATGCTGACCATATGATTTATCAGACAGAAAAATTATTGAAAGAAAACGGCGATAAATTACAGCCATCAGATAAGTCTGAAATTGAATCAAAAATGAATGCATTAAAATCAGCAGTAGAATCTAATAATACAGACAATATTAAAAGAGCTACAGACGATTTACAAGCAGCATGGAGCAAAGCTTCAGAGGCACTTTATAAACAAGCAGGAGCACAGCAGCAAGCACAGCCTGATGCTGGACAACAAGCACAGCAAAATAACAGCCAAGATTCAGGCAGAAAAGATGACGGCGTAGTTGATGCTGATTATGAAGTTGTTGATGATAATAAATAATAAAATAGATAAAAAGTAAAAGTTGAATATATAAAGTCTAATGGGCGGTTGGAAGTTGATTTTTAAGGTTTGATTTTCAGCCGCCTATATTTTTATGAAGTATATAAAATGATTGAATTATTAGAAGCCTATAAAAATAATGATTTAGAAACATTAAAAGCCTTAATAGAAAAGGTGCTGATATAAATGTTAAAGATAATAATTATGATAGAACAGCTTTGATGTGGGCTTCAGAAAAAGGGCATTTAGAAGTAGCTGAATTTTTGAAAGCTAATAGAGCAGTATGAAAAAAGATGTTGAGTTAATAGAAGTTATTAAAAAGAATGATTTTGAAAGAGTAAAATTATTGGTATCAAAAGGTGCCGATATCAATATAAAAAACAGATATGGTAATACTCCTTTAAATACAGCTTCAGGATTTGGTTATTTTGAAATTGTTAAATATTTGATAGAGCATAATGCTGAAAATACTGATGCTTTGATTATGGCTTCTATGAACGGACATGAAAAAATAGTGAAATATTTAATAGAGCAGGGAGCAGATGTTGATATTCAAGATGAAAGAGGCGAAACTGCTTTAATGAATGCATCAGAAAATGGGCATTATAATATTGTTAAATGTTTAATAGATAATGGGGATAAAATTGATATAAAAGATAATGGATATCAAACTGCTTTAATGTATGCAGCAAATAACGGGCATTTGGAAATCGTTAAGTATTTAATTGATAAAGGTGCAGATGTTAATAATGAAAATAGAGATGGTGATACTGCTTTAGTATATGCTTCGAAGAATGGGCATTTTGAAGTAGTAAAATATTTAATAGAAAAAGGAAGTTATGTAATAAAACATAGTAGTGCTTTATGGTATGCCTCAAAAAATGGTCATATAAAAATAGTTAAGTTGTTAATAGATTCTGGGGCAGATATAAATAAAGAATATGGATATGATAAAAGATATACAGTTTTAAGTTATGCTTTAAAGGAAGGAAACACAGAAATTGCAGAATTATTAAAAGCTAATGGTGCTAAATAAAAATATATTTAAAATTTTTGTTCTTTGAAAAATTAGTATCATAAAAATTATATATATAAAAAAATTATTAAATTGTAACTTATTTAAAAAATATTTTTTTGTGTTATAATATTTGGCAATAAAAATAAGGCAGATAAGTGAAAAATAAAATTATAGCTTTTATTAAAAGAAAAAATGAATCCATTCATACAACCGAAACTATATATATAGCTTCTATACTTACTATGGTTGGCGGTTTTGTTGATGCCTATACTTATATTACTAGAGGAGGAGTTTTTGCTTATGCTCAAACTGGTAATATAATATTTTTTGCTATGGGTTTGGTGAGAAAACAATTCAAAGATACTCTGCATTATTTTATATCTATTATAATTTTTGTTGTTGGAATTTTTTTTGCTTTGTATATAAAGAAAATTTTGAATAAAAGAAAGATAATTGAATTTGAATATGTTATCATTTTAATAAATTCTATATTGATGTTTATAGTTGGAATACTCCCTAAAACATTTTCAGATACGATAATTGTAGGAAGTATATCATTTATGTCAGCAATATTTATGATAACATTTAATAAAGTAGAAGGACTTTCTTATGTTACGAATATGTGTACTGGTAATTTAAGATCTGCTTCTGAGAATTTATTTAAATTTTTATTTGATAAAGATGAAACAGGATTAAAAAAAAGTTTAATGTATATTACAATATTATGTTCTTTTGCTTTAGGTGCTTTTTTAGGAACTTTATTTACTAATATGATTGGTATTAGAGCCATATGGGTTTCTTCAGGTTTATTATTAGTAGTTGAAAGTTTAATGTTTTTTGAAAAATAAATGTATTGATATTTTTTATATAATTTTAAAGGATATTTATTATGGATAAAGATTATTATAAAATACTTGATGTTAATATATTTGCAAGCAATGAAAAAATAAAAAAATCTTATAGAGAATTGGCTATGAAATATCATCCGGATAGAAACCCCGGTGATGAAAATGCCCATCGTATGTTTGTAGATATAAATGAAGCTTATGAAATTTTATCAGATAAAGAAAAGCGTATTGAATATAATATTAGTTATTTAGCCAGCAATAAATATGTTGTTGGCGGTTTAGCAATTGCTGGATTAGGATTGGGTTTACTTCTTGGAAGAAAAAAGAAATAATTTGTTTTAGAATACTTATTTATCGTTTAATTATGTAATTATAGATAAATTAAATTTAAATAGATAATTTTATTAAGAGGATATGATAAATGGCAGAAAAAAGAGATTATTACGAAGTATTAGGAGTGGCAAAAACTGCTACTAATGATGAAATAAAAAAAGCATATAGAAAATTGGCTATGCAGTATCACCCGGATAGAAATCCCGGAAATAAAGAAGCTGAAGATAAATTTAAAGAGGCTACAGAGGCCTATGAAATATTATCTGATGAGAAAAAAAGAGCACAATACGATCAATTTGGTTTTCAAGGTGTTCATAGTGATTTTGCTGATGCTTATGGCAGAGGCGGTTTTGACTTCTCATCAATGTTCGGTGGCGGCGGAGGATTTGGTGATTTAGATGATATATTCAGTTCATTTTTTGGAGGCGGATTTTCAGGAAGAGGTTCAAGATCACAAAGACGCGGTAATGATATAAGACATGATGTTACTTTATCTTTAGAAGATGCTGTTTTCGGAAAGAAAATGGAAATCAAATTAGATAAAAATGATACTTGCGATGTTTGTCATGGTACAGGAGCAGAACCCGGCACAAAAACACAAACTTGTCCTACTTGCGGAGGAAGCGGAGAAGTTAGAATGGCTCAGGGATTTTTCAGTGTAAGAAGAACATGCAGCAGATGTAATGGAAGCGGTTCTATAGTAACAACTCCTTGTAAAAACTGTAAAGGAAGCGGTACTGTTAAGAAAACTAAAACTATTTCTGTTAATATTCCTAAAGGTATAGATGATAATACTCAGCTTAGAGTAAGCGGAGAAGGTGAGGCTATAGGCGGAGGAATAGCAGGTGATTTATATTTGTATATACATGTTAGTCCGCATCCTTATTTCGTAAGAGACGGCATAGATTTAATAACTGAAGTAGGCATTAATATTGCACAGGCTGCATTGGGTGCTGATATTTATATACAAACTTTAGATAAAAAGAAAGTTAAAATAAAAATTCCAGCAGGAACTAACAGCGGACAAATATTTAAATTAAAAGGAAGCGGTGCAACTCATATAAACAGATCCGGAAGAGGTGATTTATTTGTTGTAGTTAATATAGATGTTTCATCTAAATTATCTGCTGAAGAAAAAAGATTGTTTAATGAGCTTAAAAAGGTTATGCCTGCTAATGATGAACCTACTTTAAGAAAACCTAATAAAACTAATTGGTAATGGTAAATTAATAATTACAATAATTATAAAAAAGGAGGAAATTATCCTCCTTTTTTTATTTTTAATTATGATTAAAATTAGATATTAATTGTAATATTTCATCTGTGTTTTGCAGTTCTTCTATTGATGACATAAATAATTCATAAGATTTTTTATTTTCAGTCATCTTTTTAATTTTTGATATTATTGATATTGGATTTTTAGAATCGTATATCAAAGCATTTTTATCATCAGAAACTATTTCTGCAGATGAACTTTTAGCATCTATTATAGGCAATGTTTTATAATGCCAAGCTGCTATTAACTGAGTATAGAAAGAATCTTTTATATTATGTATTATCATGCAGTTTGCAGTTTCTATTTCTTTTCCTATTTTTGAATTATCATCTTCATCTATGAATTCTACATATTGTTCTATACCTAATTTATGAATATTTTCTTTTAATTCTTTATCGTATCCTATTATTTTTAATTTATATATATCATCGCTTTCTTTCAAATACTGTGCATAAGCTGCTGTACATTTGAAAATACTATCTTCTTTATTATAGAATATTACTATTGATTTATCTTTTTCTTTTTTAGCATTATTATTAATAAATATATAAGGAGAAAAATAAGGCTGTATTATCTCTATATTTTTGATATCTTTATGTAAATATAATAGTCTATCTTTTGTTTTCTTACTTCCGCATATTATTATATCAATATTATCAGTATGCTCATAATCCAATTTCATAAGTCTTTTATCTATTAATTTTGTTTTGCTGTCTTTTTTTTCCTGAAAATATAAATGATTTTGGAAATTTAAAGTATACCATACTACTACAGGCAATTTATTTGCTCTTTTTTTTATCAAAATATTTTTAGCCATAGATGCTATTATATTCATAGGAAAATCTATAGCTATAATGGCATCAGCATTTTCAGCTATATTTGCTATATCTTTTGCGGACTTTTTGAAAAATAATAAAGATAAATGTTTCCTTGCAATATAAGCTGGAAAGTTTTTTGGAAATGATTTTGAAAATACTGTTATTCTTATAGATGATTTATAGAAATGCTCTACCATATTAAGCATAAATTGATTAGATTTATCTTTTATATTGCTGGCATTAGATATTAGTACAATAATTTCTTTCATTTTTTATCCGTCATAATTAAAATATACCAAATCCCTTTCCGATATTTGAAATGATAAATAAGGACTTGTTATGAAAATAAATAAAATTTTATTTATAATTTTTTCTATATATATTTCGGCATATTCTAGAGATATTTTACAATATCATACTGTAATGAGTGATAGAAATGCTAATATAACTTTAGAAAGTATAAATGTAAATGCCAATAAAACTGTTTTAGCTACAAATACTCAATATGATTTAAATAAAGAATTGGATAAAGTAAGAAAACTTATGCAAGATGGTAATTTTTTTGAGGCAATTGATTTATGCAATTCTTTAGAAACTAATTATAATAATTACTATGAAATATATTATCTTAGAGGGCTTTCATATTATAGAAGGGCAGACCTTTATTATGCTTCTTTAGATTTAAAAAAGCTTTTATCTTTATATATAGAAGAAAAAGATTATGATACCGTTTATGGTTTGACTTATGAGTTTTTTGATGCTATTAATGAATATGAAGAAACTTTAAGATCATGTATCACAGCCTATAAAACAACTAATAATCCTTATTGGCTTTTTTTATCTGGTAATTCTGCTTTAAAAAATGGCGATGTTAAGAGTGCTGATTATTACTTTAATGCTTGTGTAAAACAGAATAGTTCTTATGCTAATGAAGGATTTGGAGATATAAGCTATATAAATAAGCAATATGATAATGCTATAGATAATTATAGAAAGGCGAGATATTCTAACAGTGAAGAAAAAATTAGAATTCAAACTAAAATAAGCAATGCTGTAGTAAAAAAAGAGATATATGCATGGGATAGAAGTTTTTCATCACAAAATTATACAAATGCCATAAGTATACTAAATAATATTTCTTCATATTCTAAAGATTATCCTGAAATAACAGTAGCTTTGGCTAAAACATATTTTGCTTTAGAAGATTATAATAAGGCAAAAAGTATATTATTAAAACTTATTTCATCTGTAAAAGATTTTGATGAGGCTTATGCTATATTAGCCCAAATATATTTATATGAAAAGAATGAAACTGAAGCTATAAAAATAATAGAAAGAGGATTAGAATATACATATAATAAACCTAGATTATATGAAACATTTGCCTCTATGCTTTATGATTTAGGCTATAGTTATTATCCGGATAGAATAATATCTCAAATTCTTAATTTATATAATATTTCTGATGAAAATAAAATTGATTATAGTAAGAGTTTAATAAGACAAAAAAGATATGATGAAGCTTCTAAATTATTAAAATCTGTAGAATATTATAAAGATATTGCAAATAGCTTATTAAATAATATTGAATATAACAAAATATTAGATAAAGCAGAGTTGTTAAAGGAGCAAAAGTATTATGTTGATATAATGCAGCTTCTTTCTAAATATAAATTTGAAGGAAATGAGGAACAGCTTAGAATAGGGTATATTGCTGATGCTTATAATAATTTAGGTTCTATAGATGAAGCCATAAATATATTGAAAGAAAATTTTAATGCTAATACAATAAGTGTTAATAATGTATTTTTACTTAGAAAGTTATTAGGTATCAGAGCTTCAAACAATGATACATCAGCTTATCAAAAAGAGAGAGATGCTATAGATATAAGGGCTACTGAATACTGGGAAGAGGAATTAAAATTACATTTGAATTTGGTAACAGATAGAGTATTTGAATTTGTTAAATTTAATCAATTTGATGAGGCTTTAGCTTATATATCTGATTTAAGAAATAAAAATTATGATGTTGCATATATAAAACAGATTGAGTCAACAACTTATGGGCTTTATGCAGCATATTTGTATAAGAATAAAAGATATGAAGAAGCAACCAAGACTGCCGCTTTAGCCTTTAGGAGAAATAGAAGCAATTATGATGCTGTTGCCGTTCAAAATGAAATGTATATAGATTCTTATTTAAGTTCTATTGGCTATTATGATAATATAAGTGCTTATGTAAGTTTATCTTCTACTATGAAAGAAGTTTTGAGGATTTCACCAGCATATATAGATAATAGAATAAAACTTGCTGAAGCATACATATATGAATATAATATAGAAGGATTCAATATAATCAATAGAATTACTGAATATATTAATGTTAATGGCGGAAAGGATTTATTATTAGGAAGGGCATATAATAGAGCTTATTTATATGAGTATTCACTTTTATCTTATAATAGAGCTTTAAAATATCTAAATGTTAATCCTATATATATAGCTGAAAGTGCTGTTAATATAGAAAATTATAATCCTTCTTCTGATGATCTTAAAAGATTAATTACTGAAAATGCAAATAATCCTGATAAGCTTTATGCTGCTTCAAAGATTTATACAAAAATTGGAAATTATACTGAAGCTTTAAATATAATTAATAATGCTTTATCATTTGATGGTAATAATATTAATTACATTTATCAAAGAGCGTATATAAAAGAACTTATGGGAAATAGTAAAGATGCATTATCCGATTATGAAAGTATAATTAGAATGAGAAAGAATTATGCTGCTGCTAATTATAGGGCTGCTTTAGTTTATCTTAATAATTTAAAAAATGATACAAATTCTGAAACCTATGCTTTAAATTATTTGGCATTAGTTCCTGATGATTACAGCGGTTATAAACTTTTAGCAGATATTTACAAATTCAGAGCTGAAAGGTATATAGATGCTAATACAAAAAATTTACTTAAAGAGGCTTTAAATAATTATCAAACTGCTTTAAGTAAAGCTGTATGGGGTAGAGATTTAGAAGCTAGAAATATAATATTAAAAGAAATTAATTATATACAAAATAAATTAATAGAATAAATTTACAATTCATTATCATAAAAACTAATAAAGCATAAAGTGCATTCTTAAATCCCGCCCTTTATGCTTTTTTATTTGTTACCAAAAATAAAAGTTTTCATTAATTTTTTTACTTAATTTATAAAAGCATTCCCGCCCAAATTTCGATTATATTTTTTATACGCGTAACGCACGTTGAATGAATTTTTATTTATAGTTTATATTATAATTATTACTTAGCTCATATTTATAATTTTATTCACCGTGCGGTGATGATATCAATAAATTTAAAAAACATTGGGTGGGTAGCTAAAATAACAGCGACAGTTAAAAAGAAATATAAAGCATAAACTACAGGTATAAGTGGAAAACCTAAAGGGTGGGATTATATAGTATATTCTTTATATTTAAAGTAAATTAAGCCTTTTTTCTATGGCTATTCCATAAACTCTATCGTCATTGTCTTTTATAGATGCTTCAACACAATCATATATAAATTTTGTAGATTTTTTTAGAGCAGTTTCTATACTATCACCTTTTAATATATATCCCAACAAAGAAGAACCAAAAGCATCTCCTGTACCAGGTATGCTTATATTTATTTTAGGATAATAGCTTGTTATTATATTGTTATCTTTATAGCATAAGCATCCTATGTTTTCTTCTTTTGAAACGCTTGTAACTATTACTGTTTTAGGTCCCATTTCAGAGAGCTCTCTAGCCATATCCTTAACTTCTTCTTCATTGTATTGTAGAGAAGGATCTTTTCCTAATAGTATAGCTAATTCTGTTATATTAGGAGTTGCTATATTGGCATATTTTATTAATTCTTTCATAGCATTAACATGTTTATCAGACATAGAAGGGTATAGTTTTCCGTTATCTCCAAGTATAGGGTCTATTAGAATTGTACCGATATTAAAGTGCTTTATTATATCTACAACAATGGAAGGCTGTTTACCAGAAGCTATCCATCCTACATAAAAAGCATCAAAATTAGGTTTTCTTATTTTTAATTCTTCTACAATTTTTTCTAATTGCTCTGTCAAATCAAATGCACAAAAAGATTCAAAAGCAGTGTGATTTGAAAGTATAACACTAACAAGAGGCGAAACTTTTATACCAAAATGCGATAATACAGGTATATTAACTGTTAAAGATGCTTTACCATAAGAACATAAATCATTTAGAAGCAGTACATTGAAATTATTGTTCATAATCATTTAAATATAATAAGAGCTTTACTATCGGCAAGAACTTTATATCCGGCTATTTGTGCAAAGTATGCAAATTGATCAAGAGTTATATCGTATCTATCTTCAATTTCTTCCTTAGTAACTTTCATTTTTTTACCGCCGGATAAAAAAGAATTAAGTTCAAATCCGCTAGTACCGAATTTTCTTTCAACTTCTTTTTGAAATGGATTCTTTTTACCTCTTCTCATTTATTGCTCCAAATGATATATTTTTATATAATATCATATAATAGTTTTTTTTTCAAATAAATTTTACTAAAAAAGCTAGTTCATAAAATAATTCTCAATATGCTTATTATTAGTTTTGTAATAAAATTAGCTATTTAATGTTGCAGTAATATGGTTTTTATGTTATCTATTATAGATAAAAAATATATATTATATTTAATTCAAATATTATTAATTTTATTTATTTTTAAAATAAAAAACCTATTCATAAATTAATACGAATAGGTTTATATTTTAATATTAAGAAATTATTTTATTTCTTAATTAATTCTACAGTAGTTCCATCTGGTTTAGTATAAGTAGCTTTAGTCTTATCATCACTAAATGTTATTTTATGCTCTTTTATTTCTATAGGATCAGTATCATTTTCAAATAATATTTCTGATATAACTAAATTATTTCCATTTATTATAGAAGAATAATAATTTCCTGTTGTAGCGGTGTTAATGCTAGCATTGTTTTCATTTACTTGTAAAGTAATATTGCCTGCAGAATATGTTCCCATATAAGGAGTGAATAAATCTGATTTCATTAATTCATAAGAGTATTCGCTTCCATATATAAAATTTATTTGATAAACTATCCTATCTTGTTCTAATTTATAAGACATTATAATTTTATCTCCATTGTTATTATGTTCTGATTTTAAAACATTACCTTCTAATGTAAAAGTCATTCCAACATTTGTCATTCCTTTATAACCATATATATTTCCAGATTTATCTATCAAAATAGTATAATTTTTTGTTTTAACATTACCTTTATCATCAAGAGTTGGTATATAGTAATTACCAGCATATATTCCTAAATCTTTAAATTGTTTTATTACTATATAATCTTCATCTGGGATATTAAAATCTTCTTTATCAAAAATGTTTTTACCGCTGAATTTTATATGATCATCAAAAAAATTAACTTCAAGTATTGAATATATTTGATTATATGTATTACTTAATTGAGTATTTCCATTTACATTGATCTCTAATGAATTATTTAATAGAGATAAATCATTTACTGGCTCTTTATCTTCACCTATATACATATTTCCATTTTCTACTCTAAAAGCAACATGAGTATAACTTCCATTTGTGAATTCATGTTCATGATAGTATCTTCCATCATATTGTTTTAAAAAATTAGAAATTTCGGCAGGGTTTGTTATTGCCTGTTCTGTATTATTACTATTATTTGAACAACTTATAGCAAATATAATTATCGAAGCAATTAATAAAATTTTTTTAATCATTTTTTCTCCTATTTAATATAAATTAAATAAATATAATTCGATTTTATAATAGTTTAGTAAGATAAAAAAGTCAATATTTATTGCTGCTTATTTAATTCTACAGTAGTTCCATCTGGTTTTGTATATGTTGCTTTCGTTTTATCATCACTAAATACTATTTTATGTACTTTAGTACCTTCTCTTGAAGAATATTTATATATTGTTAAAGTATTTCCAATCATTACTGGGGTGTAACTATCAAATATTCCAAGAGTATCTGTAATTAGTTCTACTTTTTCAGCTTTAATAGTTAAAGTTGTAATACCATCTGAAGATTTATATATACCAGCATACGTACTAAATGAATCATATCTTTTTAAAGTTTCGTATTGTAATTGGTTATTAATCCAAGTATTACCAAATATTAATTTATAATCTTTATTTCCTTCTTTATCATAGAAATGTAATTCTTCTTTTATTGAAGTACCGCCTGTTTTTGTATATGATATTATTAATACACTATTACTTAATTCAGTTTTTGAATAATTTATTTTTAAATTCTCATCTATATATACTTGTCCGCTTTGATCTATAAGTATATAATATTTTTTAGTGTCATCATAATCATAATAATAATAGTTTCCTGAATAAGTTATCAATTCTTGTATGGGTTCTCCAATTTTTGTTTCATATCCCATAGTTGGTTTTTGATAATTTTCTCTGAGAAAGATGGCATTAGCAAAAAGATAAATATTTCCGTCACTTCCAAAATTGAATGTATACATTTCATCATTCATCTCATATCCTAAATTACCGCTTGAACCGCTTTTTTTTCCTTCTATATATATTTGAAGTTTATTTCCTAATAAAGTTTTCATTGTTGATATAACTTCTGTACTATATCCATTATATATTTTATCTGCATCTATTATATATCTTACACCAAGACTATTATCTGCATATGTAGAATAATAAACTCCATTATGTTTTTTTAAATATTCTGCTATTTGTGCTTGATCTGTTATTATCACTTCATCAGGCTTTGGATTAGGGTTTTGATTTGGATTTATAAAACTTCCGTCTCCAATATCAATTTCTTTTTTAGGATTTGGATTGGTTATTGTAGCTGAACAACTTAATATCAATAAAGATATAAATATTGTTAATAAAATTTGTTTATGCATAATTTTCTCCTAACAAAAATTATTGAAAATATAAAATGAATTTATATAGTATTTAAATATTATTTTTACGAATCTTTTAGGAAAATAAATATTATTGATGTATAGCAATATTATCATATATATAATTTACCTTACTATAATCTATGTAAAATAATATAATAAGTATATTAAAAGTCAATATTTAATATTTATTTTTTATGAACTATAATAGGTGTATTGCTAAGTTTATCTATTTTTTATAATTAGTATGTAATGTAAAGATATTAAAAAAATATGTTTTTTCTTTACAATATATTGACATTATTTTTTTATTTGTTATAATACTCTTATACATAATCAAATACTCATGAGGGAGTAATTGGCGTATTTTACGTGGCAAAGTCAACATCGCAGCTCTTAAATGGTAGAGTTTGGCAAGCCTTAATTAATGAGACTCAAGTATAAATAAATTTTTAAGGATTAATTTAATATCTTTAATGATTTATTTATGCATGAGTCTTTTTTTATGCATTTTTTCTTTTTATAAAAATAATTAATTAAATGAGAGGTAGTTTTTTATGGACAGTTTTTTAGGAAGTAAAGATGATATTCTAAAGACCCTGAATGTTGATCCTAAAGTAGGTTTAACAGAAGACGGCAGAAAGAAAAGTTTGGAAAAATATGGAGCCAACAGTTTTACAAAAGAAAAAGGCGCCACTTTGATTCAGAAAATATTAGAATCATTGAAAGAACCTATGATACTTATGCTTATATTTGCAGGTATTATAGCAATAGGTGTAAATACTGTGGCGTATTTTAATGGAGGACATGCTGATTTTTTAGAATGCTTAGGTATATTTTTGGCTATAAGTTTATCTATTACTATTACTATAGTTATGGAAGGTAAAAGTGCAAAAGCATTCGAGGCTTTAAATAGCATTAATGAAGATATTAGAGTAAAAGTTATAAGAGATGGAAATATAGAAATAATAAATCAAAAAGATTTGCTTGTAGGTGATATCGCTTTTATAGAAACAGGAAATAAACTTCCAGCTGATGGAAGACTTCTTGAAAGCGTATCTTTAAATATTGATGAATCTGCTTTAACAGGTGAAAGTGAACCGGTAGAAAAAGATGCAGAAGCATTATTATCCGATACAAAAACTCCTGTAGCTGAAAGAATAAATATGGCTTATTCAGGATCATTTGTTACTACAGGTAATGGTAAAATGATTGTTACTTCTGTAGGAGATGCAACAGAGTTCGGTAAAATAGCAAGAGAGCTTTCAAAAACAAAAAAGACTTCTACACCTTTACAAGAAAAACTTGCCCAGTTAGGCAAAAGAATAGCTATGTTCGGTATAACTGCTGCTGTAATAGTATTTATTGTACAGGTTGTTAATTTTATAAGAACAGGTAATGCTAGTTTTGATACTATTTCAGAGGCATTCATTACAAGTATAGTATTGATTGTAGCTTCAGTTCCGGAAGGACTTCCTACTATAGTTGCTGTTTCTTTGTCTATTAATATTATAAAAATGGCAAGACAAAATGCATTAGTAAAGAAGATGGTAGCTTGTGAAACTATAGGAAGCGTTAATGTTATTTGTTCAGATAAGACTGGTACTCTTACAGAAAATAAAATGACATTAAATAAATTATTTGCTAATGGTGAATATATAGAACCTGAAAATATTAAGAATGAAAAGATTATAAAAAACTTCGCTATAAACTCTACAGCTGATGTTGATTATAAAGACGGTATTGCTAAGTTTTTAGGTAACCCTACAGAATGTGCATTGCTTGTTGCTGCTAGTAAATCAGGATTTAATTATAAAGAAATAAGAGAGAAATCAAAAATTATATATGAATATCCTTTCTCATCAGATACTAAAAACATGACTACAGTTGCTAAAGTTGAAAATGAAACTATAGTATTTACTAAAGGAAGCCCTGAAAAAATAATGGCTATGTGCAGTATCAGCGATGATGAAAAAAAAGGAATTGAAAAAGCTATAGAACAATTCCAAAATGAAGCTAAAAGAGTAATAGCATTTGCACATAAAGTTGTTGATGACAATGTGGAAAATGTCAGAGAAAAACTTGAAAGCAATATGATATATGATGGCTTTGTTGCTATATCAGACCCAGTAAGAAAAGAAGTTTATGATGCTGTTGATCAATGCAGAAGTGCGGGAATAAACATAAAAATGCTTACAGGTGATAATATAGTTACTGCTACTGCAATAGCTAGAGAGTTAAAGATACTTAATGAAAATAGCATTGTTCTTGAAGCAAAAGATATTGATGCTATGGACGATAACACATTAAAACAGAATTTAAGTAAGATATCAGTTATAGCTAGAAGTACTCCTACAGTAAAAATGCGTGTTGTTAATGCCATAAAAGAAATGGGGAATGTTGTTGCTGTTACAGGCGATGGTATTAATGATGCTCCTGCTATTAAGAATGCCGATGTTGGTGTTGCTATGGGTATAACAGGAACTGAAGTATCAAAAGAGGCTAGCGATATAGTTCTTCTTGATGACTCATTTGCTACTATAGTAAAAGCTGTTCAATGGGGCAGAGGAATATATGATAACTTCCAAAGATTTATACAGTTCCAGCTTACTGTTAATTTGGCTTCTGTTGTAGTTGTTCTTATTTCTACATTAACAGGTTTGAAATCTCCATTTTCTGCAATACAGTTATTATGGATAAACATCATTATGGACGGACCTCCTGCTATTGCTTTGGGACTTGAACCTATTAGAGATAATTTGATGAAAAGAATGCCTACTAAAAGAAATGCAAGCATTGTAACTAAAAAAATGATATTTAAAATAGTATTCTCTGCCACTGTGATGATAGTATTATTTATGCTTCAAAGTAAATTAAATATACTTAATGTTGCCGATGCAGAAAAGTCTACAGTATTATTTGCTATGTTTGTAATGTTCCAAATATTTAATTCTTTCAACAGCAGAGAATTAGGATTCGATAGTGTGTTTAAATACTTTTTGAATAATAAATTAATGCTTTTAAGTATGGGAGCTACTTTTATATTACAGATATTAGCAACTCAATATGCAGGCGGATTTTTCAATACTGTACCTTTAAGTGCAAATACTTGGTTAAAAATTGTAGGTGTTTCATTTATTGTGATTGTAGCTGCTGAGATTTTTAAAATATTTGTTAGACTGATAAAGAGGTAAAATTTTTATAATAAAATTGGAATTATTTTTTAAAATAATATATAATAATTCCGAATTTATATATAGTATAAATTTAAAATATAGAGTAGATATAAGATATGGATAATATTGCTATTATAGTATTTGTATGTGTATTCATTACACTTTTGCTTATAGTAAAAAAATTTTTGTTCGGTAAATCATTAGATAAAATATCTGATATTGATAAGGTTAATAAACTTATTAGTGAAGGAAAACATGATGTTGCCTTATTAAAACTTAAAGAGATTTTAGCTAAGGATAAGCCTGGTACAAAAAGAGCAGAAATACATGCCATGATAGGTGATTGTTATGCCAGTTTGGAAGAGTATTCTTTTGCTATAGTAGAATACAGACATGCCATAGATGATGGTTATAATAATCCTGAAACTATTTTGGCATTAGCTAGAGCTTTAAATAAAATCGATAGAAAAGGCGAAGCATTAGCACAGTATCTTACACTTTTTAAGATAGATGATTATAAACTTGTAGTTGCTTTAGAGATAGGTATAATATACTATGAAAATAGACAATATGAAACAGCTATAAAATACTTTGATGAAGCATTAGATGTACAGCCTAATAACTCTGAGGCTTTAAAATATAAAGCTTATTGTTTTGTTAATATGGGCAATTTTAATGATGCTATATCTAGTATGAATAATATATATAAAAAGTTTCCAGATGATTCTTTACTGAATTATAATCTAGGAAGGGCCTATAGAGGCAGAGAAGATTACAAAACAGCTATAAGATATTATGCTAATTCTTATAAAGATAAGGAATATTCAGTTAAATCTTTATATGAAATGGGGCTTTGTTATATCAAATTAGAAAATATTGAATCTGCTATAAAAACATTGGAAAAAGCTATAAGTTATGATAGTTATGATAAGGAATTAAATTTAGCTATACTTTATACTCTTTCAGAATGTTATGATATAGTAGGAAATATCAATAAATCTATGGAGATATTGGAAAGTATAATAGTTATAGACCTTAATTATAAAGATGCTAATGAAAAACTTAACAATTATAAGGATTCTAGATACAGTGAAAATATTAAAAAGTTTTTCAGATTGGAAGGAGATACTTTTATTGATATGGCTTTAAAAGTTGTGTCAAGTATAGGGCTTATTCCGTATTCTTCTAAGATAACTGATAAAAAATATTTAATAGTTTTTGCTAAAGAAACTAATAGCCCTCATTCTCCTAAAAAGATAGTTTATTTCAGAACTTCTTATAGTCCTATATTTAATGATGAGCTTGTACATTTATATGATTATGCAGTGAATGCTAATATTGCTAATACTATGCTTATAACTTGTGCTATGGTTAGCCCTGATGCTATAAGATACGCTGCTATGTCAAGAATCGATATTGTAGGAATAAAGAGATTAGAGAACTTACTTGATAAGGCACAGCTTACAAATTTACCTGTAGGAGTAACTAGAACAGAAGAAAAACTTAATTGGATATTATAAATAATATAAATTGGTTATAGATATAAACAGCGATAGATGATAATATTCATTCTATTGCTGTTTTTATTTTAAATGTTATATTTTAATGGTTGATTTTTATTTAAAATTAATTCAAAATGATATAAAAAATTGTTATGGGATAATTAGCGGCTAAATGAAAAAGGTACAAGATTTTTATTTTAAAAAGGCAAAAGAAGAAAATTATAAAGCTAGAAGTGTATTCAAACTTGAAGAAGCTCAAAATAAATTTAAATTTATAAAGGCATCGGATACTGTTCTTGATGTAGGATGTTCTCCGGGATCTTTCAGTCAGTATATGCTTAATAAAATATTGAAAAGCGGTTCAGTTGTAGGCGTTGATATACTTCCTAATTCATTTGCTCATCAGAGATTTACTTTTATATTGGGTGATATAAAGGAGATGGATATTACAACATTTAATAATACTTTATTTGATGTTGTAGTAAGCGATGCTATGCCGAATACTACATCAGACAGAGAAACTAATCATTTTCGTTCTATTGCTTTATGCAGAGCTATATTTAATTTGGCTAAAGATGTATTAAAAGAAAACGGACATTTTTTTATAAAAGTTTTTGACGGTAAAGATTTGCAGGACTTTAAAAAAGAATTATCTGAATACTTTGATTCTGTGAATGTATTTAAACCTAAAAGTTCAAGAGATGAAAGCAGGGAAATATTTTTATTTTGTAAAAACTTTAAAAAGTTACGATAATATAAGGGGAGTAATAATGAAAAGAGAATTTGCTTTAGTATTAGAAACTTATGATAATAATGTAGCTAAAGTTGAATTGCAAAGAAGTGCAAGCTGTGACGGATGTACAATATGCAATTCTGGAAAACCTGTTGTTCTTAGGGCATTCAATAACATTAATGCTAGTAAAGGAGACAGTGTTGTTATAGAAGTAGAAGAACTAAAAAGAGGTACTAACTTTTTTGTTTATGTAATACCTTTGATTTGTCTTATAGCAGGATATTTCATTGGAGAATATATATCTAAATTATCAAATATAAATCATAATTTAGGACCTATATTTGCTTTTATTGTATTTTTTATCTATGTTATTTTAGGATTAAGAAAATTAAAAAAAGATAATAAAATAATAGCGAATATAATTTGTAAGAATCAAGTTATAGAAAATTTTAATGAAAAATAAGGCTTTATATGAAAAAAATAATACCAACTATAATAACTATCATTGCAGCATCAATCGTAACATATTTATTAATTTCTAAAGATAAACCTTATGAGGAATTATATACAATAGGTAATGATGCTGTATCATCTGTTAATAAAGTTACAGGATTGAAAGTACATCCTAAAGTAGATGACATAGAGGAAGGCGACATAAAGATATTAAATTTTTATGATGTTGATGATGTGCTTAGCTATAGTGTTAAGTATGCAAATTATCTATGGAAAAATGAAGGATATTATATTACAACAAATCATTATTTTGGAAAACAGCCTGACGGAAAGATAGAGCTAGCAAAAAATTCGTCTGAAAACGGAAGAGTTATAAGAATAAATGTGGAATGCAATACCAACAATTCATTTACAGTGATATTAAGTTTGTTAAATGGCAGTTTAATAATGAGAAACACTAATGAAATGAATACTAATAATACTATTAATACTAATGAAGTAAATGCAGTAAATACAAATAATTAAAAAATAATGTATATAAAAAGCTGATAACTTAATAAATAAAGTTATCAGCTTTTATTTTATAATAAATACTATTATATATTATCCATATTAAAATTAAGCCAATATCCTAATTCTTTGAATGATGCTTTTTCATTATCATTGAATTTTATATCAGCATTTTTATATTTGAGTATTATTTTATAGAATATATTTTCAAATGTATTTCTGTCTATAGGCATATCATTATTTGATAAAAATTTAACATCTTTAAGTACATCATATATTGTTTCTGTATTTCCTGTTTCATATAATGTATTCAAAGCATTTTTAATATTATCTCCTATTAAGCTTGATATTCCGCTGTTTGATATAAATATTCCTGCATTTCTTGCATCTTTTAAATTTTCAGATACTTCATCATAAGCATCTCTTCCTCTTTCAGAAATTTTTTCTCTAAGTATAGGTGAAGCCATAGCACCCATTATTCTTCTATAGTCATAATCAGGAGTAATGCTATTTAAATTAAAGTATGTGAAAAGTTTTCTATATTCAGGGTATATTTCATGCATTAAATGATCTAGTTTTTTTATGTCAGTTTCAAATAAGCTGTCTGCTAATTTATCTCTTATATCTGAATTTAAATCTTTTAAATACATTGTATAAACAGTGCATTTATCTAACTCATCATAATTTTCTGATATTTGTATTTGATTTTTAAATTCATGATTTTCGCTTGATGTATTAACTCTGAAATATATATCAGCAGCTATATTATCTATTAATATACCTTCTATAATATTTTTTTCTATTTTAGTTGATTTTATTTCATGTTTAAAAATATTTATATTTACATCTCTGTATTCGCTTGCTATGAGATTAAATATAAAATAGTTGATAACATAAAGTTTAGCAAATACATCAACTTTTGCTTCTTTTTCATAGAAATATCTAGCACTATGATGTTCCGGTTTATTGCTTATAGATTTTTCTAATGTTTTTAAAAATTCTTCTTGAGCCTTATCAACAAAGTCAACATTTTTATCTTTTACTAATAATCTAGCATAATGGAAAGACTGCTCTGCATACTGCATGTTTTTTATAGGCTCTAATCTTGATACATCTTCAAAGAACCAACCGCAAGATGTATATGAAAACAATGAATATTTATAAGATTCCATTAAAAATACAAATTCTTTAAATGATATATATTTACTGCATATTTCGTATAAATCTCTGGCATCTAAATCATTATATATAGCGCGTACATATTCTTCTCTTAAAGAGTTTCTAGTTTCATCAGTAAAGTCTAAGAAAGTAGCAAATAATTTATCCTGCATCTTTCTTAATATATCGAAAGCTTCACGCAAAGGACCTCTCCAAGATAAATCGCATCCGTCCCAGCCTCCGCATCCGCAGTTGCTTCTCCACCTTTCTACACCATGCGAACAGCTCCAAGAAGTTCCTCTTCCGCCTGTTCCGCTATGAAGTATAACTTCTTCTGTAGGCGGATGAATATTCAAATAATGTTCATAATTAGTTGGAGTAATATTATCATAATGAACATTCTCTTTGAAATATCTTGCCAAACACATATCAGCAAAAGGTTCATGGTGTCCGTAACTTTCTCCGTCAGTAGCTATATTAACTAGTTTTCTTTCACCATAAGCATTTCTTATTCTTTCTGCAAGTTTATCAGATGAAGTAAGCAAATGTTCAAAAGCTATTGCCTGAGATAGATAAGCATCATAGAAAAATACTGCAACTCTTTTACCATTATGTCCGTAAAGCCAATAAGGTTTTGAAGTATCTATTTTTGCTCCTGAAACATCTGTAGTTGTGATATTTTTTACATAATGTGCTTGATATGGAGAGAGTATTGTAAATTTAACTCCGCAGTCATATAAAGCATCAACTACATCTAAATTTATTGCTGTTTCAGAAAGCCATATTCCGCTTGATTTTCTTCCGAAATATTTTTCAAAATTGTATAAGCCCCATTTTATTTGCACTCTCATATCTTCTTTTTTGGCAAGAGGAAGTATTATATGATTGTAAACCTGAGCTATTGCATTTCCGTATCCAACTCTTTCTATACTTTTTTTATCTGCTTCTATTATTCTTTTCAATAAATCTTCTCTAGTTCTTGCTATATAATCAAGAAGTGTAGGGCCGAAATTAAAACTCATATATTCATAATTATTAGACATATCATTTATTCTTCCGTATCCGTCTAATATTCTTGAATATGCATTAGGACTATAACATTCATTCGTTATTCTTTCATTCCAGTCATGTGCAGGTGCGGCACTTGCTTCCTTTTGTATTTCGCCTAAAAATGGATTTTCTCTTGGGGGCTGATAGAAATGACCGTGGAGTATCAAGTATCTCATATTATATCCTAATATTATGAAGTAAGATGTTTTATGATTATAAGTATTTTGTGTATTATTGCAAGATTTTTTTACATGAAATCATATTATTTTTTCTATATAAAATATTGTATGTAAATAAATACTTGACTTTTAATTATAGTCTAATATAATATAAAATATATTCTTTTTTGTAACTCATTTTAAGGAGATAGTTAATGAACAGAGTAGTATCCTTGATCTTATTATTTTTATTGACATTAAGCACTTTTACTTATGCTGTAGATAAAAAATATATACCGAATAATGTAGATAGTGTTTTTTCTATTAATGCCGGAACAATGGCTGAAAAAGGAGAAATTAATTTACAAGATATTTTTAATAGATTTTTTATGCAGCAATATGCTGACAGATATTTAGAGTATAGAGATGATGATTTTGTTGCTGAAGTTATGACTAATAAATTAAATGATTATATAGATTTTTCTAAAACTTCAAGAATAGTTTTTTTCAATGGCTATCAGCAAATGACATTGATGTTTGATGTTAAGGATATTACAGAATTAGATAAGCTTATGATTAAAATGGCAAGTCAGGAAGATAAATTAGTTGCTGTTGCTGAAAATGCAGCTTATAGATATTTACCATTAGATGAATACAATTTGATTTCATGGAACAAAGAAATATTTTCTGTTACATTAAAACTTAAAGATAATTATTGGTATAATGAAGAATTAAATAAAGAAGATATTACTAATATAGCTAATTATGTATTTATTAATAATACTCCTTTAGAAGATGAAAAGTTTTTAGCTTTAGAAAATGAAACTAATGATTCTTATGTTTGGGCTAATTTATCTGTATTAGCTGATGAGAATTCTGATTTCGCAAAATTTTTATTCGGCAGAAGCTATGAAGGAATACCTAAAGAAGCATATAAAGATGCTATCATTACTACAAAAATAAATTTCAATAATGGAGATGCTCAAGTACTTCTTGACAGCTATACTCCTAATTATCCTTATGATAGTTTATTATTAAAAAAAGAATTAGCTGATAACATATATTCATTTGTTAATGGTGAAAATAATTACGGCTTCTTATCATTAGCATTTAATAGTAAAGAATTAGCTGGATATCTTAAAAATATTATGGGAGATATGAAGAATCTTCCATTTAAAGAAGAATTAAAAGCTCTTGAAGAAAATGGAATAGATGCTTCTAAATTTATAGAACTTTTTGGCGGAGACATATTTGTATCTGTTTGGGATGATCCTAATGCTGATACTGATGAATCACCTGCTTTACTAATTTCTGCTTCTATAACTGATACTGATACTGTTAAAGTAATATTACAGGCATTTGCTGAAGATGTTACTGATGATGTTTATACACTTGGCGGTAATTTATGCTATATAAAAGATTCTATATTATATATTTCTGATAATTCTAATGTTATAGATTCAATAATTAATGGTGAAAAACCAGCTACAGCATTATCTGCTGATAAAGTTGAAATAGCTAAAAATAATACTATGGCTTTATATTTAGAGTTTAATCCTAATTTATCATTATATGGTATAGGTGATGAATATACTGAAACTTTTGAATCAGTTTATCTAACTTCAAATATATTAGAAAGCAATCATACTCAAATGCTTTTGAAAGTAAATACAAGAGATAAAGAAAAGAATTCTCTTTCTATAATAAAATCTTTTCTTGGATTATAATACTTGTATAAATGAGATTAGATGAATATGTGCATGGCGAAGGCTATACAGAGAGCAGAGCTAAAGCACAAGATATAATACTAGCCGGTTGTGTTTTTGTTAATGGAGTAAAGGTAACTTCTAAGGCTTATAAGATAAAAGATACTGACAACATAGAAGTTGTTCAGAATATAAAATATGTATCAAGGGCTGGAGAGAAGTTAGAAAAAGCATTTTTAGAGTTTGGTATATCTGTAGAAAATAAAATATGTTTAGATATTGGAGCTTCTACAGGAGGCTTTACAGATTGTCTGCTTAAATATGGTGCTAAAAAAGTTTATGCTCTTGATGTAGGACATAATCAGCTAGTTTATAAACTTCGTAATGATGATAGGGTAGTATCTATAGAAGATTTCAATGCCAAAGATATAAAAAGAGAAATGTTTAATGATGAGATTCCATCTATAGTTGTAAGCGATGTTTCTTTTATATCAATATCAAAAATAGCTCCTATTATATTCAAAGAATTAAATGACTTAGAATTTTGGGTAACTTTAATAAAACCTCAATTTGAAGCTGAAAGGGGAGATGTATCCAAAGGCGGTATAATAAGAGATGATACACTTAGAGAAAAAATATTAAACAATGCTATTTCAAGAATAGTAGAAATAGGGTTTAAAGAAGTAAACAGAACAGTTTCGCCTATAAAAGGGGCTAAAGGCAATATAGAATATTTAGCTCATTTTGTTATTTAATCAGTCTCTATTTTATGAGTATTTCTCTGTTTATATATTTCATATTCTTTATAGAAACTTTCTACATCATTAACCATTAAATATCCTTCATCTGATATATCTAATGATTTGATTTTTAATATTTCATTGTCTATACTTTCTTTATATTCAATTCCTATCATAGAACAAATATCATTTATATTATATTGAAATTTTATTTTATTTATGCTTTTAAATAGCAGTTCTGTTTTTATTAATGCTTCTATTATTATTACAAATTTACTTACTATTTTATTTGCATTAAAAGATCTTATTCTTGAAATTGTGCTGTATACTCTCATACTCATCATTTTTACAAAGTATAATCTAAGAGTTCTGTCAGACTGCACTAAATTCATAGCATCTTCTTTTTTTATTAATTGTATAATAGAATCTTCCAAAACTATAGCTGTAGTTGAAAGATATTTATTATTTTTTGAAATAGGAGCATACCCATTAAGTACATCATCGGTAGCTAATACTCTTCTAGTTACTTGTTTGGAATCAAATATATTATATACTCCGACTTTTCCGTATTTTATTATGTATAGATTATCTTTACTTTTGAGTTCAGTATATAAACAGTAGCCTTTTTTATATTTATATATGTTTGCTTCTATATTTTCAGGTTCTTCTATTGGTTTGAGATTTTTGTATAAATTATTAAGCTCTTCTTTTCTTTCCTCATCATTAGGATTAAGCTCTATATACTTTTTATATAATTTATAAGCAGCGTCAGTAAAACCATTATTTAGATATATTTTGCACATTTCCATAATATCAAGATTTTTAGATTTGCCATGTCTGCTATAATATGGATTGTTTTCTTTATGCAAAAAGTAATAATATCTGTTAAGCCATCTTTCTATATTAATCATAAGATAATCATATATTTTATTTATAAGGCTTATAGTATCTATTTTTTCTATTTCATTGATATTCATTTCTATCACTTCTGTATCTTCCAATGCTTTTACTGTAGAAAAATAAGGCTCATTTAAAACGGCATTGAATAATCCTATAATTTCACCTTCTTTATATTCTACAGCATAATTGTCAGCGAAATAGCTATATACTACTACTCTTCCTTTTTTTATAATATAAAATGTGTATTTAGGTTCCTGACCTTCAATAAATATTGTTGCAGATTTATTAAAATTGATAGTGTTGTAATTTAACATAAATAATCCCCATATTGTTTGTAAATATTTTAATACATTTATGGGGGATGTCAATAAGTATTTTTTTGATATTCATGATATTCTTTAAAAAAGTCATTAATATTTGTTATTCTTATATATTTATCATTCATTATTTCTAATGATTTGATTTTTTTTAAATTATTAAGAATATCATTTATGTTTAATTTTACAGAGTTTTCTATATCATAAATAGTATAAGTTAATACAGTTGTGTTTATTTCCTCAAATAAAGTTTCTGTTTTTAATAGTGCAGAGATTATTATAAATAATTTTGAAAGAGTGTTTGTTTCTTCTAATGCTTTTATTTTGGATAATATATTTATTACTTTTATTGACATCATTTTTATATGATAACTTCTAAGATGCTTATCTTTTAATATCATTTCTATAAATTCTTCTTTAGTTACCACTTTTATATAAGAAGTTTCCAAAGCCACAGCTGAAGTTAATAAAGGTTTATATTCTAATTTTGGTTCATATCCATCAAGAACATAATTTTTTTTGTATATATCTTTTAGAAGCAGCTTTCCATTTATAATATTGTATATTCCAACTCTTCCGGATAATATTATATATAAATGATTACTTGCTTTGAATTCTGTATATAAACAGCATCCTTTTTTATACAATAATATATTTGAAGTAAATGTGCTTGGATTATTAGCAGGAGGAAGTTTTAATAGTTCTTTTTTAGCATATTCTATATCATTTTTATCTTCTGATGTTTCTATATAGTTTTCATATAATTTATGGGCAACATCAGGAAGATCATTTTTTAGGTATATTTCTGCCATTGTAAAAATATTTTCTTTATAATACAAATCAACTTTATTTTTTACTAAAATTATATAATAGCGGGATAGCCATGTTTCTAATGTAGTATTAAGATAATTATATATTGTTTTTATTAGATCATTATTTGTAATATTGCTTATATCAGATAGAGTTAATTCCAAAACCTCAACATCTTCTACAGCTTCCATAGTAACAGAATATGGTTCGGATGCTGCCAGATTAACTAGCCCTATAATATGTCCAACATTATAATCTTTATCATGATTACTAGAATTTATTGCATAACATCTAGCTTTGCCTTTTGTTATTATATAAAATGAATCCTTTGGAAAATTGCCTTCCTCATATATAAAAGATGATTTTTGGAATTTAATAGTGTTGTAATTATTCATATTATTATAAAACTAATTTTTTATTATATTGTAATAATTATCTTGTATAATTTTCGTATTCTTCTAGAAAATATTCAGTATTATTAACTATAATATTTTTAAATGTGTCTAATTCTACATATTTTATGTTTTCAAATTCAGCATATATTTCTTTTACATCATTATCCAAATCTATCATATCTATAATATCTTTTATTTTATACGGCAATTTTATTGTTTCATCTTTTTTAAATAAAGTTTCTATTTTTATGATAGAATATAATATGATAATCAATTTATTTTTTAGTTCTTTTTCTTTTACAGCTTTAATTTTTAATGTTACATTATTCACTTTTACAGCAGTTACTAATATTAAAGCAATTCTCATTTCTTCATTTTTATTTGCTGCACTAATAAGTTCTTCTTTTTTCAATATTTCTATTACTGAATCTTCAATAGCAATAGCAGTTGTCTGCAAAGGTTTATATTCTAAAGATGGGGGATATCCGTTTATTATATAGCCTTCCGGATATATTAGTCTTACGGTTTGTTTTTGATTAATGATGTTATATATTCCTACTCTTCCTGATTTTATTATATATACATGATTGCTGGAATATATTTCGGTATATAAACAATATCCTTTTTTTACTTTATATGTATTTTTTTCTATAAGTTCTGGTTCTTTTTTGGGCTTAAGATATTTTAAAAATTGCTCTACTTTTTCTGTATTGCATTCATTTTTACATAATTCTATATATTGAGTACATATTTTATAACTGGCATCTATGAAATTATTATTTTTATATATGCTGGCCATAATTAATATATCTTCTTTATTATATAAATCTACCTTATTTTTTATGACTAAGCTATAATATTTACTGAGCCAAGTCTCAAGTATATAGGATAGATAGTCAGATACTCTTTTAACCAATTCTTTATTTTTAATCTGAACAATATTGTTTATATTGATTTTTAATACTTCTATATCATCTAAAACTTCAGTAGTTACATAGTAAGGCTCTTTTATTATAGCGGATATTAAACCTATGATGCTGCCTTCTTTAAGAGATATTTTATAATTTTCATAAAAACTATTATATGATACAGCTCTGCCTTTAGTTATTATATAGAAGTAATCTTTTGGAGATTCTCCATTATTAAATAATATTGAGGACTTATCAAATCTTTCTGTGATATTAACTGACATACACTAATCTAACACTATTAATACCTGCATTATACTATATAATATAATTATGTCAAACTAAAAAATGGTCATACTATGTAATTTTTATATTCTTTGAAGAAATTTTCATAATTATTTATTGTAATATTTTCTGATTTATCTATTCTAATATGTTTCATTTGTTCTAAAAGTTGAAATATTTCACTATTTGGCGTATCTACATTTAAAATATTTTTTATATCGTCTATAGAATAGTATAATCGTACATTTTTATTTTTTTCAAATAGAGTATCCATTTTGATAAATGAATATATTAGTATTATTAATTTTTCATTTAATTCTTTTGCAGATAATGCTTTAATTTTTAATATTATATTATTAATTTTTGCTGCTGTAGCTTTTATATAATTATTAATAAATTTATTATCTCTATTTATAATATTTTCCATCAAATCTTTTTCTATAATTTCTATTACAGAATTTTCCAACACTATGGCAGTTGTAAAAAGAGGTTTATAGTCCAAAACAGGTTTATAATAATTTATGATATAATTAGATGAGTAAATTGATCTCACTACTGCTTTAGAGTCTATTATGCTATAAATACCTACTTTTCCTGATCTTATTATATATGTGTAGCTGCTAGGTTCTATTTCTGTATATAAACAATATCCTTTTTTTATACTGTAAACATTTTCTTCTACACGTGTTGGTTTTTCTGTTGGTCTTGTATTTATGATTAGTTTCTTGGCTTCATTTATATGAATATCATCTTTAAATAATTTTATACATCCTTTACATATTTTATAGCTTGCATCTGTAAAGCCTCTATTTTTATAAATATTTGCCATTGTTACTATATCTTCTTTATTATATAAATTGACTTTATTGTTTGTGATTAATGAATAGTATTTACTTAGCCAAGTTTCAAATATTGAAGATAAATAATTTGATATTTTATCTATAAGTTTGTAATTATCTATTTTTGATAAATCTTGTACATATATTTTTAATACTTCTGTGTCCTCATTACTTTCTATTGTAGAGTAATAAGGTTCATTGATTATCGATGATATTAGCCCTATAATATCTCCTTCTTTATAATGTATGTCATAATTTTGATAAAATACATTATATGCAGTAACTTTACCTTTGAGTATTATACAAAAATAATCCTTGGCTGGTTCTTTATATTTAAAAATTATTGTTGATTTTTTTATTGTTAGTTTATTATATTGCTGTTCCATAGTAGTATTACTTATCTTAATAGTTTTTTATTATTTATATTAAAGTTACTTTGTATAACTTTCATATTCTTTAAAATATTTACATGAATCTGTAATAATAATATTATTAAAACAGTCAGTTTCTAAATATTCTATATTTTTTAAAGCATTTTGTATATCATTAATATCTATATCATCATGCATCATATTTTTTATATCTTCTATTTTATAGTATAGTTTTATATATGTTTTTTCAGAAAATAAAGTTTCTATTTTGAGAATTGCATATATTAATACTATCAATTTATCTTTTAATTCAGTTTTATTTATGGATTTAATCTTTAATATTGTACTTATAACTTTCATAGAAGTCATTTTTATCATTCTAAATCTTAATTCGGCATTATCATGAAGTTTTTTTACTAATTCTTCTTTGGTTAGAATTTCTACAATAGAATCTTCCAAAACTATAGCAGTTGTAAATAGAGTTTTATATTCAAGTGTAGGGGCATAGTCATCAATAACAAAATGTGCAGGATATATCATTCTAGTAATATAACTAGAATCTGCTATATTGTATATTCCAATTCTTCCAGACCTTATATAATAAATATGATCAGTCGCTTCTAACTCAGTATATATACAATATCCTTTATACATTTTATAGGAATTATTTTCTATATGTTCTGGTTCTTTTGATTTGCTTAAAGTTTTCATAAATTTTTTTACATCTTCAATATTATGAACATGATAATCATTCTCAAACATATTAATATATGATAAGCATAATTTATAACTTGCATCTATGAAGCCATTATCTTTATAAATTGATGCCATAGTAAGTATATCTTCTTTATTGTATAGATCTATTTTATTTTTAATTATAAGACTATAATATTTACTAAGCCAAATTTCGAGTACAAATGATAAATAATTGGATATTTTGTTTATTAAGTGTTTATTATTAATTTTATTTATATTTTCTATTTTTATTTCCCATAATTCAGTATCTTCTATAGCTTCTATAGTGGAGTAATATGGTTCCTTTGTTATGGATGCTATTAAACCTATGATATTACCCATTTTATATGTATTATTGTAAAAATTATTATAGGACCTTATACTTCCTTTTGTAATTATATAGAAACAGTCTTTAGAAATTTGGGAATTTTTTAATATAGTGTCGCCTTTTTTATATTTTACTAATCTGTATTTTTTCATAAATATATATTCTTTAATATTATTTATTTAAAAATTATAATACTTAGAAAAATTATGTCAACTATAAAAGGTTATATTATATAATTTTTGTATTCTTTGCAATAATTTTCTATATTTGTTACTCTAATATTATAGTTATTGTCTAATGTTATATATTTAATATTTTTTAATGCAGCATGAACTTTTTTATTATCAATATCTATATTAAGCATATCTTTTATATCTTCTATACTATAAAGTAATGTTAATTTTACAGCATCTTTATGATATAAAGTATGCATTTTCAGCATAGAGTATATGATAATTATTAACTTAATATTTAATTCATCTTTTTTAATTGCTTTGAGTTTTAGAACAGCATTATTTACTTTTATAGATATCATTTTTATAAAATTAATTCTTAATGATTTATCATTATATATCATTTCTATTAACTGTTCTTTACTTATTATATCAATTACAGAGTCTTCTAGAACTATAGCAGTTGTTAATAATGGTTTATATTCCAGTGTAGGGTTATATCCATTTATTATATACTCTTCTGTATAAATATTTCTAATTATCTGTTTGGAATTAACTATGCTATATATACCAACTTTACCTGATTTTATTATATATATGGTCGCTTGAATGTATTTCTGGATATATACAATATCCTTTTGGAAATTTGTATGTATTATTTTCTATATGCTCTATTTCTTTAGTATATTTTATATTCTCCATGTCTTCCATAAAGTTTTTAATTTTAGTTACATCCTCATCTTCAGGAAAAAGTTCTACATATTTTGAGCATAATTTATAACTGGCATCTATATATCCATTATTCTTATAAATATTTGCCATAGTTACAATATCATCTTTATTATATAAATCTACTTTATTTACAGCTAATATTGTATAATATTTACTAAGCCAAGTTTCCAAAATAAAGTACAAATAATTATATATTTTTGTAAGCAGATTTTCATCTTTGATATTGATTATACTATCAATTTTTATTTTTAGAAGTTCTGAATCTTCCACGGCTTCTATAGTTGAAAAATAAGGTTCCTTTATAATAGCGGATATTAATCCTAATATACTTCCTTTTTTACTTTCATGTTTATACTCTTTATGAAATTCATAATATGATATAGTTTTACCGCTCATTAATATATAAAAATATTCTGATGGCTGATCTCCAGCTTTGATAATAATATCATTTTTATTAAATTTAATTGTATCATATTTTTCCATAAAGATCCCATTATATTTTTTACTAAAATAAATCAAGACCAAATATTATATTATAAAATGCAGTTATGTCAAATAATTATTATGAAAAAATATAATTAGTTTTAGAATTATTAAGATATATTAGGAGTTGAATTTCTTTTTCTATACATATCATACTCTTTGAAGAAATTTTGTATATTTGGTATTATTATTTTTTCATTGCCTGAGAATAATATTACTTTAATTTTATTCATTTCTGATTTTATATAATCTATATTTTCTATACCAACCATAGTGCATATATCATGAAGAGTGTAGGGCAGTTCTATAAAATCAATATTCTTATCAAATAATAATTCTGTTTTTACAAATGAATATACCATACTATAAAATTTTCCAATAGGGTTCTTTATTGTTATACTATAGCTTTTTATTATTGTATTGTATGTTCTTCTTGCCATTATATTAACAAGATGATATTGAAGTTTTGTATTATTAGAAGCTAATCTTAAAAAATCTTCTTTATTTACAATCTGCAATATTGTATCTTCTAATACTATGCATGTTGTAAGCAATAATTTATTTCCAAGTATAGGCTTATAACCTATGATGTTTCCGCTTTTAAATATTATTCTAGTAATAATTCTTCCATCAAATACACTATATACTCCAACTTTTCCATCTCTTATTACATATAGATCCGTATTATTTTCTAATTCTGAAAATATACATGTACCTTTTTTATATTCTTGTAAATTAGAATTTATTTCCAATGGAGGTTTTATTTTATAGCTGCTTTCTATTTCATTTATTTTTTCGTTTATTACTGTATGATCTTCATTAGGGAACATTTCTATGATTTTTTTGTACATATAAAGGGCAGCTGATTTATATCCATTATCATTATAAATATTTGCTATTTCAAGTGCATCATTTTCTTTATAGCTTCCTATATTTAAAGATTCTGATAATTTATAAAAATATTTACCCAACCATATTTCCATAAATTTTATTAAATATTGATATATTTTTTCTATTATTTTTATATCTTCTATATTGTATATATCTTTAGCATGTATCTCTACTAATTGTACATCTGTTACCGCAATTGCAGTTGAATAATAAGGTTCTAAAAGTATAGCAGGAACAATACCTATTATATCTCCTGAAGTAAATTCAAAATTAGTATTTTCTACAACATAATTTTTATCTATTACAACACCTTCTTTGATTATATAAAATACTTCTCTTGCATTTTCACCTGCAACAAATATTGCGGAATCTTTTTTAAATTTAACTACATTAAAGTCAATCATAATAATACCCTAAATTTTTTATATATATTATACTATATAATTTGTATATAACAATAATAAAATCTTTTTTATTAAATAATATTAATTGTATTCTACAGCAACTTTTATACAGTTATTCTGCTTCTTATCAAATATTTCATAACCTTTTAATATATCATCTAATTTTACTCTATGGGTGATAAGAAAATCAGTGTTTAATTTTTTTTCGGATATCAATTTAAGAATTCTATCACTATGAACAGCATCAACTCCGCCTGTTTTGAATATTAAATTTTTTCCATACATTATATTTAACGGTAATATTTGAGGTTTTTCATACATTGCAACCAATGCTACTACAGAATTAGGTCTTGCTATCTTCCAAGCTAATTCAAATGTATTTTCTCCGCCTGCTGCTTCTATAGTGCCGTCAGAAAGTCTGCCTTTATTTATATCTTTTATGTATTCTTCTATATTTGTTACTTTATTAGGATTTATAAAAAAGTCGGCTAATTTATTTTCTTTTGCAATATTTAATCTATCCTCATTTATATCAATAGCTATTATTTTTTTAGCTCCAAAAACTTTTGCACTCATCATAGCACAAAGCCCCACAGGTCCTGAACCTATAACAGTAACAGTATCATCATTTTTTATTTCGCAAAGCTCAGCACCGAAATATCCGCTTGCCAAAATATCACCTACAAATAATGCATTATCATAAGTTACATTTTCTGGAAGTATATTCAATGACATATCTGCATAAGGTACTCTTATATATTCAGCCTGACAGCCATTTATACGGCATCCTATTTCCCAACCGCCTTTTTCGCAATTATTAATAAATCCATTCTTACAATAATAGCATTCTCCGCAGAAAGTTATGCAGTTTCCTGATACTCTGTCGCCTTTCTTTAATTTCTTGACTTCGCTTCCTGTTTCTATAATTTCACCTACGAATTCATGTCCAAGCACAATATTTTCCTTTGCTCTTGGTACTGCTCCGTTTATTATATGAAAATCACTTGTGAATATACTAGATAATGTAACTTTTACTATTACATCTTTGTTATCTATAATTTTTGGATTTTCTATTTCTTTTAATTCTATTTTCTTATTTCCTAAATATACTAAGCCTTTCATATTCATTCCTAATTTATAATAGTTGATATTCAAATAATATAATGATATACTTTTACAAAACTTTTACAAGGATTTTTTATGCAAAATATAATGCCTCCTATATGGTTTGTAAACAAGAGTTCTTATAATAAAGTGTTTAGTAATTATTTTAATAAACTTTCAAATGATGACAAAGAAGAATATAAGAAACTTTTTGAAGAGCCTATAATATTTAAAGGTTTTTATGATAATAATTTAATGAATGGGGTAGGGGAGCAAAAATATTCTTTAGAAAAACTTAGAAGAGATTTTAATGCTGGAAAGAAAATTGACTTCTTATTTTTCTACGGGCATACTAATGATAAAAAAGAAGTTACTAAATCATCATTAAGTCAATGGTATATTAAAGATTTTAAAGAAAATGATTTAGTATTTAATTGTATGGAAAAATATATGATGTACAATAAGGCATTATTATTTGATGATAAAGATATTGCTAATGAAATTTTGAATACTAATCAGCCGAAAGCTATAAAAGAACTTGGAAGAAAAGTTAAAAATTTCAATGATGAATTGTGGGATAAAATGAAATACAAAATAGTATTTACAGGTAATTATTATAAATTTTCACAAAACATTGATTTAAGAAATTTTTTATTAAGTACAAAAAACAAAGTATTAGTTGAAGCAAGTCCCTATGATAAAGTATGGGGAATAAAAATGAAGTATAATGATGAGAATATAGAAAATCCTTTTTGCTGGAAAGGAGAAAATTTATTAGGCTTTGCTTTAATGGAAGCAAGAGATGAAATAAAAAGAGTATACAAAAATTATGATTTTGTAGATTGGAGTAAATTTTTATATAAAGATTAAAAAATCAATATTATTATTGTGTAAGAAGTTTTATTATTTCTTCATTTTTTCCGTATTCTCTGGCATAATACAATGCATCATAATTACCTCTTTTTATACTTTTATCAGCACCAGCATCTAAAAGCATTTTTGTCATTTCTAAATTTCCGCTATGACAAGCCCACATTAATGCAGTTTTGCCCTGTTTATTTTGAACATTAAGATCAGCATTATTTTTAATAAGCACTTTCACAGCATTGATATTATTATAAGAAGCTGCTTCTATCAATGCGGTTTTTTCATCATAATTTTTATAATTTACATTTGCACCATTATCAATAAGCTTTTGTAAAAAAACTTCATTAGTAGAATACACTGCAGCAGTTATTAATGGAACATCATAACTAAGCAAAGTTTCTTTATTAAGATTACAAACTTTCAAACTTTTATCCAAGGAATCAGAACCATTTTTAAGTAAAATATCTGCTATATCCTCATGTCCATACATATAAGCATAGAGCAAAGCATTTGCATTATAAATATTTCTTTTATTTATATCGGCTTTATTTTCAATTAATATTTTTACAGTTTCTTTATAGCCTTTCATAGCAGCATACATTAAAGGTGTTTCTTCATTTCCATAATCTCCATCATAAGCTATATTAACATCTGCTTTATTTTTTATTAAGAGTTTTACCATTTCAATATTTTCTTTATTCTCACCGCCTTTGTTTAAAGAAGAAAATAATGCTGTCCTTCCTCTAAATCCCTTATAATCAATATCAGCACCATAACTTAAAAGTAGTTTAACCATTTCCATATTTTTATTATCAACTGCACCTATTAATACGCTATCTCCAAGATCTACATTAGCATTAACATCTGCTTTATATTTCAAAAGAAGCTCAGCCATTTCTATATTATTACGTATAACTGCAAGCGATAACAATGTAAATCCCTCATAATTACGATTGTTTACATAATCATTATATTTCTTAAGAATATTTTCAGCTTCTTTAACGTTACCTTCATTAACATAATCTATTAATTTTTCAGAAACTTTGCTTTTATTATTATCATTATTTTGAGCGTATAAGTATAAACTAAATAAAAATAAAATAAATATTAACTTTTTCATAATTCATAAACCTCTTTAAATTATTAAACTTTTATTTATCTTTTAAAAATACCATTACAATAGGAGCTATAAAAGAAAAAATAAATGAATAAATACCATAAATATAAATGAAGCTATATATTTTATTATTTCCAATTACTGCCTCATTTATATTGATATTGTTTTTTAATATCTTTATTATAGACTTTATATTTTGTATTATAATATATACTAAATTAACAGCTATTATTATATTAAGAACTGCAATAGAAATTTCATTTATTTTATTTTCAGAAATAATTACTCTGTATATGCTTGCTCCTAATACTAATATATTAAATAATAATGCTAGTACTGGAAATATTATATACATTGCCTTTGTTATTACTCCAGCTTTATAATCTGCTCTTATAAAGTATAAAGTAATAATAGATAAAATTAATAATACATTATAAATTATAAAAGACTTAGTATTGTCAAAAGGTCTTATAGGTTCATATAGTAAGGCAAAAAATGAAACAAATATTAAAAATGAATATAAAAATAATAATCCTCGAGAAATATATATTGATAAAACAGTTTTGAATCTCTTTTGCACAAAGAAAAATATAAACGGTATTAAAGTAGATAAATATACAATAAAAATCAAAATCAGTTTTGAGGCTAAGGTATTTCCATGTTCTTCAGAAAAAACAGATAACATTAAACCAAAAAATAATAATACCATAATTGCCAAAAATTCTAGCAATTCTACCAATTCTACCAATTTAATAATTAAGAATAATATTGTTGCTAATAAAATTTCTGATGCTACAGAAAACAGTATTATATCTCCTAATTTAGTAAAACTATTATATGTATTATTCTTTATATTAAAATTGTTATCAGATAAAACTATTATAATAAAAAAGATTATAGAAGATAATATACTTTTATTAATCATTATATTAGATTTAAAAAATTCAAGCATAGCAGGTATTTCATCTTTTAATGGTGCTGAAGTAAATATGCCAAGCAAAAATAAAAGTAAAAATGACAAAAATATTATTAGTATTGTTCTTTTATTAATATTTTCTAAATTACTATCTATAATAAATAAAAATGAATAAGAAAAAAAGTAAAATACTTGATAATAAAAACTATTAATAATAATTGTTGAATAGAAATTGTCAGCATTATGATCAATATCATATAATAATATTTGTATACTTATAGGAAGAGAAGATATTATTATTATGGTAAATACTAATATATGATATAATCTTTTTTTACTGCTCAAATTCATAAGCTTATTTTCAGACATTTTTCATAACCCCTTATAGGTATTTTTTATTAATACTAAGAAATTGATTATAATTTATAATTGTAAATTGTTAAAATAGTTATATTTTATAAATTATATATACTAAAAATTTTTAAACAGAAAATAAAAAAGTGCATACATATATAATGCATACACTTTTTTATTATTTATTAATAACTAAGATAATGTTCTAAATCGCTTGGATTAGTCATGTGATGAAGCGCTGAACTATCATCTCTAGCTGAAGCAATATCAATGGCTGTTTTTCCTTCTTTGTTTTTAATATTATAATCAGCTCCCATATTTACAAGAACTCCCACAATAGCATAATTATAACTTGCAGCTGCAATCATTAATGGAGTATTTCCTTCCTTATTCTTTTTATTTATATCAGCACCATTTTTTATCATATAATAACAAAGATCTGCTACACCGCTGTACTTGTTGGCATTTACTAAATATGTTAAAGGAGTATCTCCTGTTGCTGAACATATAGCATTTAAATCAGGCTTCAAATCAATAATATCTTTAGCTAAACCAATATTACGATACTTCATTGCTATTATTAAAGGAGTATATCCGTATCCATCTTCTAAATTTATATCAGCACCTTTCTCTACTAGAAATTTAACCATCTCTTTATCATTTCTAGCAGCAGCTAAACCAAGAGGCGTAATCTTATCATATTGTTTATTTAAATCAGTATCATCTTTTATAAGTTTTTCTAATGCTTTCATATCGCCTTTTGATACAGCATTCATTAATTCATCATATCCATCTATATTGTTTGAATCTTCGCTTGATAATAATTTTTCTATTTCATAATATTTTTGATCTTTTGCTAATTCTATAGCTTGTTCTTTAGTTGTATTAGTATTAAGATTAAAAACATCATTATCTATTAATAATTTAGCTATATCATAATTACCATAATCAATAGCTGGCCCTATATAATCATCGCTTGAGTTTAAATTTGCTCCTTCATCAATTAAAAGTTTAGCTATTTCTATATTACCATTTTCAGCAGCTACTTTCATAGGAGAGTTAATCCAAAATCCATCTGCAAATATTTGAGCATTTACATCTTGTCCTATAGATATTAAATATTTAACCATTTCTATATTATTTTCTTCTATGGCATCAGGAATTAAGCTTGATTCCAAATCAATATCTCCGCTTTCTACAAGTATTTTAAGCATATCAAGATTATTGTTTCTAATAGCAATATCTGTTAAATAATAAGGATATTCATAACCATATTCTCTGCCTGCATCAACTCCTTCATCAATTAATATTTTACTCATTTCAACATTATTATTTTCAACAGCATAATAAAGCATATCAATACCATCTTCTGTTTCCATATCGTTTGCTCTGGCATTAACATCAGCACCTTCTTTTATTAGCTCTTTTGCCAAATCATTATATCCGAATTGTACTGCCAAAAATAAAGGAGTAGAATCTTTATTTACTTTATATATATATTTATCACTAAAATTTGTATATTCAGTGATTTTTCCTTCTAGTCCTTCCTCTGCTAATAATTTTGATATTTCATATATTGGTGCTTTATATTTATATTCATTAAGTATTTCATCTATTTTGCTATATCCTGTAGGCATAGGATCTAACTCTGTACCTTGAATATATTCATTAGTATATTTAGTTTTATTAGCATTAATATCAATATCTGTATTATGATTTTCATTTGTAGTTGTTGGATTGATATGTACTTGTTCATTTGTTTGAGTTTGATTAGTTTGAGTATTTTGTTCTGATTGATTTGTCCCTTTATTTCCGCCTCCGCATGAAATTATAGCAGTAATTAAAATAAATGATGCAATTATAGAAATAAAATTTTTCATAGTAAACCCTCTGTATGTATTGTTATTTTTAGGCATTATAAATTAGAATAATTAAAATTTCAATTATGTAATATTTCAAGAATAAAAAAGTGCATACATATAATGCATACACTTTTTTATTATAAATTTATATTTATTTTTATTATAGTTTTTCTATTTCTTTTATACTAAGTCCTGTTATTTTACTTATAATATTAATATCTATATTTTCTTTTTTCATATTTTTAGCTGTTAATATTTGATTTTCTTTAATACCTTCTTCTTTTCCTTTTTTAATCCCTTCTTCAATTCCTAATCTTCTTTCTTCATCAAGCATTATTTGATTACCATATAAATAAGCCTCTTTTTTCTCATATTCCATCATCATTAATTTGCTTTTTACAAAATTATTATATTTTTTCTGCACTTCTTCCATTATAGGTTTTTCTTTTACTATTTCAGACATAGAAGCCTCCAAATTTTTGCTTGTAAACATTTTTAACCAACAATTTAAGTCTTTAGTTAATATGTTTTTCTTGAATTTTTTTAATTCTATTATATGTATTTGTAAATGATCTGTAAGAAGTTTTTTATTATTCATTTCATAAAGCATATAACAAGAATGTATATTTTTAGTTTTATCTAAATTGAAATTTAATAGATTAATACTTATTACAGGTGTAAGCTCATCATATCTTTCTCCATGCTTCAATAACTTACTATAGTTAGCCGCCCAATAATAAAGTATTCTTTCCGGGAATCTTGAATTACCTTGAAGCTGAATCTCTATTATAACAACTGAACCGTTTTGGGTAATACATTTTACATCAACTATGGTTTCTTTCAAATTTCTATTCTTTTTTAAATTAAAAGGTGTTAAAATTTCAACAGAACGGAAAGTCTTCATATTAGCATTAAGCATTATAGAATTGATAAAGTCCAAAAGTATAGACTCACTGCTTCCCTTATCTGTGAAAAGGTAACGTATAAAATAATCGTTCAAAGGATTAAAATATTTTATTTTTTTAATATTTGATTTTTTTTCCATAAATATATTATACTAAAATAAGAATAAATTGTCAAAATTTTAAAAACTGTAAATAAAAAAGTGCATACATATAAAAAATATGCATGCACTTTTTATAAAGATTATAACTATTTTGTAAGTAATTTTATTATTTCTTCATTTTTTCCGTATTCTCTAGCATAATACAATGCATCATGATTACCTCTTTTTATACTTTTATCAGCACCAGCATCTAAAAGCATTTTTGTCATTTCTAGATTCCCATTATAACAAGCCGACATCAATGCTGTCATACCGCCTCTATTTTGAACATTAACATCTGCATTATTTTTAAGAAGTACTTTTACAGCATTAATATTATTATAAGAAGCTGCTTCTGTTAATGCTGTTTTCTTATCATAATTTTTATAATTTACATCTGCACCATTATCAATAAGATTTTGTAAAAAAACTTCATTGGTAGAATAGGCTGCAGCATTTATTAATCTATAACTAAATAAAGTTTCTTTATTAAGAAGCTTACAACCTTTCAAACTTTTATCCAAAGAATCAGAACCATTTTGAAGTAAAATATCTGCTATATCCTCATGTCCATACATATAAGCATAAATCAAAGCATTGGCTTTATAAATATTTCTCTTATTTATATCAGCTTTATTTGCAATCAAAATTTTTACCGTTTCTTTATAGCCTTTCATAGCAGCATACATTAAAGGTGTTTTTTCATTTTTATAATCTCCATCATAAGCTATATTGACATCGGCTTTATTTTTGATTAAGAGTTTTACCATTTCAATATTTTCTTTTCTATTATATTCTAAAGCACAAAATAATGCAGTTCTTCCTCTAAAGCCTTGATAATCAATATCAGCACCATAACTTAAAAGAAGTTTAACCATTTCCATATTATTATTATCAACTGCAAGTATCAATGCTGTATCTCCATCATTTACTACAGTATTAACATCTGCCTTATATTTCAAAAGAAGCTCAGCCATTTCTATATTATCATCCATAACTGCATATGATAGTAATGTAAAATCTTCATAATCAAGATTATTAATATTGACATTATGTTGTTTAAGAATATTTTCAGCTTCTTTAATATTGCCTTCATTCACATATTCTCTTAATCTTTCATAAGCTTTAGTTTTATTATCCGTTTGACTATATAAATACAGACTAAATAAAAATAAAATAAATATTAGCTTTTTCATAATTCATAAACCTCTTTAAATGATTAAACTTTTATTTATTTTTTAAAAATACCATTATCATAGGAGCTATAAAAGAAAAAATAAATGAGTAGATACCATAAACATAAATAAAACTGTATATTTTATTATTTCCAATCACTGCTTCATTTATATTAATATTATTTTTAAATATCTTTATTATAGACTTTATATTTTGTACTATTATATATATTAAATTAATAGCTATTACAGCATTAAGAACCGCAATAGAAATTTCATTTATTTTATTTTCAGAAATAATTACTCTGTATATACTCGCACTTAATACCAATATATTAAATAAAAATGCCAATATTGGAAATATTATATACATTGCTTTTGTTATGACTCCAGCTTTATAGTCAGCTCTTATAAAGTATAAAGTAAGAACAGATAAAATTAATAATGCATTATAAATTATAAAAGACTTAGTATTGTCAAAAGGTCTTATAGGTTCATATAGTAATGCAAAAAATAAAGCAAATATTAAAAATGAATATAAAAATAATAATCCTCGAGAAATATATATTGATAAAACAGTTTTAAATCTCTTTTGTACAAAGAAAAATATAAAAGGTATTATAGAAAAAACAAATACAATAGACATAAAAAGAAGTTTTTCAATTAACGATTCAAAATCAGCTGCTATATCAGTTCTAAAAATAAATTTATTATATAAAAAAGCAATAAATACCCAAAATACAAATGCAATAATTGCAGCTATTGTAGAAAATACAATTATATCTCCTAGCTTAGTAAAACTATTATATGTGTTATCCTTTATATTAAAATTATTATCAGCTAAAAGTATTATAATAAAAAACATTATAGAAGATAATATACTTTTATTAATCATTATATTAGACATAAAAAAATTAAGCATATCAGGTATTTCATCTTTTAATGGTGCTGA
This sequence comes from uncultured Brachyspira sp., assembly GCF_944393015.1. Lineage (GTDB taxonomy): Bacteria > Spirochaetota > Brachyspiria > Brachyspirales > Brachyspiraceae > Brachyspira. The sequence continues at coordinate 169,310 of NZ_CALXYQ010000002.1, forward strand.
AGTAAATATGCTAAGCAAAAATAAAAGTAAAAATGATAAAAATGTTATTAGTATTGTTCTTTTATTAACATTTTCAAAATTGCTGTTTATACTAAATAAAAATGAATAACAAAAAAAATAAAAAACTTGAAAATAAAAACTATTAAAAATCATATTGTAAATTAATTTTTCAAGATCGTATGTAGTATCAAATAATAATATATATATATTCGTAGGAAGAGAAGAAATTAGCATTAGCACAAATACTAATATAAAATATATTATTTTTTTACTGCTTGGATTAATTAACTTATTTTCAGACATTTTTCATAACCCCTTATGAGTATTTCTTATTAATACTTGAAAATGGATTATAACTTAATAATTATAAATTGTAAAGTATTTATATGTTTATGATTGTTTAATATTGAGAATAAAGTTAATAGTCAAAAAAATTATTCATATCATTGAAAATTTCTCTCATACTTCCTCTTAAAATTTTGGCATTAGGAAGAGATTGAATGAATTGAGAGCCGTAAGTTTTTGTATAAAGCCTCTTATCAAGAACGAATACAACACCTCTGTCATCTTTACTTCTTATAAGGCGTCCGAATCCCTGTTTGAATTTTATAACAGCGAAAGGAAGAGCATAATCTAAGAATGCATTTCCTCCATTTTCTTCTATGTATCTGTATCTTCCTTCACTTATAGGGTCAGTAGGAACAGCAAAAGGCAGCTTAGGTATTATAACAACTTCCAAATTCTTTCCGGCAACATCGACACCTTCCCAGAATGAATCTACTCCGTAAAGTACATTGTTTGAAGATGATTTGAACATATCAAGCAAAGTATGTCTATGTATTGAAGCTGTTTGGGCTAGGGCATTTATATTTTTACTTTTCAATTTTTCTGACGTGTTTTCATATACATTCATAAGCGATGCAAAAGAAGTGAAAAGTATAAAAGCTCTTCCTCCTGTTATGTTGCATACCTGAAGCAATACTTTTGAAGTGAAGTCATTAAATGTATCCGCAGCTACATCAGGCATATCTGTTGCTATATATAATCTTGCATTATCCTCATAATTGAATGGTGATTCTAAATATATTTCTATTTTTTTATTTTTTTCTATATAATCAAAGCCTAATCTATTAGAAAAGAAATTAAAACTCTTTGAAACTGTTAAAGTAGCAGAGTACATTGCCACAGTATCAAATCTTGAGTATAGAAAATCATTTAAATTTTTGGCTACAGTTACAGGAGTTAAATGCCAATTAAGAATGAGATTTCCTTTTTTGGTGAGTCTTGTTTCCACCCATCTTATATATTCATCTTTTTTGTAATCTATTGTAGAATTTAATGAAACTAATTGTCTTTTAAGTCTTTCTAAATAAGCATTAGACATTTGAGCTATTTCTTCATAATCAAAATCTTTTTCAATAGCAATATCAAAAAACTTTTTATATAATTTATCGCATATATTAACAAGAGAAGTCATTGAAAGCACCATCTCTCTTAATGCTTTTAATCCTTCATTCTGCCAATGCTGAGTCATAACAAGTTCAGGACTTATTCTGAATTTATAACCTAATCCTTCTTTAGTCTGAATATTTTTATGACAATAAGTTATGAATTCTTTTGATTTATCTTCAACAACATTTCTTACTCTTGAAGTTAAATCATGTGCCTTATTTATTAAATCAAGTATTTCATCGTATTCATGCTTTTCAATTAATGCTTGTTTTTCATTAAGCATATTATTAATACTTTCTATCACTCCAAGCCTTTTGTTTTTCTTTATTCTTGAAAGATAGAAAAGAGCTTTTAATATTCCGTTTTTACTTCCTTCATCTCCGAAATAACTTGATGCAGAGTTCTCAAAATTATGTGCCTCATCAATTAAGACTTTTGTATATCTTGGAAGAAGGCTGTATCTTCCTGCTGTTTCTGCATAAAGTGATAAATCAGCACAAAGTATATGATGATTAACTATTAATAATTGTGCAGCATTTAACTGTTTACGCATTTTATAAAAATAACAATCTTCTAAATATTCGCATTTTCTATGAGTGCAAGTATCCGTATCGCAGCAAACCATTTCCCATAATTCGCCTTTAGGTTTATATCCTAAATCTGTTATTGAGCCGTCTTTTGTTATATTAAGCCAATGGTCTATATCCTCAAAGAAATTTATCTGTTCTTCAAAATCAAATTTATCATGATCATTTAAACCTTCTTTAACTTTTTTGATACATACATAATTATTTCTTCCTTTTACCAAAGCATATTTTACGCTTGGGGCAATTCCTCCTATGATAGAAGGTATATCTTTTGAAATAATTTGCTCCTGAAGATTTATAGTATTAGTAGAAATTACTATTCTAGTTTTATTTTCTTTTAGCCATAATAAAGCAGGTATTAAATATGCAAAAGATTTTCCTATTCCCGTTCCGGCTTCAGATATTAAATGTTTATTATTGTTAAATGCTTCTATAGTAGCCTCAACAAGTTCAGTTTGTTCCTGTCTGTATTCGTACTTTTTTAATAATTGACTTAAAGTACCGTTTTCTGTAAACATATATAAAGCTTCGGGAACATCTATAGTTTTTACATTCTCTGATTTTATAGGCTTTACAACTTCATAATAATCATCAACATCATTATTGACTATATAAAAACCTACTCCGGCATTATTACCGAGTTCGCTTGCTATTGCTAAGTCTGCTCTTGAAGGTGTGAGCTGTCCAGAAGGGTGATTATGAATAACAGCATCAAATTCCAATGATAATGATATTATAGCAGGCACTGAATCTTTATTACCTCTAGCCATTACCTCTATATAATCCAATATTCCGTAAGCATTGAAATTTATTCCAAAGTATACTTCATTTCCATAGGCATCTACTATTGCCTTTCTCATATAATTAATTGCATCTATGGAAAATACATTGTCTATTTCTTTTGCATAATTATTATTCATATTAGTACAATAATATAGTATATATTGAAATGTTTGTCAATGATTTAATATTATATTCAAAATTAAATTTATTAATTTAAAAATAGAATTTAATTGTATATGTAGCTATAAAAATTATTTTTTTGACATAATTTTTTTATTTTTTCTGAATTAGATAAGCCTAATTCTTTTATATCTATATTGAAATATAGAGCAAATACTAAATCATCTATATAATCTTTAATTATATTTTGTTCTTCTTTATCTATACAGTCTGAGAATTTTAATTCATTTAATGATATTTCATCATTAGTACTAAATTTTTCTTCAATTACAGACTTTACTAAATCAGATTTTCTTTTAATTTTTTGTTCTATTATATTTCCATTTATATCTGTCAAAATTAATTTGTTTTTATTAACAGTAACATTTTTAAATTTTTGTTTAGTAGTATTAAAATCAACAAAGTCTTTTATTTGATATTTTTCAATATGTAAAATTCCTATTGAATATTTTATTATTTCTTTTTTTATTTTTAAATTTTTATCTGTAATAATAGGTATTTTTATAAAATCTTTTATACTGCTCAATGATAGTAACAAATCTTTTTCATTATTAGAAAATAATAATTCTTTTAATAAGAAAAAATTTATTTTAGAATTTAATAGAGAAAATAAATATAATATTTCTTCTCTATTACTGCTTCCAATACCACAAAATTGATTTCTAGCCCATATAACTTTTTTGTCAGTATAAAAAAATCTTTTAGGATTAGCATAAGACCAAATAACTTTATATGTAGAATCTAGAAAATAATAATCCTGATTACCTTGCCTTAATGCTATAAAATTTTTATCTTTTGAATTTTTTCTTTCATCAGGCCAATATCCTGAAGCACATTGTATGCTATATAAGTTATTATTAATTTTAGGATATATATAAAAATCTTTCTCTTTTAATTTTTGTTTTTCATCTATAGCATAACCCCCATCATAAAAAAACTGACTTTTGAAATTTTGATTTGCTAGTTTATGATCGTAATATATATTAGAATTCAAATTTTTATTATATTCTGAAATAAAATTAATAAATATATCATCTTTCTTTATAAAATTCCAATTATTAATATTATCTATTAAAATATGTTGTTCTATGTATTGATTTTTTATTTTATTTGAAGAATTAATATAGCTTACTTTCACCTTATTTTTTTTATTAGATATATCTTTTTTTTCTATAAATAAAATTAACGATGATGTTGATACATCTTTATTTTGTTTTAATCCTCTATTTGTAAATACATTATTTTCAAATATTCTTATACTTTTTATTTTAGTATTATTAGATAGATGATATCTCAAAACATCTAAGTCTCCAGCTGTGAGTATAGTTTGCGGTATTATATAGCATAATTTTCCATTATCTTTTAATAATGCTATACCTAAAGCAATAAAAAAAGCATACAAATTAGGATTAGGTCTGTATCTTTTAGGATTATTAGGAATAGAATGCAAATTCATTCCATATACATTTCCTAATGTTATTGAATTATCATTTTTATCTTTAATAAGTTTAGTGAACTCTATTTCCTGACGGCAGCATTCATTATAACCTATATAAGGAGGATTACCTATAACAAAATCAAATCTTTTTCTAGGTTCTCCATTTCCTTTTAATGATAAAAGCATATCCTCTAAATCTTTCTCGTCTCTCATAAATGAAGGATAATCTAATGCTGTTTTTTGTATATGACTAAATAAGTCTAATTCTTCATCAGAATGAGAATTAATACCTGTTTCTAAAAACTCACTTATACTGTCTTTGGTTTTAAATATTTTTAGTTTATTATCAATAGGATTTTCATAATTATCATTAACTATCAAAGGAAGCATTCTCATAAGAATATTCATTTCAGCAAGGTATAGAGGAAATTCTTCTATATCCAAACCAAATATATTTTTATCAATAAGTTCCTCGATTTTTTTAGAAGTATCAAGATTTCCATCATCAAAAGCATTTATTATTCTATCTACTGCACTATAAAGAAATGTACCGGCTCCGCAGCTTACATCTATTAAAGATATTTCATCATCTGAAGCGTTTTTTAAATAATCTTCAGTATATCCAATTTCTTTTAACATGAAATTTACAACTTCAGGATCTGTAAAATATTGTCCCTTATTTTTATCTGGATATAAATCTTTCAAATAATTTTCATAAATAAATCCAAATATTTCATTTTTTATCCCTGAAAAATTATATCTATTTATAAATACTATAATATCAAGCCAAGGAGATATATCATCAATATCAATTTCTCCTTTTAAATTGTCAATTAATTTTTTATTTATACTTTTCTGTTCTTCAGCAAAAGGTTTGTAAATGTTGCTTGAAATATATTCAGATATATTTTTTATTTCGTTTATTATAATAGAATAAAAATCTTTGTCTAATAATGCTTTTTGAATTTTATTTAGCATTTTATTATATTCATCATTGAATTTTTTATAGCCATTATCAACTAATACTTTATATAATATAAATTGAATAAAATAAGCATAAGAAGTTTCTACTGCTTGTTTTTCTGCTTTTGAATTATCAAGTAGATTATTAAAACTTCCTATTGCTTTCATCTTTCCTTTGAAATTAATTATTAACTGAGTAATATCATCAAAAAATATATATCTATTTTCTTGTTTATTGAGATTTAACTGTTCTGATTTTTCTTCTCCGTCTATTTTTAATAAGTCTATGTAATAATTTTCTTCTTTTATGTAGGAATTCCAATAACTCAAAAAATCTTTAGGAGATGAAAGCATATCATATAAATAAAATGATTTATATTTATTAGAACGGTAAAATCTCCATTCATTTCCATCAGTTAATATTGCAAATTTTTTATTCCAATCTTTTTGATATTGAAATACTTGCTCTATTCCTTTTTCTATATTTTCAAATTTTTCTACTTCTACAGGTATAACTATATTAATTCCATCTATAAAAATTACGTAATCAGGTCTTCTTCCTTCTTTAGAAGTTTCTATTGTAAATTCATATTTACGGTTTTTATTTGGAGTAGATTCTAATCCCTTTTTTAGATTAAATAATTCATTATCCTGTAATACATCTTTTACGAAATCTTGTAATCCGCCTAATTCTTTATTTTTAAAAATATTTTCATCTTTAGACCATCTTTCTTTTAAATATTCTAAACTCATAAAACACCCTCTAAAATATAGTTTTAATTAATAAATCAAAATATATTAATATCATATTTTTTAATATTATTTCAATTATCTATGAGCTAAACTATTATTAGATACAATGCCGCTGTTAGTTATATTGTCAGCAAACATAGTCTTTATGCTCTCATTTGTAAGAGGCGAATAAAAATCATGTATAAGTTCATAACCCTTTTTTATAGCATTAGTATCATAGGTGTTGTATACATAATTGCTTGCTAGAGTAGGCATATTAATATTAGGATCTTCTTTTATAGGCTTCATTACTACTTCAAAACCATTCTGCTTAAAGAAGGCATAATAAGTCGGTACATAAGAAAAATTTATCTCCTTATTTTCATTTATTTCTAATGATACAACTGTACCTATATCAAGATGCGGATATCTTCCTTTATGATTTGCAATGAAGTTTCCTAATGAATATATAATAATACCGCTATGATTAGTTCCTTCATAAATTTCTACTGGTCTAGGTACATGAGGATGATGCCCTACTATTATGTCAACTCCATTTTCTATCAAAGCTCTTGCAGTTTCCTTTGTTTTTTCTTCAGGAGCAGTTGTATATTCTAATCCGAAATGAAGAGATATTATTTTTATTTCATTGTTTGTGGCAAGTGCTAAATCAGATTTTACTTTTTCTACTAAATCTTCTTGTTTAGGGAAGAAATTCATAAAATAGAAATAATCATTTTTATTTGTTTTATGACTTAGTCCATTATCAAGCATAGTATATGCAGATATAAAAAGAGGCACATTATTAATATTAGTTATGATAGGTGCTATGCTAGGGGAATTAGTTGAACCTCCTAAAGTTAATTTATTATTTCTATGAAGTTCTGCCACAGTTTCAGCTTCAGCTTGAGCCCCCTGATCATAGGCATGATTATTAGCTATTGAAAAAGTATTGAAATAATTAAAGAAGTATTTCAAATAATCTAATGAGCCATTAAATTCAGGATAAGGCATTGGCGGTTTATTTGTATTAACAACGAATTCTAAATTTGCAAATACAATATCCCCTTGAAAATAATCTTTCAAATCTATTAAAACATCATTGCTTTCAAAAGCATCTACAATAGTAGGATGCGTCATTATATCGCCTGTAAATACTAATTTAATACTTTGAGGCGGTTGAGGCTTTTTCTCTTGTTCCTGATTATTATCAGCACATGAAGATAGTAATATTAAAGTTAAAGCAACGATTATTTTTTTTATCATAATTATTTTCCTAATTAGTAATTATTTTTTATATTATCTTATTCATTTAAAATTTCTGAATCATTTTTTTCTGAGTCAGTTGCATCTTGTGAATCAAGATTATCACTTTCATTTGTTCTTGAATATTTTAAAGGTGTGAATTCCATTTCAACTATTCTTCTGTCTTCAACTTTCATTATCCTTACTCTGTAGCCTTTAAGTATAAAACGCTCATTTGTTTCAGGTATATGATCAAGCATATCAATCACATATCCAGCTATAGTCTGATATTCTTCATGTTCGAGTTCTAATTTTAAAGTTTTATTAACATCTTCTATAGGAGCATTTCCATTTATTATAATTCTTTTTCCTTTGAATCTTATTACATCAGCTTCTCTTTTATCGCTTTCATCTTCTATGTCGCCCATTATCTCTTCTATTATATCTTCCATAGTAACAAGTCCGGCAGTTCCGCCATATTCATCAATAGTAATTACCATTTGAAGTTTTTTCTTTTGCATATCATTAAATAAACTGCTTATAGTCTTAGTTTCAGGTACGAAGTATGGCAGCATTATATAATCAATGGCTTTCTTTTTGATTTTGTTCATTTTTCCGCCGCCTTTAACATACTCTTTAAACAAAGCTCTAGTATGAAAAATCCCTATTATATGATCAACAGTTTCCTCATAAACAGGAAATCTTGAAAGCCCTGATTCTACAGTAAGTTTTATAATTTCATTTACATCTGTTTCAGCTTCTATACATACCATATCAACACGAGGAGTCATTATTTCTTCAACGGTTTTATTTCTGAAATCTATTACACCTGTAAGAAGTTCATGAGTAGATTCTTTAATTATACCTTCTTTATGTCCCAAATGTATTATTGTTGTTATATCATCCATACTTGATAATGCACTTCTTTTTTCAGCATTCCTCAATTTTTTAGGTACAAAATAATTCATTATGAAAGTTGTTACTTTATCCATCAAAAATGTTATAGGCTTGAATATAAAATGACAAAATTTCATAAAATATAGGAGATAAGGCATTACTTTTTCAGCATTAACTCTCATAAGTACTTTAGGAAGTATCTCACCAAATATAATAATAAGTATTGTTATTGTAGCAGTTGATATTGTAACCATCACATTTGTTGATACATGAGGCAGAATGTCAGCAAGCCTTACGGCAAATACTGTTATAATGGAACTTGCTGATATATTAACTATATTATTACCAACTAATAGAGTAGGTATCATAGAACTTGATTTTTCCAAATATTTTTTATCTTCTTCTTTTATCTTTTTCTCTCTTACTAAACGCATTAAAGTAACATCATCAATTGAGGTATATGCTGTTTCGCTTCCTGAAAATAATGCCGAGAGCATAATAAGAATAATTATTATAAATATTTCTAATAAATAAACCAGTAGTATTTCCATAAATAATGAGCCTTATTTCTTTTATTAAATTCTTTTTCTTAATTCCCGCATAAAATTAGTACCTGGATCTCTTTTTCCAGGATTTATATATTTAGTATTTAATTCTTTATATAGAGAATAATGAGGCAGAGTTTTATCTTTATATTCATAATGTGCTATTATGTATTTTATGCTTTTATATTTGCTTTTTATATAATTTATTAATTTAACATTAGCTTCCAACTGTTCTTTTGTTAATTTATCAGCATATCCTATATTCTCTATACTTATAGATGTATAATTAAATCCTACAGTATGCCTTGCTATATATTCAATAGGAGTATTTGCATATATAGTGCCGTCAAAATCAACTAAGAAATGAGTTCCTACATTTACTTCTCCGCCTGCTTCTATATCAGGTCTGCCTATCAAAGTGTCGTTTTTAAATATATTTACAGCTATACTAAGATTAGGGGTTTCTGTAGAATGAACAACTATTATTTGAGGATTATCTAAATATATTAGTCTGCTTCCATAATGTGTTTGTGTATATTCAGATAATAATTGTAATCTAAGTGCATTAGGAATGATTTTGTATTTATCGCTTATATCTGGCTTTAATACTATATCATTAGTTTGTACAATATTATTATTTACTGTATTAGTACATGATAATAATAAAGATATTATAATTGATATATAAATAATGTTTTTTATCATTTAATATTATTATGCATCCATAGCAATATTAACACTGACAAATCCAAGTGATGATTGGAAAGGAATAATTATAGTTTGTAAATTTTTAGGAATTATTTGTATTTCTTTTCCAAAATAAAGTATAGGCGGAGTGATATCGCAGCTTATACCTTCTTCAGCTAATTTAGTAATTGCAAGACCGCTTATAGTGTTTCCCATTTCATTGATAACACTTCTCATCATATCTTCAAAATCATCTTCAGAATCATACTCTCCGCGTTTTTTATCTGTAAGATTTTCAGTAAGAAGCTGAGAGAAATTTTCAGGAAATTCATAAAGCACTTGTCCATTAACATCGCCGACAATTCCTATAGCAACACCATATCCGGAGAAAAGTTTACGGCCTTGTCCTTTAACTAAAGTACCTTTTTCCATTGTAAGACCAGCCATCTCTTTGAATATTGATACTAGAGATACAATAAATGGGTTAATGAATCTAACGTCCATAAATTTTATAGGTGTTGTAGCCATGTTTATTTCCTTTTGAATTTTATTTTTATATTTTAATTATAACATAATCGAGTATTATTTCAATTAAAAAATAAATCTAATTAAAATTATAGTACTAAAAGAGAAATTGTCAAATTTAAAACTAAAAAATTATATATATTTTACATAGTATATATCAATTTTATGAATTAAGTACCGTAAATATTTATAGTGAATAAATAAAAACTATTTATATATTTTTTAAATTTAACTTGCTATTTAACTTAAATAATATAGAATAATAGAATCAAATAGGGGTTTATTATGTCATTTGTTCATTTGCATGTACATACACAATATTCAATACTTGACGGAGCTGCCCGTATTAAGTCTTTATATTCTAAAAAGGATAAAACTAAAAGACTTATACCGGGATTAATAGACAGAGCTAAAGAATTAGGCATGCCAGGCATAGCTATGACAGATCATGGCAATATGTTTGGTGCTATGGAATTTTTCTCTGAAGCCAAGGATAAAGGTATTATACCTATTATCGGATGTGAAGTATATGTTGCCCCTAAAACAAGATTCGATAAAAAGATAGAAAACTCTGAAGAAAAAAGTGCTATGCATTTAGTTCTTCTTGCTAAAGATAAAGAAGGTTATAATAATCTATGTAAATTAGTTACTTTCGGATATACTGAAGGTTTCTATTATAGACCTAGAGTAGATCATGAATTAATAGAAAAATATAATAAAGGTCTTATTTGTTTATCAGCATGTATGGGCGGAGAGATTCCTATTGCTATAAGAAAAAAAGATTATAAACAGGCTTCAAAATTAGCTGAATATTATAA
>NZ_CALXYQ010000003.1 GCF_944393015.1 uncultured Brachyspira sp.
AAAGAATGATCTTTAGCTTTTACTTTATTATTTCCATTTATTTTATATACAAAAAGAGGTAAAGTTGCTATTGTTTCTGCTATAACTCTCACGCATGCAAATACTGTAGAGAAAGTTAAAGCAGTATTAGGATTGACTGCTGATAGAGTTTTATCATTTTGAATTGATAAAAAATTACTTCCATCTATATGGCTAAAATCAGGAAATAGCCATTTTTTTATATAATTCCCTATATTTTTTATTAAAGACATATAATATATAAAAAAATATAAGGAAATATAAGCATTATATAATTATATTACTTATTATTAATATATATTTTTAACTAAAATATACTATTAGGAGTATAAATGCCCAATAAAGCTAAAAAAGCCACTGCCAAAGACACGCATAAAGCGAAAATACCAAATCCACCAGAATATTTTTGTGGGTATTCTTTAAAAAAATGGAAAGAGCTTGCTCCTATTTTTACTGAAAAAAATATGCTTGGAGATGCCGATTTATCAGCATTTGAACTTTTATGCCTGCATTATGGTGATGCTATGAATCTTTATGAAGCTATGATTAATGAAGGAGGTTCTATAGCTGGATATTTGGCAGGTAAAAACTCTCAAACTATGGGAGAATATTTAGCATATCATAAAGCTATAACAGCATATACTAAAATGCTTACTGAGTTCGGTTTAACTCCTGCTTCCAAAAAGAAAGTTCCTGCACCTGAAACTATAGAAGATGAGGATATACTTTCTAAAATGCTTAATGAAAATTAATTAAATTAAATGTTGAATAAATAAAAAAATTATATATACTATAAAAAATAAAGGGCATAATATGAAAAAGATATTTATTTTTATAGTATTAATTATTTTTAATACTTTTTTATGCTATGCAATTACTGTAGATAAAAAAATTGCCGATGCATATTTAAAATCTTATTATCCAGAAGATAATAATAAAAATGCTTCTAGTGTTGCAGATATATATTATGTGTATAATGAAAATAAAACTAATACTATAGTACTAGAAGGAGAATATATTGCTGAAATTGATAATGAAACAGTAGATATCAATATGCTTTTTTATCCGAACATCAAACTTACAGAATCAGTAAATGAAGTTCATTTTTTTAATAATGATTTTTTAGTAACTTTTAGTGCATCTTATATGAAACATTCTAATTATTTATTGATTATGGAACTCAACCTTATACTTTTTAATTCTTTCAAGAAACAAAAAATTATTTCTATGTTTAAAGATGGTGATGTTCAAATAATGTATAATTTTAATGGAAAAACTTACAAATATCCTATTGATGATGAAACATCTAATCTAATAGGAAAACTTATAATTGGTACTCATTCTAAATTAACGTATTAATTTTACTTTAATATGAAGTTTAAAATTATGTATAATAATATCTTTTATCTAAAATTATTAATTAATAAATAATATAATCTTCTTGAAAAAATGATAAATGGTTAAATATGATTTATACCTATGAAGAATATATCAATAAAGTTATAAATAAAGAATTGCCAGTCTGTCAAGCTGCTTTTTTATCTGTGAAAAGGCATTTGGACGATATAGAAAAATCAAAAAATAATGATTATCCTTTTTATTTTGATGAGAACGAAGCTAAACGTCCTATTACTTTTATTCAATCTTTAGTACATACGAAAGGGGAATGGGCAAATCATAATATTATACTAGAGCCTTGGGAACAGTTTATAATAGCAAGCATATTTGGATGGAGGAGAAAGGAAAATAATTTAAGAAGATTTAAAAAGGCTTATGTTCAAGTTAGCAGGAAAAATGGAAAAACTACTTTTGCATCTGGAATTGGTAATTATTGTTTTTTCTGCGACAGTCCTGCAGAGGCTGGAGTCGAAATATATTATATAGCTACTAAAAAAGATCAAGCGAAAATTGCATGGAGTGAAAGCGAAAGACAAATAAGAAAAGCAAAAGCTCTTAATAAAGAAGCGATTACATATAAACAAACTTCTACAATTACAAAGAAAAAAGATACTGCCTCAAAATCCAAACCGCTTGGACAGGACAGCAACACTGAAGATGGATTAAATCCGCATTTAGTTATAGTCGATGAATATCATGCACATCCTGATAATGAATTATTAAATGTTCTTGAATCTGGAATGGGAGCGAGAAGGCAGCCGCTTGTATTTATAATCAGTACGGCTGGATTTGATAAATCTTCAGTATGTTTTTCTGAATATGAATATGCAAAGCAAGTATTACAAGGTTCATTAAATAATGATGAGTATTTTACTATAATATACGAGCCTGATAACATCAATGATATTTGGGTATTTATGTCTGAATATAAAGAAAAATTAAATAAAAATGAAGATGTTTCAAAGCAGGAAGAATTAATAAATAAAATTATTTTTCAAGCTAATCCTAATATAAATGTTTCTGTAAAAGACAGTTACCTAAAATCTAGGCTTTTAGAAGGACTAGATAAACCTATTCAAAGAACAGATATTCTTACAAAAAACTTGAATGTTTGGACACAGGCAAGCGAGGTTTGGATTTCTTCTGACAGGTGGCTTAAATCTTATTCACATCAAAATATAAATATAAATGAATTAAAAGGCAGGAAAGCCTGCATCGGTTTAGATTTAGCAACTACAAGAGATATAGCAGCCTATGTTTTATGTTTTGATTCTATTGATAATGGTCCATATATACTTCTGCCACGATTCTTTATGCCTCAAGAAAATATTAGGCAGCGTTCTAAAGAGGACAGAGTACCTTATGAATTATGGGCTTCTCAAGGTTTAATTACTTTAACAAGCGGTGATATAATAGATTTTGATGTTATAGAATCTTCAATTTTAAATGATGCGAAAGATTTTGAAATTATAGAAATAGCTTATGATCCTTGGAAGGCTATTGAAATAGTAACACACTTAGAAAGCGAAGGCTTCAAAATGGAACAGGTTAGGCAGTCTTTTGCTGTCGGAGGTTTATCTGAAGGAACTTCTTTATTTGAAAAAACTATAGATGAACGAAAACTTTTACATGGTAATAATGCTGTTCTTAATTGGATGATAAGCTGCTGTGAAGTAAAAACTGATGGTAGAGATAATTATCTTCCTATAAAACCTGACAGAAGAAGATCATATAAAAGAATAGATGGTGTTGTAGCCTCTATTATGGCTCTTCATAGAGTGATTAAAAATCATTTTGAAGATACGAAAAGTATTTATGAAAGTGAAGGTGTATTCACATTATAATATCACTAATTTTCTCAGTACCCCCTAATAAAAAAGTTATCGCCATGCATAAAAGACTCCCCACTCGTTGCACCGATTGAAAACCTGTAGAGATTTTACCCACCCCTTATTAATTAATAATATATAAAAAATATATAATTTAATTACTATATAATTATTTTAATTGATACAATATTTTTTCAAAATCATTTAAGCTTATAGAAATAGTTTTTATGTAATTTATATTTATTTTTTTTCTTATAAAATCTTGATTCATTAAATCATATACAAAAATTGCTTTATTTAATAACTTATTATCATTTGTTACAAAATAATCGCAGTATGTAGCATGCAAACAATGATAGAAATCCCCATTAATATTTTTAATATTCATTTTTAATTTTTCTTTAAGATTATCATAATTTTCATCTAATATATCTATAAAATCGTATATACTTGACATTATTGCCATCATATTATTATTAAATGTTTTTATTGAAGTTTCATTTAAAATATATTTAAATTCATCTAAAGATACATTTTCTGTTTTTAATTTATTCCTTAAATCTTTGTAATCATTTGAAGATTTCATTATATTTAACATATTATTTGTAGAAATTACCAATTTGTTCCTAATTTCTATATCTCTTATATTAAACTTTTTTAATATATAGTCATCTATACTATTAATATCAAAAATATTATAATTTAGTATATCATTTTGATTACATTTCATTTTTTCAATATGAGATGTCGGAAAAACATTATATGGAATTAATTTATTTTTATTTTCAATGATGCGTACCATATTATTATCGGTAACTCTTTCTATTTTTTTTAACTCATCTAACCAATATATTTCTTCAGCTGATAACAAGTCATAAATATGTCCAAAAGAGTAAAAGTATTTATACCCTTTTTTTCTAGAAAGTTGTATTTTATCTAATATATTTCCGTCTAATCTAGTTATAATATTCTGATCTAAATATATTTTCATAATTCTAAAACTCCACAACTAATACTAATAATTTATATTAAAAAAATTATACTAAATTTATATAATTTATACAATTCTTAAAAAGAATCAGTAACAATATGATAAAATAATATAATTTATAACTAATAAAAAATATCTTTTAATTAAATAAAAAAATTGAATAGTATTGACAATTTTCAAGATTATAGTATAATATAATTAATCCTAAAGAAATGAAGGAGGTAATTATGGAAGTCTTAACTTTCATAGCTACAATTATTGATATCCTGACACTTATCGTAATTGTGGTTAAGCTAATAAAAATTAAAAAATAATTTTTATTAGTCACGAAAGGGAGCTAAGTTAGCCGACTTGGCTCCTGACTTCCATAGTTAATATTATATACATTATGAAGGAGTTGTCAAGATGTTAACAACTGTAAATGCAATATTATCTGTAGTATCATTATCACTTAATATAGTAGTATTAGTTCTTTTATTGAAAAGAGGTCATAATAATGGATAATAAAAAAAATAGCTGGGGAGGAGCTAGAGCTAACTCTGGACCGAAAAGAAAGACAGAAGATAGGCTTGACATTAAATTATATATGCGTGTTAGTGAAAAAGAACAGCTCCTAATAAAAGAAAAAGCAGAGCAGAATAATGTTAGTGTATCTCAATATATTAGAGATGCTGTATTAAAAGAATTAAATATATAATGATAGATATTAAAAATAAAAAAATAAAAGAATTAGAAAATATTATAAAAGATAGTGATACTGTAGAGAATATTATTAAAAGAAATTATTATAATAGATTATTATTTAATTCTTTTAATTTAAGAAACAATAAATTAAAAGAACTAGAAAATATTATAAAAAATAGATATAAAGAAAGTAATAATATAAAAAATATTATTGTAAGGTATAATGATATTGTTTTATTATTTAATTCTAATCTTTTAAAATGTCTAATAATAGATGATGAACTTAGATGTAGTTGGACAGATGAATTGACATGGGAACATCATATAAAGCAATATAATAATATTGAAGAATTATTAAATAGTTTAGATATGATTTTAAGTTAAAATGGTGTTGCGATAATAAAGGTTATCGCAATATATAATAAAGAGGTTTTATATAATGACAAAAGATATTAATCAAACATCATTTCCAGAAAGTACAAAATTAAAATTACAAATATTATCTGATTTTTTTGATGAATGGTTTCCTGTTTTTTTAATGACTCCAAATAATGATAAATTGTTTATTATAGATTTTTTTGCTGGAAGTGGTACAGATGCGGACGGAATATATGGATCTCCTCTAGCTTTATTAAATGAAGCTAAAAAATTTTGTAAATATAATAAGAAAAAAGATATAGTTTTTATGTTTAATGAAAAAGATAAAGATAAATATATAAAACTTCAAGAAAATATAGATAATTTCATGAATGAATGTAAAAGTGATTGTCTAATTAATAAATGTTTATTAAATATAAAAACTGGAAATAATATTTTTAAAGAAATATTTTTTACAGATAAAATGGATAAATTTCTTAAAAATAAGGATATAGCCAAATTTTTATTTTTAGATCAATATGGCATTAAAGAAGTTAATGATGATGTTTTTAAACTATTAATAGATAAGCCAAAAACTGATTTTATATTTTTTATATCATCATCTATTTTAAAAAGGTTTCATGCTCATGAATTTATTAAAAAATATATCAATATAGAAGATAGTATAAAAGAAGTTAAATATTCACAAATACATTTAGAAATTGTAAAATATTATAAAGAATTAATACCAAAAGATATGGAATGTTATATTCATGGTTTTTCATTTAAAAAAGGTTCTAACTACTATGGATTAGTGTTTGGATCGTCACATACTTTGGGAATTGAAAAATTTTTAAAAGTATGTTGGAAGCATGATAATATAGCAGGAGCATCAAATCATAACATTTATGAAGACTTTAATTTTTTAGGAATACAATCTAAAAATATAGTTGAAAAAGTTTTAAAAGAATTGGAAGAACAAATATATAATAAAAGTATAACTACAAATATACAAGGATTTAAGTATGCATTAAAAAATGGATGTTTGCCTGTTATTTTTAAAGACCTAATAAAAAAAATGGAAAATGATAAAAAAGTAAAACTTATTCCAATTAATGGTAGAAAAATAAGTCATGCTGCTACTAATATACACAAAGTTGATGAATATAAAATAGAGGTTTTATAATAAATGAGTACAAAAATAGAATGGACAGAAGATACATGGAATCCAGTTACAGGATGTACAAAAATAAGTGAAGGCTGTTTAAATTGCTATGCTGAAAAAATGGCTAATAGACTTTATAATATGGGAGTAGAAAATTATAAAAATAAGTTTGAGGTTACTATACATGAACACATGGTAAATGAACCTCAAAAAATTAAAAAACCAAAAATGATATTCGTTAATTCTATGAGTGATCTATTTCATGAAGATATACCAATCGATTTTATAAAAAGAATATTTAATACTATGAATAGATGTCCTCAGCATACTTTTCAAGTTTTAACTAAACGTTCAGAAAATATGCTAAAAATTATAGAACAAGTAACATTAACAAAGAATATATGGTTAGGTGTTACAATAGAAAATAATAGAGTATTATATAGAATGAATGATTTATTAAAAGTAAAATCTCATGTTAAATTTATATCTTTTGAACCATTATTAGAAAATATAAATGATATAGATTTAACAGGAATAGATTGGGCAATAGTTGGAGGCGAATCAGGTCCTAATGCTAGACCAATTGAAGAAAATTGGATACTAAATATAAAAGAAGCATGTAAAAAATCTAAAACAGCATTCTTTTTTAAACAATGGGGTGGAGTTAATAAAAAGAAAAATGGTAGAATATTACAAGGCAGAACTTGGAATGCTATACCAAATTATGCTTTATAATAGTATTAATATTTTGGAGTGTTATAATGGATGAAGAAATAGAATTAGTAAAAAAAGCATTTAATATTAATAATACAGATGGTAAATATACTTTTTTTTATGATGAAAGTGGAAATTGCAGAAAATTTATACTAAAAAAAGATAAATTCAATGTTGATTATTTTAACTGCTTTGTATTATCTGGTGTTATGTTTATAGATTATAATGATATTGATATTAATAATAAATTTGATGATTTATGTATTACTCTCAATAAACAAAAAAATCAAAAAGAACTTAAATCAAGTTTTATTATAAAAAAAGATTTTTTGACATTAATAAAATCTGTAAAACTAAATTATATATTAAAGTTTATTAATGATAATAATTTATATTTACATTATAGTATTAGAAATAATTTATATTTATTTTTAGCAGATATAATAGATGACTCATTTAATACTTATGAAGAAGAATATAAAGAATATAATGATATACTTTACGCAGACTATAGTAGAGAATTAAAATCACTATTATATATGATTGTAATAAGTAATATTGATGCATTTATAGATTTTTTTAATAGATTCAATTATCCAGATATAAACATTAATGATATATCTAATTTTGCAGATGAGTTAAGTTTCTTAGTAGAAGAAAATATATCTAATATAGATATTACATACTATTATGCTAAATATAATGATAATTGTATTTTGGAATTATGTTATAATACAATTATTAGATTACTTAAGTGTGTAAAAAAAACTGGAAATTTATTATATCTTACACATAATGAATATATTAAAGAAAATGGTGATCCATTTTATGAAATGTATTTAGACAAAATACGTTTATATGAAAAATCAGTTCATATATTTGATAATGAAAAATATATAATTAAATATATTAATGATATATATCCAGATTACAAGAACAAATACAACTTTAGTTTTGTTGATTCTATTAATAATCCAATGATTCAAATATCTGATATTATCTCTAATTTTATATATAAATTTACAGAGTTTACTAATAAAACAAATATTTCAAAATTACCAGAAATTATAGATGAAATAAAAAATAATGATATAGCTTTAGAAAATATGAAAATATTTTCTAAACTTGTAAATAAATCTACGACTTTTAGTAAAGGATTAATATATTATATATTTAGTGATTATGAAATATATAAATTTGAACAAATATTCCATTATTTTATTTAATTAATATAAAAATATAAATAGTTGCGATAATATAAATTATCACAACAATATTAATTACTATATTCTAAAATAAGTTTTTTAATATACTTACGTACACTCATATTATTTTCTTTAGCTAATCTTTTTAATAGCTTATATTCTTTATATTTGGATCTGCAAACTATTAATTTTTTTTTCATTATTCTACCTCCAAACTTTTTAAGTATATTCCTGTTATAGCTATACTACTATGATTTAATGCCTGTCTAATAAGTTCTATATCTTTAGTTTGTTTATATAAAGTAACAGCAAAATAATGCCTTACATCATGTATAGAGTAGGCGGCTTTTATTTTACCTTGATTATATAAACGCTTTGAACTTCTATAAAATATGTTCCTTATTACTTCAGAGCTTTTATTTTTGAAAGGATTATTAAAAGAAAGATTATTCTGTTTTAATAATTTAATAACTTTTTCAGTAACTTTCCAGCTTATTTCTTTGCCTTTTGAATATGAATAATATTTGTTATTTCTTATTTCTAGTTTAGGTAAAGCACCAACACGCACACCGCATTCCATTATAAAAATGATGGCCACTTTTATAAGCGGATCTGATATATCTTTAATTATTAATTCAATTTCTTTTTTAGTTGGCACTTCCAAACGTTTCTTATTTTTTACAGGCGGACGAGTTTTTGTACCTCGAAAAGGATTTTTCATAAATGGATATCTTCTTTCTAAAAATGAAAAGAAAGAAGAGCAGGAAGAAACTAATGCACGTATACTTAAATTAGAAAGCTCGCTTGAATTAACTTCTGTTATAAAATCATCAGCTTCTCTTGCTTTAATAAATAAAATATTTTTATTATTCATTTTGCAGTATTCCTCTAATTTATTAAGTCCGTTTTTATACTGTCTTTTTGTGTGATTGCTTTTTGTTTTTGAACATTGCTTAAAAAAGTTTTCTTTTTCTGTTTCATAATCTATCTGTTTAATAAGCTGCTCTTCTTTCATATAGTCAAGTATATTCAAGTAGTTAGCTTGCTTTACTAAAATCGCAGCCTGCTGTTCAGTTATTATATTATTATTGCCTTGTAATATTAATTCTTTATTTTTTTTATAAGCCATACTTATACCTTTTCATAAATTAAAGACTTATTACGATTTTTTTAGTCTTTATTTATATGAAAAGAATATAAACTTTTATAACTTTTTAAATATACATAGCTATTATTTATTTTTGGAGTTTTTAATAATATCTTTTAATTTATTTTCACAATTTGAACATAAATAAAAATTACCTAATACCACGACATCTTTTTTGTATTCTCTATAAATATCTACATGAAGTAATCTATTTTTGTTTTCTTTTTTATTGCAATAACTGCATTCTAGTTTTTCCATAAATCAATCTTATTTATTTTTTATATTATTAATCAATAATCTAAAATATGATTCTAAAATTTCTAATTTAGATAAACATATCATTTTTAAATAATTACATATCACTTGATTTTTAGTTTTAGCTTTCTTATTTATTTTATATATGGTTAATAAATAATTATTATAACTAATTATTTTTGTTTTTTTATAATATAAATATATAATATAATTTCCATTTCTTTTTATATAAGTAAAATTTAATTCTTGCTGTTCATCTTTATGAAATATATTTTTTATGTTATTTTCTAGTGAGTCTATATTCAAAATACCATTCCTATATCTTTATTATTTCCATATAATTTTTATATGATTGTAAGCTGTCAATTAATTTAGTGATATTCATTAAAAAGGCACCTCCTCATCATATCCCTGATTATTATTTTGTGCTATTAATTTATTATTGTTTTTATAAGCCATGTTTATACCTTTCCATAAATTAAAGACTTATTACAATTTTTTTAGTCTTTATTTATATGAAAAGAATATAAACTTTTATAACTTATATAGAATATGTATAATTAATATTATCCTTTTCTTTTTCTCCTTTTATTAAATTAACAGATTCATTAAAATCCATATCTAAAATTGATAAATAAACAGCATCAGATACACATCTCTTTTTATAAATATCAATAATCTGTTTTGGATTATTAAAATATTTATTATTAATACAAACTTCCTTAACTCCTAAAGTTTCTAATTCTATTAATAAATCTAGTAAAACATCTATATCTGATAAATCTCTATCAGTATTATATGAATTAATAATGTACTCTATCATAAATATTTTTCCTATATTTTTATTGTTTCATCATTATCTTTATATATTTTTGCAGTCTTTATAGCATCGCATATATAAACCTCATCTATTATCAAATTAATCTGCTTTGAATTATTTGTGTCCAATTCAATTTTTTGTACATATTGACTTGAACTAAAATGATCATTTGATATTAAAACCCTATCACATCCTTTGTTTTTATATGATTGTAAAGTATCAATTAACTTAGTAATATTCATTAAAACGGTACCTCTTCCTCATCTTCCTGACAATTATTTTCTGCTGTATTATTAGAATCTTTTTTATCAGCAAGCATCTGCATTGACTGCATAATTATTCTCACTTTAGATCTGGCAGTATTTGTATTTTTATCCTGCCATCTTTCCTGCCTTAAAGTACCCATTATAGCAACTCGCTTCCCTTTTGTAAGATATTTATTTGCTGTTTCTGCTAATTTTCCAAAAGCTAATATATCAAAATAATTTACTTCTGCAGTATTTTTTGTACTTACATAATAATTATTAGCTATACTAAACTCAGCAATTTCCATACCGCTTTGTGTATATTTCCTCTACGGGTCAGAAGTGAGTCTTCCTATTAATGTTACATTATTAAAATCTGCCATAATAACTCCTAACTCAATTTTTCTGCTATTAAAAAAAGCATACCGATTATGTCCGATAAAAAGAAACAAAGTAAATAAAATGCTTTTCCAATAGGATTTTTATTTACTATGCTGATAATTAAAAATATAAATCCTAATATATTCCAAGCTATGAAGAAAAAGTCATACATCATTTATATATCTCTGTCTCACTATAAAAATTTTTATATGCTAATTTTCTAGGGAGTTTTGAAACTCTCTTGAATAATAAGCATTGATATTTTTTACCAACTTTTATGAATATTTTTAATCTTGCCATAATATCTGATTCCTTTTTATAACTTATCTTTTTATGCCAATCATATCTAACACGCCTTTTTATTCGTTTATAAATAGCTTTATATTTATTAGCTTTATTTTTTAAAGTCATATACCTTTCTCCTCATTTAATATATTTTCTACTGCCTGCATATAAAAACCTAAACTATGATAACACTCCAATCTTTCACTATTAATAGTTACAAACAGTTCATTTTTCTTTACTTTGTTATAGCTTATATCAATATTTTCATATTGATGCTTTAACACTCCTAAAATGTCATTCATTCTTCTAAACTCATAATTTACATCATTATAATTAATAATCGCTTTAATCATCTATTTTTATCTCTTTTATTTACTTTTTGCAGCATTTTTTAGATAATATAAAACTTCATTTAAACAATTGCTTGAATATAATTTTTTACTTCCTTTGCTATATAAAATAAATCTTTTTGTTTTCTTTTCATATATCAAACAAAAATCTCTGCTTTTACCATTGGCATAAAAGTTTTTTATAGAGAAATAAAAAGATACAGACTGTTCTTTTATATTCTCCATCACAACTATATCTTTTTCATAAGTGAAAAATAATCTAGTGAATATTTGTGATATTATTCTTTTTTCTTTATTCTTCATTATCTTCCTCTTCTAAATCAATAATTATTGGAATACCTCTGAAGAATGCTTTACTTAGACATTTTCTGCATATATTTTTTAAAACTTTTCTATATCTAGTTTTGCATTTTTTATCTTTAACTTTCATTGTAATTTTACATGGAATTAAAGCATTATCAGTTTCCTTTTTTCTTAATCCACATATACAGCAAATCATTTTTTATTCCTTTTATTCTTTTTCATATATTTATACAAAGTTTCTTTATTATCTTTAACTTTATATAATATATCCAAAACAACATCTTCAGGTTTTTTCTTACTTTTTATAGCAGTTTGATATATAAGCGTTGTATATCCTATTAAAATATTCTCATAACTGCCTTTGATTTTTATAATGCTTTGATTTTCTTTTGTATTATCAAATATTATAATAGTATCTTTCATTTATAAATCTCAATCATCAAAAAGCATTTTATTACCGTCTTCATCTACCTTATCACCATCTGCATCAAAATCCCAATTATTTATATTATCAGTATCTACACTTAATGGATCTTCATCTATTTTATAATCAGAATGTTCTTCATCTTCTCCAAAAGATATTATCTCATTGTTTTCTTTTAATGTTTCTTCAAAAGATTTATTTTTTCTTTTATTAATTTCTTCTTGTATATCTAATTTATACCTCTCAAGCATTGTAACTTTTTGCAGTTCTTTCAATTCTTCAAGAGTTAGTTCTGATAGTCTTCTGCCTTGTGTTATTTTATTTTCAAGTTCTCTGCTTTTTCCAGCCTTTCTGCCTTGTAAAATATGTTTGGCAGTTTCATTGTAATTATTATCTATCTTTTTTATTTCACTCTCTAATAAAGATATTTGTTCTAAAGCCTCATCACTTAAAATAGTATACTGTTCACCTTTTGATATTTCTTTTATTTGTTCTTTTAATTTTTCTATATTTGTATCATCAAGATATTCACCTCGTTTTTTTAATTCTTCAATAATTTTATTTCTATATCCTTCTGGTAAATTATAATCCGAGAGATATTTTTTTAATGAAATAGTATTTATTAGAATCCATATAGTTCCTTCATACTCTCCAACAGGACATATAGAAAAATCAATATTTTCTTTTGTTTCTTTTTTACTAACTTTTGATATAAATCTCTGTATAGCATTCATAACTGTATTGGCTTCTTCTTTATCATCAGATTTGAATGTTATACCAAAAAGTCCGTTATCTTCTATAAAGTTTAGCTCTCTCATTCTTTATTTCCTCTTTTATTTTCTAATTCTTCTTTTTTAATTATTGCTAGACCTATCATAGTTAAAAATATTTTTGCAGGCATATCTTCTTTTTTACTTACAAAGTCTATAAACTCTGATAATAAATATATAATGTCTTCACCATTGACATTATTTATATCAATTAATACTTTTCCTTCTGATGCATCTTTTTCTAAATATATATATTCTTTGTTTTCTTTTTCCATGATTTACTCCTTTTAATAATCTTTATAATCTTTCTTTTTATTTCCAAAAGCTCCATCTTCTTTTGCTGTTTTTCTGCTATGGCATCTTTTACACAATGCCTGTAAATTATTTTTATCATAAAATAATGGATCATCTTCGCTTTCTACACGCTTTATATGGTCTACATGTTCAGCAAAGTTATGGCACTCAGCAAAGTTTTTACAAAGCGGATTTTTATTTAAAAAACTTTCTCTCAATGCACGCCATTTTTTACTTTTATATCTTTTATATGCTTTTTCATTACTTCTCATCATTGTTATGTTCGCCTCGCTTTCTAATTCCCGAGCCTGTAAACAGTCTCGGCAGCTCGCTCACTACTCCTTTTTTATCTCCTGATTTTTGAACATCTTATTTACAAGTTATCAACATTGTTGACAACTTATAAACATAGCATTATTCATTACTAGCTATCTCATCTTCTATATCAGTTAACACTGATTCAAAATCTTCATAACAGTATGGAGCCTGTCCATCTATACATATTTTAAATGCTCTATCTTCTAAATCTATATAGCAGTTGCATAAATCATTATTAATTTCTAATCTGTTTCTTTTAATCTCCATATCATCTTTTAATACAGGATATTGTTCAGCTATTTGATTTGATATAACTTTTAAAATAACTATTTTTGTATTAATATAATGCTGATGTAATTCTTCTAAATATGTCATTTTTTATCTCCTTTATTTATAATTTGTAAAATTAAAAAATAAATCTGTTTTTATATTATTATCTCTATATATGATTTCATTACAAAGTTCTTTATATGCTCTATCAATTACTTCTAAATCATTTGAAGATAAAATAAATAATTCGTATTTTTTATCATCCTGAATTATTAAATAATACCTTTCTTTTATTCCTAATAAATTAATATTATCAGTTCGCTTATATATGCGTATAGGTTTTTCAATAAGAAATAAACTATCATCTGTTAATATTTTAAGCATATAAACTTCCTCTTTTAATAAAATCTTATATAAATAATCAAAATAATATTTTGACTATTTAAGCAGTTATTAATTCTTTATACTTCAGCATTTCTATATCTACTACTTTTAAATTTATAAGTCTGCTTGTTAGTCTGCCTTTCATATATTCAGCATCAGTTTTTTTATTTAAACCTTTTAATAAATCATCATAGCTTTTATTTGATGTGAGAATAACTGTTTTTTCTCCACTTCTAATATTGTCAAATATTTTATAGTATCCATCTATAGCATAATGAAAGCCAACGCTATCAATATCATCTATCATAATAATATCTGCATTTTTGGCATTATCTATTTTTTTATCAATAGTAGATTTCATATCTTTATCCTTAGCATTTTGATTAAATAAGTTTTTATGCAAATCTTCAAAATGGCTTGCTCTCATATACATCACTTTTATATTATTGATAGCGTATATCTGCCATAACATTTTAAGCATTGTAGTTTTGCCTGTTCCGCTTTTACCTCTGAAATATAATGACATTGTACTTCCTACATTCAAATATTTTTTTATAGAATTAATCAATTCAGTTTGATTGAATCTTTCTGCAAAAATATCTAAAGTCATTTCATTGTCTAGTGTACCAAACACTAAATTATATGTTTTTATAAGGTTATCAATTCTTTCTATCTTTTCTGATATTTTACTTTTTTCATCGCTGACGCAGTCGCACATAGTAGGCAGGCTGTATCGTCTTCCTGAAAAACTTAAATCATCTGAAACTTTTAAAAATCCGTACTCGTCGCATTTTGTGCAGTTCGGATCTTTTCCGTCTCTTGCTTTTGATTTTAATTCTTCCAAATATTTTTTATAGCTTTGCAGACAGTAACTGCTATCCGCAATTTGCAATTTGTGAATACGCATCATCTAGGTTTCCTCTTTCTTCTATAATTTTTAATAAATAATTAAGTTTATCAATTCCGCTTGGTATTGTGTATTTTTTTGTTTCCTGTGTTTCCACGCTTTGAGTTTTATTTTCTTTGTTCGTATTATTTTGTTTTTCTGTTTCTAATAAAGCATACTGTGTTAAATCCTGAAGTTTTAAAGACGGCTGACTTCCTAATGAGTTTGATTTTTTTAGTTTTAAAAATCTTATTTTTACTGTTTCTAAAATATCATCAATATTGTTATTTATTCTATTCTTGAAAATATTTAGAATCTCTTTTTTATATCTTGCTCTCACTGAATAATCTAATTTTTCAAGCAATAATTCTTCATACAATTTTTTAAACTTTTCTAAAAACTCATTTTGAAGCTGAAGCTCTTTTATCTCTTTATCATCTGTTAAAAGTTTTGCAGGATATATTGGATTTTCGTCTATATCTTCATTAAACAAACTAGGCTCATCATATATCACAGTAACAGGAGCTTCGAGTTCCTGAAGTTTTTTATCTTCCTCTTTCAGCTCCTCAATTTTATTTTTCAAATTAGTAAAGTCATATACTAATCCTACTTTTATACATCGTTTGTCTTTATATGTTCTTGCTATTTTTATTTTTAAATAGCCTTTTGCCTGCAGGCTTTTTCTTTGTCTTGTACATCTTCTGCTGATATCTTTATCTCTAATTTCATTAAAATCTTTATTTACTAAATGAAATATCCAGCATATAAACTCAAACTCGCTTGTTGTTAATCCTAGTCTAGTTCTATATTCAAGCACTTCAAAAGGTATTGTTAACAAATCTGCAGGATAATCTATTTTTCCGTAAAGTGCCGAAAACTTTTCTAACTCTGCCATTATTCTATACCGCCTAATATATTTTTATAAGTCAATTTTCGTACTAACATTAAACCGCCTCCGTGATAGTATTTTTTAAAAAATATTCCTCCTTCTGCAGTGATAAAAATTATTAAAGCAAAGAACTGCCTAAATGATTTAAATAAATTTATGCTGCATTTGTTTTTGATATTTTTTAGCAGGAATGCTAATTGATGAAATAAACTCTGTTCTTTATCTAAAAAAGTCAAGCATAACTTTTTAGTTGCAATTATTATCGAGATTTTTAAGGATTGATGTTGTTTTAAATCTAGTATGTTTTTTACGCATACTAGATTTTTTATTGTGTCGATTTTTATTGTGAAAGAAGATTGTAAAACTCGTACCGCTTTCCATAGTCTTAGAAAATTCGTTAAAATTAAAATTTTCAGTATATACCTAAACAATTATATTCTGTCAGAAATAATTTTTTTAAATTTTAAATATATACATGGCTTTGCCCGCCGCTCTGCATGCTTACGCAGCCCACTTCTTTTGCGACTGAAGGAAGTATCTTTAGGTAGGCATGCGGCTGGAAAAAGAACAAGAATAAAATAGACAAACTTAAAAAATTTTAGTATATTTATTGACTATTATGATTTTTTGATTATATTTATAATACTATGAAAATTAATACTAAATTATCAGTTGCAGCACATATAGTTTTGTGTATAGCATTTTTTGAAAATGAAGGCACTACATCCCATTTACTAGCAAAAAGTGTAAGAACTAATCCTTCTATAATAAGGAAGATTTTATTAAAACTTCAGGATGCAGGAATAGTTGAAACTAATAAAAAGGGCAGCAGACTTATAAAAGATGAAAAAGATATAACGCTTCTTTCTATATATAAAGCCGTATTTACAGAGGAGGAGAGGGGGCTTTTTAATTTTCATGAACCTAATCATGTTTGTCCTGTGGGATGTGCAATGTTTGATGTTTTGGGTGAAGAGTTTAATAATGTAAGGCTTGATTTTGAAAAGTCTATGTCTAAAATAACTATTAAACAAATAGCCGATGAAGTGAGAAAAAGAAAAAAGCATTTGGATTTTATGAATAAATAATTTTTAATATATACCTAAACAACTATATTTTGTCAAAAATTATTTTATTATTTTTATTATTTGTGGGGACTAGCCCCACCGCTCTGCGTACTTCGTAACACCCCCCTGTTCTTTTGTTGGCACAGGCGAAGCCCGCCTGCGGCGAGAACCAAAAAGCCTGCATTTATTGTCTAAATTTAGGTTATGTCATATATTTAATAAGTATATATTTAATATGAAGTTATAGTAATTGCGTTTTTTGCAACTTTGGCGAAGCCCGCAGAGCGTGTGCAGCAAAAAAGTTGATAATTCTATATAAAGTGTATCAGTTAACAAACTTAAAAATTTTCAGTATAGGTTAATTTTTTATATTTATAATGCTTATTCTGTTTCCGTCTAATTCTATAATATTTTCTTTTGATAGTCTGTTTAATTCTCTTGATAATGCACTTCTGTCTGCTGATATAAACTCTGCTAATTTATCTCTATTGAATGGTATAATTATATTTTTAGATTTTTGTATATTAGCCATATATTTAATGTATATTATTATTTTGCTTCTTAAACTTTTCTGACTTAGAATATCATTTTTAAAAGCTAGGAATTTATTTTTATCGGATATCACTCTTAATAAATTATGAAGAAACATATTTTTAATATTATTATCATTTGCTTTAAATATATTTTGTATATTTATTTTAATTAATTCTGTATTTTCCAATGCTAAAGCCTGTATTGATGATACTTTATTTGTAGAAAAAGCGAATGCTTCAGCAAATATATCCCCCTGAGTCAATATATTTACAATGTTTTTTCTAGTGTCATCATATTCTTTTGAGATTTCCACTTTCCCTTTCAATATAATATATATATTTTCTATTATATCGCCTGTATCTATTATTATATTTGATTTTTTAAAAGATTTCTTTTCTACTTTTAAATCTTCCAAAATATTAACGATTTCATCTTTATTTATATTACTAAATACTTCTGATTTTATTAAAATATCTATATAGTCATTCATAATATGTTCATTTAAAATATTAATGTTATTGTTAGCTAATACTAACATTTTTTAACAAAAAATCAATATTTTTATTATTTAATTATGATTTTTTATATTATTATTGTGGGCTTCAATAATAAAAAAATGCTTTTTAGTATGTTTTTTGTAGAATTCTGATTTTTTTATTATAAAATTTAATTTATTTCTATATTTTATTGACAATGCAGGTTTATTTTACTATACTATAATTGTTCACGTGAACAATATTATTTATAGGAGAACTTATATGGCTTGGCATTGGTTTGACTGGATAGTCATCGGACTATACTTCGTTGTAATGTTTTTAATTGGTATGTTCTTTGCTAGAAGAACAAAATCTACAGATGATTATTTCAAAGCTGGCGGAAGGGTTCCTGCTTTGGTAACAGCTATGAGTATTTATGCTACAGCTTTATCATCTATTTCATTTATAGCTATACCTGCTTCTGTTTATAATAACAGCTGGCTGCTTGGTATGGCTCCTTTAGGAATTATTTTAATGGTATTATGGGCTGCTTATACTTTTGTACCATTCTTCAGAAGAGTTAATGTTACTACTGCTTATGAATATTTAGGAAGAAGATTTGATAATTCTTTCAGACTTGTCGGAAGTTTAACATTCATACTTTTCCATGTTGTAAGAATGGCAATAGTTATTTATCTTCCTACATTGGCAATACAGCAGGTACTTCCTACTCTTAATCCTGTTTTAATAACAGTTATAGTATCAATATTCTGTGTTGCTTATACATCTATGGGCGGTATAGAAGCAGTATTATGGTCTGATGCCATACAAACAGTTGTACTTCTTTTAGGTGCTTTCTTAGTAATTATAGTAGGTTTCTCATCTGCTCCTGAAGGAATAGGTCAAGGATTCAAGCTTTTAGCTGATGATGGAAAAATCATAAGCCCTGATTTCTTCTCATTAGATTTAGCTAAATCAAGTATCTGGGTTATGATAGTTGGCGGTTTTGTTAACTCTATATATTCTTATGTAGGCAGCCAAGATATAGTTCAAAGATATGCTACAAACAAAGATGAAAATGAAGCTAAAAAAAGTTTATTTATGAATGTTCCTTTACTTTGTACTAGTGTAATAATATTCATAGGTATGGGTTCTGCTTTATATATTTATTTCCATTTCAAAACTACATTACCGGAAAATGTTAATGGTAATGCTATACTTCCTTACTTTGTTGTAAATGCTTTACCAGTTGGTATATCCGGACTTGTAATAGCTGCTATATTCGCTGCGGCTCAATCTACAGTATCATCTAGTTTAAATTCTGTTTCTACTTGTATGACTGCTGATATATTAGAATATTTCAAACCTGATATGGAAGATGCTTCTAAATTAAAATTTGCTAGATTATCAAGCTGGATAGTAGGTATATTCAGTACATTACTTGCTATTTACTTTATATTTAATGGTCAAAGTGATATGTTCTTATATTTCCAAGCTATAACAGGTCTTTTAGGCGGTCCTATAGCTGCTGTATTTTTGGTAGGTATATTCTTTGATAAAATTGAAAGTAAAGCAGTATGGGTTGGATTTGCTCTTTCTGTAATAGTGGCATTCTATGTTAGCGATCCTGCTGGCATGCTTACTAAATTTATACCCGGTTATGCTAAACCAAAAATCTTTGAATTTATGATTTCATTTATAATCATAGGTGTTGGCGTAATAGGTTCTTTCTTAGCTTCTTTTGCTTTTGGAAAACCAAGTCCTGAAAAAATAAAAGGATTAACTTATTCTACAACTATGAAAAATAAAAAATAATAAATAATAAAAGTATAGTTATTATAAGGAAATAGAAATGAAAAAAATTTGTTTAATATTTTTATTTAGTTTATTTGCTTTAAGCTGTTCAAGTAATACTTCAACTTCTTCATCAAATAGTAATGTATTAGATTCAAAAGTTGATAAAAAAATAGTTTGGGAAATGGGAGGACATTTACCTGCTCAGACAGGAATGGAAAAAAACATTGGTACTGCCGGAGTTTTATATGGTTCTTTAGCTGACAAATATATAGTTGTTGGCGGCGGTGCTAACTTTCCTGAAGAATCTGTACTTAATGGCGGAGCTAAAAAAACTTATTCTGATATTTATATGCTTGAAGATAAAAATGGAGTATTAGAAGTTGTTGAGCATATTAATTGGGAAAATGAGTTAGGATATGGTGCTTCTGTAACAGTTACAAATGGAATATACTATATCGGAGGTTCTTCAAACCCTGAAGCTGATGATGATATATTATTCATTACATTAAAAGATAATAAATTGAATGTTGAAAAAATAGGGGATTTACCTTTCACATTACAAAATGGCGTAGCTGTTTATAAAGATAATAAATTATATATTATTACTGGTAAACAAGCAGGTAAAGGAAGCAATAAAGTTTATGAGTATGATTTAACTACTAAAGAAGCTAAAGAATTAGCTCCTGTACCTGGAGAAGCAAGCAGAACTCAGGCAGTTGCTCAGTTATTAAACGGCAATATATATGTATTCAGCGGCGGAGATGCCACTGCTTATACTGACGGCTACAAATATGACTTTGCTAATAATACTTGGGAAAAAGTTGCTGATGTAGCTTTAAATGGAGAGGGAATATCTTTACTTGGTGCTGTATCTGTAAAACTTAATGAAAATGAAATGCTTGTTATAGGCGGTTTTAATAAAGCTGTTTATGATGATGCTGTTTATAATTTAGGTAATTTACAGGGTGCCGAATTAGCCAATTTCAGAGCAGGATATTTTGGTGCTGATCCTTATGAATTTAATTGGAACAGCAACATATTAATTTATAATTGTGAATCTAATACTTGGAAGACAATAGGGGAAGTTCCTTTCGATGCTCCTTGCGGTGAAGGTTTAATATTGATAGGAAACAAAATATACTCAATAAATGGTGAAATAAAACCTGGTATTAGAACTGACAAAATGTATGTTGGTACAATTATTGCTAAATAAAGACACTATCTATTATTAAAAGTTTTCCATAAATAAGGGCTTACTTAATAAAAAGTAAGCTCTTATTTTTTATTATTAATAGTAAATATATTTTAAATCCAAGCCTTTATGTTTTTTATTTATACCTAAACAACTATATTTTGTCAAAATAAATTTATATTTTTGTTTTTATATCTGGGGCTTTGCCCCATACCCCAGTTCTTTTATTGGTATAAAAGAACCAAAAAAACTGCATTTTTAGTCTAAATTTAGGTTATACCATACATTTAATACATATATTTTTAATATAAAGTTCTAACAATTGCGTTTTCGCAAAGCGTATCCGAGCTTGTCGAGGATATAGCTACTTTTTTGTGCGGCAAAAAAGTTGATAATAATTATATAATGTGTAGTACTCGGCAAAATGAAATCATTTCAGTATATATACATATAAATGTTTTCATTATTTCTTTGTTTAATTTATAAAAGCATTACCATCCAAATTTTATTATATTTTTTATCTTATTCAACGCACGGTAAATGGATTCTTATATTTAATGAAATTGAAATTATTGTTTTGTTTATATATATAAAATTGCTTAACGTGCGGTGATGAATGCTATAATTTCTTTTAAATTTTGGGTTGGCAGCAAAAATAACAGATTAAAATTTAAAAGAAATATAATTTAAAAATTACATAAGCAGTAGAAAACCTAAGGGGCGGGATTACAGGAATAACCCAATAATTTAATTATGATTTAAAATTATTCCATATCTTTAATAGTTACTACCAAACCGGCAGCTTCAAGTAATGATATGATATATAATTTATCTTTATCTTCTACATCTATAGCCATATTGCATACCCCAAATACAGGTTCAGGGGCAGGGCGTACAACAACTTCTATTCCTGCATCTAATAAAATTTTTTCAGCCTTAATCAAATCTCTTGGAGTCTGTAAATAACAAAAACTTTTTACCATAATTACTTTCCTAATACATTTATTAAATATTCTAAATCTTCTTTTGTTGTATAAGGTGAAAAAGAAAATCGTAAAGCACCATTATCATTTTTATAAAAGTTATGGGCTAAAAATGAACAATGAAAACCATATCGGCATTCTATATTATAATCTTCATATAGCTTATGAGCAAAATTAGCCATATTTATATTATTATCAATATCTGCTATTGAAAATAAAAATCCTTGTGTATCTTTATTTTTAGACCATATAACTTTATATTTATTCATATCTTCTATTTTTTTTATTGTATTTATTATATCATCTATATTTATATTCCAATCAGGCCTATTTTTCAATGCCGCCAAAAGCCCTATTATTCCAACAGTGTTTGGAGTACCAGATTCATATATTTCCGGTATGTTGTAAGGCGTTTCATAACCATCACCAAAACCGCCTCCAAAATATGCCGGATTTAATTTCTCAGGATTTTTAACATAAAATCCGCCTGTTCCTGTTGGACCTAGAAGTCCTTTATGCCCTGTGAATGCTATAAAATCTATATTCCATTCATCAGTTTTTATCTTATGCATACCTACTGATTGAGTGGCATCTACAAGCATCGGTATATCGCCTATAGTTTCTTTAATTTTTTTAATAGGCTGTATAATACCGCTTATATTGCTTTCCATATTAATGATAACTAATGATATTTTCTCTTTTTTTATCATTTCAGAAAGAGCATTTATATCTATTATACCTCCATCTAAAGAGGGTATTATTTTGTACTCTACATTTCTATTTATACTCAATTTGTATATAGGTCTTACTACTGCATTATGTTCTAATGTAGATATTAATACCTTACAGTTATTTAAATCAAACCCTATAAGTATATCGTTTATTGATCTTGTAGCTCCTGGAGTAAATACTATATTTGAGGCATTTTTTACCCCCAAAAAATTTTCAGCTAGCAATTCTCTGCATTCTTCTATTTTTTGAGTAGTTTCTTTTCCTCTTTTAGTATTAACTCTTCCATAAGTACCGCCTACATTCATTAAGAAATTATGCATTTCTTCTGCAACTTCTTTAGGCTTTGGAAAACTTGTTGTAGAGTTATCAAAATAATAATTTTTCATAATGCATTTTTAATTTTTATGCTCTTATAACAGCAGAAGCATTGCCCATAGCCTCTATAATACCAAGCATATTAGTTTGTTCTTCTACTTTTATATCATTTAATTCATAGAATTTAACACAAGTGCCGCAGAAAAATATTTTTATTCCAGCATCTCTTAATTCCTGTAATAGAGTTTTATAAGGCTCTTCAACACCCAAATAAACCCCACCATTATAGCAATATAATGCTTCAGGTTTTGGATTAGCATCTTTTAATGCTCCTAAAAATGCCTTTAATAATAATTCTCCTAATTCATCATTTCCAAGTCCCATAACTTTTTTATCTACAACAGCTATAACAGGTCCTGAAGATTTTTCTTTACTAGTATCATTAGAAGATAAATCTTTATTTTTAGTAATTTTAAAATTCATACCTTCGTTTTTATATGTTATGCCATTATTATTTAAAAAGTCTGTAATATTATGAAATGCTACATCATCATCGATTAATACTTCTATTTCTTCATTTAATGCTGCATTTGTTATTGCAGTTTTTGTTAAAATTAATGGTTTTGGGCAAGGTATTCCTCTAGCATCTACTGTTTTCATATATTTACTTCCTTAAATAAAATTTGTAATAATTACTATATGATATATTAAAAAAAATTTATTGTCAATTATATGTATTTTGTGTATTTGAATAAGATTTAATAAAATACAATAAATATTTTTTATTATGCAATGAAATTATATATAAAATGCCCCATATAATTATCTTTTTCAAATGCTGAAAATACATTATGAAATACTTCAAATACATAATTTAATACAATTGATTGTGAAAATAATTGAGTATTTTCAGGCGATAAAGTTATAATTATACCAACTATAAAATAAATAACAGCACTCGATATAAATAATAATGCAGCTGCTCCGATTATTCTATCTACCCAAGAGAGATATATTATTTTTAAAATATCTTTTATACTTTTTTCTACTTTTGAAAGTATGATCCTTGTGATAGAGTAGGTAGCTATTAATGATATTATTTTTAATATAAGAGAATGATCAAAATATTTAGACATATGATTATATATTAAAGGCGCTATTATAAATGTTATAATTATTGCTATAACAGGAGTAATTATTGATATTAGTCCTCTATATAATCCGTATATTAAAGCAAAAATTAATATTGCAATTAATAGTATATCAATATTACTAAACATTTGATGATTTCTTTAATAAAGCTATTATAGGAGCAAATGTAAAGCTGCTTTTCTTTCTATGTGTGTTAATAATATTTGATAATGCCTCTATATCAGTATGAGAGAATGAAGAATAATTTCCTATCTTCTTAGTTATTTCATTAAGCTCATCTTTAGATTTTATAACATTATTAAAATTATTAAATATTTTATATACATCTTGGTTCTGATATTCTATTTTAGAGTTTAGATTATTTTGAACCTCAAGCATAGCAGATATATTTTCTTTTATAGATAATACTATCAAATTCTGATTCACTAATATATTTGACATTACATCATTATACTGCTCTAAAGATTTGAAATGACTTAATTTTTTAGAATCAGTATTTATATTATTTTCCATTTCTTCAATAAATTTATCTATAGTATCTGATATTTTATTAATTTCTTTTGCTATTATTTTACATCTGTCTTTGATATAGAATGAAGAATTTTCTATCATAACCAATCCGGCAAATATATCTGTAAGCATTTTTTCTATCAAATCTGTACCTTTAGATATTTCAAATGATAAAGCACCTATTTCTTTAGCTACTACAGAGAAGCTTTTACCATAAAATCCAGCTTTAGAAGCTTGAATTCCGGCATTTATTGATAAAAGATTAGTTTTATTAGTAATAGCTTTAATATATTCTATTGTATTGTATATAGATTCTGTGATACTATTTACATCTTTGAATTGATTTGCAGATTCTACTATTGAATTCAAAAATTTACTTGAAGTTTCTTTAAAACTTTCTTTTATAAGTCTCAAATCATTTTTCAATGACATTATTTGTTCATTAGAGAAATCAGATTCTTTCATATTAGATATGGTTTGATTTAATACTCTAAAATGTTCCTGCATCTGTGATTTATATTTATCAAAGAATGTAAATATAGTATTTGTATATTTTAGTCCGTCTTTAATAATATTCTTCTTACTATTTTTAGCTTCCATTAATCTGTCATTAGCATCTAAAATAGAGTCTATTTTTGAACTTATTATATTATAAGCATCTTTTGCTTCCTTATCTATTTCAAAAACGAACATAGATGTATCCATTAAATTTTTATCTATAATATTTAATTGTTCAGATATTCTATCTATATTATTCAATGTTCTAAGATTTAGATGTAATTTATTATTTAATACGCTTTCTTTCTTTATTGATTCCAAAGCATTTTTAGCAAAGGATGAGAATATAGATATAGATCTGAATGATGATGATATTACTATAGCAAATCCTATTCTATCAAAACCAACATTCTCTATAGTCTTCTCTAAATATAAATATCTTACTATCAATATTAATGCTATAACTACTGATATAGTCATAATGATATTAGATTTATAATCATAATTTATTATCATATCTGCTAAAGTTGATATAACCATAATTGTAAATACTAATAATATGATATAGTTTTTAATTAAATAAAATAATCCAACAGATTTTATATAATATGAATTGTTTTCTGATGATTCATAGTAATTAATTGTAGCTGTAAAAAATCTATTAGGATATATTATACTAACTATTATTAATGCTATAGATAGTACAACTACAATTGCAAATATAGTGTTATTTAAATTTATAAGATTTTTATTTCTTGATATAAAACTTTTAGAGTTAATAGGCATTAAAGCCACAGCAATTAGTATTATTATATTATTAGCTAAATGTAAAGTTATTGATAAATTAGGATTAATTTTATTTGCACCATAAGTACATAAAAATATTATAATGAGAGATATAATATTGTATATAAGTATAAATGATAAAGTAACTGAAATAGTTATATATATACCTTTTTTTGTTTTTATAGATAATAGTAAATATATCATAATAAAAACAGACATTAGTGAAATACCAATGATAGGTGCTAACAGCTGAATCACTGTTATATTGTATCCATATATTAAATTTGAAAATATATTCATAGCTATTCCTTTTACATAACTTTAGAATATTCATCTACTTTAGTTTCTAAATCATTTGTATATTCTAAGAATTTTTTCATTTCCTCATTAAGTTTATTTGTTATAGATTCCAAATCATCAGATGTTGCCAAAAGCTTATTCATATCTCTCATAAGATTTTTTACCTCAGAGTTTTCAGCAGATGCTTTTTCTGATATATCAACTACATAATCATTAATTTCTTCTATTCTAGTTTTAATATTTAAAAAATCATTTTCTTCATTAATAATGATATTAGTCATATTTGATATAGAATTATGCATTTTATCAGTATTTTTTATGATATTCATATTATAATCATTTTGTCTTTCCATATTAATGTTAAATTTATTTATTCTATCATAATGCGTAGAAATTTCTTCTGATAACTGAGACATATTGTTATTAATATTATTGCTGGAATAAGTAAATTTTTTAAATATATCTTCTATTTGAAATAATAAATCCTGCATCCTATTTGTAGCCTGAGATGTTTCACTAACCAATTCAGTAACCTCTTTTGATACTACTGAGAAGTTATTATACCATTCTCCTGCTTTTGAAGCTTGTATGCTTGAGTTAATTGCGAGAGTTTTAGTTTTATCTGACATATTTGTCATAAATGATATAATTCTATTTATTTGGAAATTTAATAGTCCGAAAGTTTCTGATTTGCTGAATTCTTTGATAAAATTATTTTTTTCTACCTCTAAATTCTTTTGCAAATCTTCAAACATAGTTACTATATATCTGCTTTGCGCTTGTAAAGCGTATATTTTTTCTACTGAATCATGTAATTTCACATTGGATTCTTCGAGTGTTTTTTTCTGTAACTCTACAGAAGCCTGCAAATTAGGGTATGTTTCTATTAATTCATTTATTTTTGTTACATTAATTTTTCCATCATTTATTTGGAAATTTTCTATAGTGATAAATTCATTAGTATATTCTATAACTCTGTTTATATCATTTTTTAAATTATTAATAGTAGAGTAGGTATTTTCTACTTTACTTACTAAATTATTTACAGATTCAGAAAAATTTACTTTTAATTCTGATAATTTTTCAGCTGTATTTATAGCAGTATTAATAATTATAGAATCTTGAGCCTTAATGCTTTCTAAATCATAATACTGTGTTGTTTTCTTATATACTGCTGAAATGAATCTGCTTACTGATAGATATATCATTATAATATTGAATATGGCATATACTAAAGTTATTCTAGTAAATGTAGAATGACTAAAGAATAAGAAATTACTAGAATATTTTGTATATATTGATATTCCATTAAAGTCATCAAAGAATGCTAAAGATATTAAACACATTAATACTAATATAAGAACATTTTCTTTAACTTTTTTATTTACAGTCATTTCGTATATAAAAGAACATATAATTACAAAACAGTATACAGTGAACACAAAATCTCTAAGTATATATACTGCTCCAAGTTCTCCTCGGCTTTTTATACTATTTTTCATAACATCATTTAATGTACTCATAGGTTCTGTTGTTGATATGAAAAGCTGAGGATATAATAAGGCTATAGCAAATAAAAGTATTAATATAAATGCAACAGTTATATATAATTTATCTAATACAAAATGAAAACGTTCGCTTAAAGTTAATTTGCTTCGTATATACATCATCCATGGTATAATGGTTAAAGATAAGGCTAATTGTTCAAATTTGTACATATTAAGTGCCAAACTATTATTTGGACTGTACAAAGAAGTTATTATATTTGCTGTTTCTAATCCTGAAAATAAAAATGATAGAAAACCTATTAGTAATATAATAGCCTGAGTTTCTTCATATAATTGAAAATATATATAAGCATATAATATTATACCAACTATTGATATAATAGTTGCTATAACAGGAATTCCTAATTCTAATGTTATAAGAGAAAAATTGTAATCCATAAATCCTCTGTAATCAATCAAATTATATATAATACTATTATAAGTTAATTTTAATATATTAAAAGCAGAAAAATAAAATTAACAAAAAATAAAATACCGTTTATATAATCGGAATTAGTTTATTAAGTATTTACTTACTTATAATAATTTTTGTATTTGAATAATTATTCATATTGTTAAGAAATAAGATATATTTTTTTTATTGGCTTACATATTAAACATAAATTATATTATTCTGTAAGTTTTCTAACCCATCTTTCTTTTTTAAGCATTATAACACCAACGGTAATTTTAGCAAAATCTGTTAATTTGGCTATACCGAACATAGCTACAGGACCAACAGCGGTAAATTTAGCTAATATCAAAGCTAAAGGGGCAAACATAAGCAATGATACAGGCACATCAACAGCAAATCCAAATACAGTATCTCCGCCAGCCCTTGAAACTGCAAATTGAGCATTAATATATGTCCATACAGGCATATAACAGGCTATAAGTATTACTAAATTTCTTGTTATTGCTTGGGCATCTATAGTAAGTTTTGAGAATATAAAAGGTATTAGTAGGGTAGATGACATTTGCACTAAACCAACCACTAAACCTGCTATAACGGATCCATTTAATATCCATCTTGCCTTATTTCTTGCATCATCTAATTCTCCGCGTCCAAGAGTTCCTCCAACAACTACCATAGTAGATACAAATATACCCTGAAAAACCAAATAGAATATATTAGCTATAGTAAATCCTGAAGCCATACCTGCAACTGTTTCAGCTCCACCTCTGCTATTATATAAAGCTGTCATAAACATTTCGCTTAATCCCCAGCTTATTTCGCTCAAAAATATTAAACTTGATTTTTTTAGCATTGAATAAAATACATTTAATTTTACTTTAAGTATTTCTCTAGTTCTTACATAAAATTTCTCTTTATGAAGTTTTATATACACTATAAATAAAATCATTTCTATTATTCTAGCTATTAATGTTGCAATGGCAGCACCTTTTTCCTCAAGTCTTGGAGCTCCGAAATTTCCATATATAAGTATGTAATTTCCTATAGTATTACAGAATGTGGCTATAACAGATATTATAAGAGGAATATGCGGTTTTCCTATTTCTCTGTATGAAGTACCTATAGCACCGGATATTGATATTGGTATAAATGTGAATGCTATTATACTCATATATTTTGTACTTGATAATAGTATTTCTTCCTGAGAGGCATTTCCTCTGGTCATTAATCTCATAAATATTTCAGGATTAACAAGCATTAATATCATATAGGAAATAGAAATAACAAGCGGAAGTATTACTTTAAATCTGAAAGCCTGCTGCATACCTTCTTTATTATCAGCCCCATTATTTTGAGCCATATATATTCCGCCTGCACCATAACAGGTATTAAGTATTACTAAATATATGAAGTTTAACTGATTAGATACATTTACAGCAGCCATTTTTATATCTCCGAGTTCTGCAACCATAAAGTTATCTATTAAAGATACCATACCCATTGTAAGCTGCTGAAGCATTACAGGCACTGCAATTGATATGCATAGTTTATAAAAATCAAAATTTCCGAAAAGAGTTTTTTTACCGTTATTAAATTTTATTGAATTGGTATTCATAGTATAATCTCTGTTATATTAGTAAATCAAAGTATAAATTCGGTCTAATTAATAAAAACGAGATGTAATATATAGCTATTTTGATATTTGTCAATATGATTT
The DNA here is from genome assembly GCF_944393015.1 of uncultured Brachyspira sp. Classification (GTDB taxonomy): domain Bacteria; phylum Spirochaetota; class Brachyspiria; order Brachyspirales; family Brachyspiraceae; genus Brachyspira. Next base: position 30,404 of record NZ_CALXYQ010000003.1, read on the forward strand.
ATATAATTTTTTGGTATTTTTATAAAAATAATTATATTGAATATCTACTATAATATTATTGATTTTTTGATAATAAATCCTGCATTTCATTATAAAGTCTAATCAAATCATTTGCGGCATCTTTTTTTACTTTAAAATTTTTGAATCCATCAGCAGTTTCTACTCTTATATCAGTTAAAACTTTCATTTCTTTTATACTGTTCTCAGCATTTATACTGTAACTTCTATCTACATAAGCGGTATCCATAAAATATATAGAAGTTCCGTATATTATTTCGTTTTCTGTTTTTGGCATAAAAGATGTATAGTGTAGAATTAAATATGTATCATCTTCAAATTTCAATACAATTTTACTAGTTTCTGATATATTAAACGAACTATTAGCAACGTATTGTGCTTCTAATATTACATTGTTTGAACCAACTACACTTTTTAATCTAAATTTTACAGTGCCGCTCCAATAACTTGCAGAAATGTAATCTGTTTGATACATTTTCTGTCCATAAAAAGTATCATTTATTAAATGTACTTTGGCAGCACATGATGACAATGTTATACTAAATATTATTAGTGAAAATAGTGTGAATATTTTCTTCAATATTATTTCCATTTAGATAAATATTTTGTTTGTATATTATATAACCTATTTAGTTTTTGTAAATAAAAAGATTAATGTTTATCAATTAAATAATTTATAAATATAGTTGTAAATTATAATTGCTATTTTAATAGTTTTATTATATACTTTTACATCAATATTTATTATTGGAAGGGGTTAAATTAATGGAGAATCCTATAAAAAATATTACTGAAACAATAATAGGCGAATGCCGTAATTTTAAACATACATTAAAAGAGATATTATACGCTATAGTAATAGTGCTTCTTATAAATACATTTTTAATACAGAATTATCAAATTCCTACAGGTTCTATGATACCTATAATAATGCCTGGAGATAGGCTTTTTGCAAATAGATTTGTATACGGAGTAAAACTTCCATTTACAGACGGGCTTTTAGGTTACAGACTTCCAAAAATTAAATCTCCTCAAAGGGGTGATTTAGTTGTATTCAGAGCACCTCCTTCTGCTTCTTTCGGATGCGAATCTGCTATGCCTTATTATGAGCCTTCACCTTTAGTTCAGATGCTCAAACTTCCTGTTATGATATTTGCTCTTACTCCTTTTACTTGGGATCCTAGATTCCTTTTTGCTGATTTTTTGGGAGAGAAACTCACAGGCGGAACCCATATGGCACCAGTTCCTTTATTTTTAGGGCTCAAAACTGTGGATTTAGACCCTAGAAAGGAATTTGTAAAGCGTGTTATTGCTACTGCCGGTGAAACTGTAGAGATTAGAAATAAGAAAATAATTATAAACGGAAATGAAATAGAAGATAAATGGGGCTATTTCTTCTATGGCGATGACAGAGAATTTGTACCTATTATAGATATTTACGGCCCTATATATGTACCTAAAAAAGGCGATGTTATAATATTTAAAAAGTTAGTTGACAGATCCGACTATTATAATGATCTTAGTTCTTTTGAAGTGTATATTAATGATAAAGTGGTAAGCGATGATATTAAATTATGGTATTGGATGAATATATATGTTCCTAATACTAAAGACAGGCCGGATGAATATATATACAATGTGCCTGAAGATTATTTCTTTGTAATGGGAGATAATAGAGATCAAAGCTGCGACAGCAGAATGTGGGGACTAGTTCCTTACAGACATATAAAAGGTCAGCCTATGATTGCTTGGATACAATCAAAAAGACCTGATGATGTGGAACAAGGCTTCTTCAAATATTTTATAATTAAATAAAAGTAAAGATAAAAATATGTATGATCAAATTTCTAAAGATACTTTAAAAGAATTATTCAAAATTTGGAAAGCTAAAAATATAGAAGATTTAGATATTAAGTCTTCAAATGTTTCATTAGTCTCTTTTAAATTTTATGCTTTATCTAAAGAAGCCAAAGATATAGTTCTTTATGTTCTTAAAAATGAAAGTAAAGAATTAAATTCTATAGATATAGCATATTCACTTAAGTATAGTCAGAAGCAAGTACCGGCATTTTTTGATTATATAAATGAAATAAAAAAATCAGGGCTTTTATATTTAAAAATAAAAAGAAGAAGATTGAACTCTCATGACGATACTTTGTATTTTTTGCCGAATGTAAAATCAATAATAGAAAGTATAATTTTAAAAGATGATATTAAAATTCCTTATTATGTAGATGCCGCATATACTGCTAATGCTTATAAAAAATATCTTCATAAAATTATTAATATATATGAAAATGGTAATATTGTAGAATATAATAAAGCAAAAATAGATGATGATGAATTATTCACTTTATGTAAATCTAATATTCTTTCTGTTTATTTTCATCAAAATGATCTTAAAGTTTATGTGGCTGTAAATAATAAAAATGTTGTAGAGAATTTAGAGAAGAGTTTAAAAGAAAATATTGAGAGTTCGGTTTTTATTTATAATCATTTTAATATATTGAATGATATTGAAACTTTTATATATGAATGCGATGTTCAGAAATTATCTACTGATGATATTAATATAAATTTTTTAACTAATAATTTAGAATCTTCTACTATAATAAATATATGTTTGAAATTAGATTTAATTAAATTAGATAATAAAAATTTTATATCATTGGAATATGATAATATAAAAAAATATCTTTCATCTTCTATAGAAGAGAGAATGGATTCTATAACAAAGATTGTTTATAAAAATTATTCAGATTATTATAAGCATATTTTTTCTATTATAGAAAATGAAAGCATATCAAAATCAGTGTTATTTATGAAATTGAAAGAAAAATATAATCTTTCTATAACAGCTGAAACATATAATAATATTATTTATTCTATGTTTATTTTAGGAATTGCTGAAGTTTCTTTTTATGAGAATGCTGTACTTGCAATCAGAAATATAAATACTTATACAGAAGAAAATAATTTCAGAAAGTCATTCATTAATGGAAATTTTGAACTTACATTGATAAATCATTATTTGTTTTCTAATAATTTTATTTATATGTGCAATTTATATTTTGAACTTGATAAGCAGGAAACGGTTTATACTTATACTATGACTGAAGAAAGCGTATTAAAAGGAAAAACAATTATAAGCGATGAAGAGTCAGAATATTGTTTTGATAAATTTTTGGTAGTATTAAAAAATATATTATTAGATAATAATGTAGAGATTCCAAAGCATATAGAAACTAGCATAAAGAGATGGTATGAGAGAGGAATTATTTCTTATGTATATGATAATGTTACTCTTGTTATAATAAAAGATGCCAATAAATTAGAAGAAATAATTTATGAGGCTAAAAGAAAAGGTATTATTATAACAAAGATTAATGATGAATATGCTATAGTAAAATCTAGTTCTTCAACTAAAAAAAGTCTTACAAAATTTTTAAGACAAAGAAAGATAATAGTAACATTCTAAATTACAAAAAAGTGATAAAAAGTTATGATAGATTATTTAAATAAAGAAACTTATAATTTTTATTTACCTGAAAATTTAATAGCTACAACTCCAAATTACGAGAGAGATCATTGTAAGTTAATGATTTTAAATAAAGATACAGGAAAACTAGAGCATAAAATATTTTCAGATATAATTAATTATCTTAATAAAGATGATATTTTGGTATTGAATGATAGTAAGGTAATACCAGCTAGAATATACGCTAAAAAAAATACAGGCGGAAATTCAGAGATCCTTCTTCTTAATAAAGTTGACAATGATGAAAGTACTTGGGAATGTTTAATAAAAGGTAAGAATATAAAAGAAAAAGATATATTATATTTGAATTATTCTCATTTAGAAAATGTTGGAGATATTGAGGCATTAATAGAAAAAGATAATATATCAACTAAAATAATAAAATTTTCAAAACCATTAACAAGTGAAATTTTAGATAGTATAGGAAAAGTTCCGCTTCCTCCATATATTATTCAAAGCAGAAAGAAAAAAGGCGAAGAAGAATACAATGATAAAGACAAAGAATTTTATCAGAATGTATATGCCAAAAATGAAGGAAGTATTGCTTCTCCTACATCAGGGCTTCATTTTACTAAAGAGCTTTTAGAGAAAATAAAGTCTATGGGAATTACTGTTTGTTATGTTACACTTCATGTAGGCTTTTCAACTTTTAATCCTTTAAAAGAAGATGATTTACGTAATCATGTTATGCATGAAGAGAAATTTATAATACCAAAAGAAAGTTATGATATAATAATCAATGCCAAGAAAGAGGGTAGGAGAGTTGTGTCATGCGGAACTACTGTTGCAAGAGTATTAGAAAGCGAATATGATAATTATGATTTTAAAAGAATGGAAGGCTCTACTGATATATTTATTTATCCGCCTTATAAGTTTAAATGCGTTGATGCTTTAATTACTAATTTTCACACACCTCATTCTACATTGCTTGCTATGGTTAGTGCTTTTGCAGGCTATGATAATATAATGAACGCCTATAAAACAGCAGTAGAAAATAATTATAGATTTTTTTCTTACGGCGATGCTATGTTTATGTATTAATTTTTTATTTGTTATGATTATAAAATAATAATTAAGAAGTAAAAAAATATAATTATATATACCTAAACAACTATATTTTGTCAAAAATAATTTTTTTAAATTTTAAATATATGCAGGGCTTTGCCCTTACGAAGTACATAGCGTGCAACACCCCACTTCTTTTGCCGACGCTCTGCGTGCCGTAGGCAAGGCACCTACTTGGTGGTAACCCAAAGGAAGCTATATCCTCAACAGGCTCGGATACGCTTCGCGAAAGACTGCATTTTTAGGGTATATCCTATATTTAATAGGAATGTTTTTGATATAAAGTTCTAGCAGTTGCGTTTTTTGCAACTTTTTTGTGCGGCAAAAAAGTTGATAATTCTATATAAAGTGCATCGATTGACAAACTTAAAAATTTTCAGTATACACAGAAATTAAAAATTCCTGCCCTAGTTTTTATTAGCATTATTATCTTTTTACCGCACGGTATACGTATTTATATTATAATATTATTTATTAATTTTAATTTTTCTATATTAATAAAATATACTTAACGTGCGTTTATGAAATTTTGTATAGAGAAAGAATTTTATTTATATGTTTTAAATCTCATAAGTAATTTTTGGAAAATCTTTTTCACTTATTAAACCGTCTCTTATTAAAATGGCTCTTAGTACATCTATATCACTGTAAATATCAATCAAAGAATCAGTATTAAATTCATTAATCATTTTTTGAAATCCCAAATTTATAATGCATATAGAATTCTTTATATCTCTTTTTATTTTTTGCTTTTTGCTGTCTTCCATATATGCTTCATCTAATTCTATATATCTGCTTATAAATTTTTCTATTGTTGGTATGTAATAGTCAATTATAGAGTTGTATGTTCTTTTATATGATTTATTATTACATGTTTTTTCTAAAATAAAATTAAGTTTAAATAGCACATCATTTATAATGAGTACAAAATCAGAATCATTTATTTTGTATATTTTATTTTGAATGTTTTTATCGAAGCTGTTTGTTTCATTATTTTCAGCATTTGTTTTATTATTTACAGGTTCTTTTTTTTCAGATCCTTCTTTTTTATTGGTTTTATTAATTTTTATTGTTTTAATATAGATTTCCAGTTTCTCTTGCAAAGTATAAAATAAAACTAATAATAAAAATATAAATATAATAATAGAAATCAATTTAAAAGATATCATCCAAAATATTAAGCTTGAAAATGCTAATAATGATATTGATATAATAAAATTAATATTATTTGAAAGTAAATTCTGATATTTTTTCATAATATCTCCGTATAGAATGTAAAAAATATTTACTTTTATATGATACAATAAAAATGAAAAATATCAATTATTAAATAATTATTTTACTATTTCTTTTATTATTCTATGGAAATTTTTATATTCAATCTTTTCTATTTCTTCGCTATTGAAACCAGATTCTTTTAATTTGATTATAATATCATAAGATTTGGAGGCATTTTCTAATGCCTTTTACAGCAGGAGGAACTTCCTCATCTTCAAAATATTCATTATAATCAAAACCAATTCCTATATGATCTATGCCTATTTTATCGGCTATGTATTTTATATGCTCTATACCTCTGTTTATATTCTGTTTTTCTTTGTTTTCATCAATGAAGCCTTTATATGAATTAAATCCTATAACACCATTAACATCTCTTATGGCTTTTAATTGTTCATCTGTAAGATTTCTCATACTATTGCATAATACTCTAGAATTAGAATGAGAAGCTATAATAGGCGAGGTGGTAATATCTATAACATCAAAGAAAGATTTGTCATTAAGATGCGATACATCAACTATCATGCCTTTATCCTGCATTTTTTTAATAGCTTTTTTTCCTAAATGAGTTAATCCTCTGTTTGAATCTCCTCTTACTCCTGTAGCTAATTTATTTTCTTCATTCCAAGTAAGACTGGCATGTCTTGCTCCATAATCATAATATTCATCTATCAAATCAATATTATCATCTATAGATATAAGCCCTTCAAATCCTATGAATATATATAATTTATTTTCTTTTTGTGCCTTTAGAATATCATCATAGTTTTTTGCTATTAATATAATATCATTAATATATTCAAGTTCTTTATTTATAGAGTTTTGAATTTCTCTTACTCTTTCCAATGCTCTATCATAATTTTTAGGTTCAGTCCATATTACAAATATAGAGCCGCCTATTTTTCCCTTTATCATATTATCATAATGATACTTTTTTATAATATTATTTTCGCCTTTGAAAGTTTTTACAGCAACATCAGTCCATATATCAGAATGAGCGTCGAAAATCATATTTATTAACCTCTTAATACATTAATTAATTTTCATTGTTATTCTCATTTGTATTTAAATTATTTATACATTCATTTTTTTGAAATAGAATAATATTTCTTATTGCTGCATATACAATAATACATGATAATACTTTATCAATTATATTTGTTAATAATCTCATTAAGAAAGATGCCTGAAAGAATCCAAAACCATTTTCATTTAAAAGGCTTATAAAACTGTCTATTGTTGTACCTGTAAATCCGTCAGATAAAATTATAGATATTGGAGTTCCTATCAAAGGAGATATTATGCCTATTAATGCATTTACTATTGCAAAATTTAAATGCGAATAGCTTATAAAGATTGATATTATAAGATTTGTTAATATACCAACAATAGCACCATAAATAGGTCCTAAAATAACAGCTGATAAAATAGTCCCTACTGAATCTAAAAATAAAAATGGTATTTTAAACAATAATACTATGAACGTTAAAGCAAAATTTATTACTATTGATATAAATACTATTAATATATTATATTTTAAATCATTATTCATAATTTTAACCGAAAATATAATTGATTCATTCCTAAATATACAATGATAAACTTTATTTTTCAATATCTTTATTTTAATTATAATAATTTATTTTGTTAATTCAATTAGTATTTTTTATTATAATGGTGATTGTTTTCTATTTTTAAAAAAGGTATATGTTTAATAGCAAATGTAACCATTATTGAAGATAACAGCTTATCTATTATAGCACTTGATATTGTAGTTATAGTTACAGAGATAATAAAACTTTTTCCGCTATTTTGAATAAGCTGAATAAAATTATCTATTGGTTTATTAGTAACTCCCTTAGCTGCTATTATCACTATAGGCAATGATACAATAGCTGAAATTAATCCTATTATTATTCCTGATATGATTGAAACTTTTATTTTTGAAAAATCATGTTTTCTTACTATTACGCCTGCAGTTAATCCTATAACTACATTTACTATTGCAAAATGTAAATTAACATAGTCTATTGTCATAGATAGAATAAAATTCGTAGCGATACCTACAACAGCACTATATATAGGTCCAAGTGTAACAGCAGTTAATATAGTACCAACAGAGTCCATAAATAAAAATGGTATTTTCAATATTATTACTAAATGCCCCATTATAATATTTACTAAAATACCAATTATCATTATAGTTATATCGTATATGATCTTATTTTTCATAAAAAAAATCCAATATGTTTTCTATGTATATAATTTTCGTTTTTAAACTTTATAAATTTATATATCCAGTGAAAAATATTTATAAAAAAACCCTCTAATAAAATTATTTATTAGAGGGAATATATTCTTAATACTAATTATATTTTTTATGATTATTTAGCAGTATAAGCAACCATAGTCATCCAAGATAATGGTTTGTTATAATGAGGTAGGAAGAAGAAGTCAGATAAAGCGAATTCTTGAACAGTCATACCTCTTTGTATAGCAATAGAGAATGCATGTATAGCTTCAGCATGGTTGTTTTTAGAAGCAATTTGAGCACCTAATAAACGTCCGGTACCTTCTTCATAAACTATTTTTACTAATACTTCTTCATGAGTAGGCATAAATTCTGGTCTTTCAGAATCTTTGAAGAAATTAGATTTTACTTTTAATCCTTTTTTCTTAGCAGTCTCTTCAGACCAACCAGTAGAAGCCATGTTGTATCCGAATACGCATATAGCATTAGAACCTTGAGTTCCGCAGTATTCAACATGTTTACCTAAAGCATTATTAGCAGCAACAATACCCATTCTTACAGCATTAGTAGCTAAAGCAATATATTCTTGTTTTTCAGAAGCTCTTGAATATACGCTAGCACAGTCACCTATAGCATAAACATCTGGATCTTTGCTAGTTTTCATAGTAGTATCAACAACGATAGCACCATTAGGAAGAGTTTCTAAATAGTCTTTATAAAGGTCGCTATTAGGTTTGAAGCCAACAGACATAACTACCATATCTACTTCATAAGAACCTTTGTCAGTAACAACTTTTTTAACTCTGTCATCACCTTCAAATTTCTTAACTGTTTCACCTAAATGCATTTCTATGCCGGCTTCTTTGATTCTTTTTTCAGCTTCATCAGTGATTTCTTTATCGAAGTAATTACCCATAACTCTAGGTAAAGCTTCCATCAATATAACTTCTTTACCATGATTTTTAAATGCTTCTATAAGTTCAACACCTATATAACCAGCACCAACTACCATAACTTTTTTTACTTCAGGTTTTTTTAATTCTTCGATAATTTCTTGACCTTGCTGATAAAGTTTAGAGAAGAAAATACCTTTTTTAAGACCATAAGTAGTTCCTTCCTGTTTTAAGCCTTCTATAGGAGGAGTTACAGGCCAAGAACCAGTAGCAAGAATAAGTTTGTCATAAGTGTCTTCAAACTCTTTTCCTGTTTTTAATTCTTTTACATATAATTTTTTGTTAGCCCAGTCTATTTTAGTAACATCATGTCCCATATGAACTTCTACGCCTTCGCTTTTTAAGCTTTCAGGACTAGCATAAAATAAACCTTTAGGATCTTTAACCACTCCGCCAACCCAAAGTGCTATACCGCAAGCTAGGAAAGATATATTATCGTTTCTATCATAAGTAACTACCTGACAATTATGATCTGTAGCTTTCAAAGTTTTTACTGCCCATGTACCAGCATGGTTACAGCCTATTACAATCACTTTCATAATAATTTAACCCCTTACTAAAAAATTTAATTAAAAATTGCTGTTTATTATAGTACAAAAAAAATACTTAGTCAAGTTATATTATATGTAACTTAGTAAATTTTAATATTTTTAGTATGTTTTTTATGTAATGATTTCACTAATTAGCATGAATTATGATAATAAAAAATGTTAAATGTGTATAAATTTTACAAAAAGTATTTATATTACAAAATATAAGCATTTATATTTCTAAAAGATGTTTTTAATATTCTTTTATAGCTATATGAATGTATGTAATATTATGTGATATTGTTATATTATATAATAAAAATATTATAAGTATAATGTATTGATATTTATACTTTTTATGCTATATTATTAAAAATTGAAATTTACTATGGGTTTTAGTTATGACAAATTTTAATGAATACTTTTTAATGGAAGAGAAAGATGTATTACTTTATGTAAAAAATAAATTAAAATATTTTTCTCAAGATGATAATATCACTTGTAAAGAAATAGGCGACGGTAATATTAATTATGTATATAGAATAAGCAATGGTAAAGATTCAATAATACTGAAGCAGGCAGGAGTTCATACTAGAAGCAATTCATCAGGAAGAATACTTGATATTAACAGAAATGCAAGAGAGGCAGAGATTTTATCATTTTACGTCAGTATACTCCCAGACTTAGCACCGAAAATCATTTCTATAGATAAAGTTATGAATTTATTTGTAATGGAAGATTTAAAGTCTTTTCTAATATTAAGAGATGCTCTTATGAAAGGACAAATATATCATCATTTGCAGGAACAGATAACAGACTTTTTAGTTGAAACTACATTATCAACCGCTGATTTTTTTATGGATCCATTCACTAAGAAAGAAAATGTTATTAAATATACAAATAAAGAGCTTTGTAAGATAAGCGAGGAGCTTGTATTTAGAGAGCCATTTTTTAATGTGCTTAAAGAGAATGTATTTTCTGAATCATTAAATAAATTTGTTGAGGATAATCTTTATAATAATAAACAGATTCAATTAGAGGCGGCGAAATTAAAGTATGAATTTATGAATAACCCTCAGGCTTTAATACATGGAGATTTGCATACAGGTTCTATATTTGTTGATGATGATTATATAAAGGTTATGGACTGTGAATTTGCCTTTTACGGACCTATAGGCTATGATTTAGGTACTATTATGGCTAATTTTATATTTTCTTATGTGTATCATTTGCATGTTACTAAAGATAGAAATTATACTTCATTCCTTTTCAAGGTTATTGATGATATTTTAAGGCTTTTTAAAAATAAATTTATTACTAAGTTTTTACATGAAAGTAATGATATATCAGCACAAAATGATTATTTCATAGAATATTATTTGCTTGAAGTATTAAAAACAGGCTTTGGTATATGCGGACTTGAATTGCTAAGAAGAACTACAGGATGTGCTAGAGTAAAAGAGATAGAATCTGTTACTGATCCGGATATAAGAAGAAATATAGAATTCACACTTTTGAATATAGGTATTGAATGTTTGTCATATAGGGACAGACTTTCTGAAGAAGAAAAGTTTATGAAATTTGTAGATAATATAATTGATAATATAGATTTATAATTTATTTAATTGCAGAGAAAATAAAAAATAAGTATTTTGGAGTTTTTTTATGATTAATAGGGTAGATAAAGAATTGGCTTTTATGCTTCAATTTGAAAATGTTGCTTGGTATGATGACGGATGTGTTAAGATATTGGATAGAAGAGTTTACCCTAATAAAGTGAATTTTGTAGAATGCAAAACTCATAAAGAAGTTTCAAAAGCTATAGCAGACATGGTAACTCAAAGTGCCGGACCTTATTTGGCAGTTGCTATGGGTATGGCATTAGCTGGATATGAATCAAGGCATTTGGAAGGAAATGACAGAATAGATTATTTAACTCATGCCTGCAATACTTTAGCTAATTCAAGACCTACCACAAGCGGAAGAATGATGCTAATAACTAAATCCTGTTTAGAGGCTGGTACAGAGGCTATAAAATCTAATAAAGATCCTATAGAAGCTATGTTTAATAGAGGCATAGAGCTTTCTACTAAAAGATATTCAAAAATAAAAAAAATAGCAGAAAATCTAGTATCTATGTATCCTGATAAAGGAACTATACTTACTCAATGTTTCGGTGAGTCTATAGTAGGTTTTATGATACAGGAATTCCAAAAGAAGAATAAAGATATAAAGGTTGTATGTGCTGAAACTAGACCTTATTTTCAAGGAGCAAGGCTTACAGCAACCGTTGCCTATGATCAGGGAGCAGATGTTACAGTTATTACTGATAATATGGCGGCATACACTATGCAGGAGAAAAAAATAGATGTATTTACCTCTGCTGCAGATTTAATATGTTTAAATGGGGCTGTAGTTAATAAAATAGGCACTTTTCAAATAGCGATAGTTGCAAAATATTTAGGAATACCATATTTTGTAACAGGAGCACCTGATAAAGGTTATCATGGACTTGAAGATGTTCATTTCGAATTCAGAGATGAAAAACTTGTTACCGAAGCTATGGGTGTTAAAACCTCTAAGGAAGGCGTAAAAGGTTTTTATCCGGCATTTGATTATACTCCTCCGCATTTAGTTAGTGCAGTTGTAACAGATTTAGGTATTTATTCACCTTATGATGTATTTAAATATTATGTAGGAAATGATGAAGGAGAATATTAATAATCTCTTAGCGGATTTTGTATATTTTCTTTTTTTATATCTATTAAAAAGTCTACAAATAATTCAAATAATATAGGGTCTAATTGAGTTTCTTCCACTATATAATTATCGTATATTAGCTTTACAGCGTCTTCTGTATTCATATCCTTTCTATTGTAGCTTTTTTGAGGCATTATAGTAGTATCAAACAAATCTATTATTTCTAATACTTTAGCAGGGAAAAATGCTAAACTCTGAAGTGTTTGAATATCATCAGAATTTTCTGATATAAGAGATGAAGGATTTAAAGGTTTATTGTCGTTAAATTGTTTGTTTATTATTTCTATTATGCCATTTCCATAACCATAATATTCATGATGCATTCCCACAATCAATGATATATTATCATTATAATTTCTAAAAAGTTTTAAAAATTGATATCCTTTAATAGCATGAGATGTTGATTTTTTAGCATACTCTTTTGATTTATTAATATTAAGATAGTCTAATTCTTTTACTTTAACAACATCATGCCAAAATGCTCCTGCAGCAAAAGAGGCTATATTTTCTATTGATATTTTTTTTAGTCCGTTTTTAAATATATCATTAAATTTTATATTAGTCTTATTTATTTGATATTTTTCAAAAACATTTTCATAAAAATTTTTATATTTTTTATTAAAATTGATAATAGTTTTTAAATTTAAATGATTATCTATCTGCTCATTATAATAAAGCATGAATTCTATGAATATTATAAAAACTCTATTTCCATGTCCTATAACGTTTCTGCAGTCAAAATTATCGAATCCGTAAAATAAACTTATATTAGGATATATTTTATCTACTAATTTTGTAATTGATAATATCAAATCATTTGCTACTATTTGAGTATCATAATATTCTAAATTATCAAAATACATTTGATTCATTTGATCTTTTGATGCATTTACCAAATGGATTAAATTGATTCTTTCTATGAATGCTAATTGAGTTATTATATCTAATATATATTGAATAGCTTCAGCATATAATTGTTCATTGTAGTATTGATTTAATATGTCTATATAATTTTTTATAGATATAAATCTTTCTTTAGGTGTTTCTGCTAGTATTATCTCAAGTATTTTATATTCAAATATTTTTGTATTTTCAGAATCAGGCATACAGTCTTTATATACTTTAAGAAACTGATTTATGCTGTCAATTTGTTTATATTGATCATCATCATTTTTTTCAATCACTAAATCTATGATTGCCTTTGAATTTTTTGCTATATAGAAATTATCAAAAATATCACTGTTTATAGAATTTTTATCAAAAAGAATATCTATTTTATAGTTAGGTATTGATAAATATAAATTATCATTACTTGTACATATAATTTCCGGAGAATTAAATTTAATAATATCTATATTGTCTTTTATAAAATTTAAATCTATTAATGTATATTTATCTAAATCAATATCCATATTCAGCCTTCAAAATTAAACTGATATTGTATATAATGATATACTTTTTTTATTTTTTATCAATAATTTTAAACTATTAAATTAATTTTTTTTATTAATAAAACAAAATAAATTTAAAAAATTGTTTTAGGGTATTGACAAAAATTATTTATATAGTAGAATATGAAACTCATAGAACTGAATGTTCATTTGTTAATACTGGGGTGTCGTCAAGCGGTAAGACAATTGGTTTTGGTCCAATTATTCGAGGGTTCGAATCCTTCCACCCCAACTTTTCTCTTATATGGTACTTAAATGGGAATAACAGACGAAATATTAATTTTAAGCGGTACAGCAAACCCTCAATTGTCAGAAGATGTTGTTAAGAATCTTGGACTTAAGTTGGGTAACATGGAAATACGTAAGTTTGCTGATGGTGAGACTTTTCTTCAAATAGAAGAAACGGTCAGAAATAAAGATACTTATGTTATACAGCCTACAGGGCGTCCGTCTAGCAGTGAAAACTGGATGGAGCTTTACTGTATTATAGATGCTTTGAAAAGAGCTAGTGCCAAAAGAATTACAGCAGTTATTCCATATTATGGTTATTCTAGGCAAGATAGAAAGAATGAACCTAGGGTACCTATAACAGCTAAATTAGTTGCTAATCTTTTATCAGAAGCTGGAGCTCACAGAGTTTTAGCTTTAGATTTGCATGCAGCACAGATACAAGGCTTTTTTGATATTCCTGTAGATCACATGCTTTCAAAAAATGTTTTCTTGGATAAAATCAGAAAAGATCTTGATATGTCTAACTCTATCATCGTTTCTCCTGATATAGGAGGAGTTGGCAGAGCTAGAGCAATAGCTAAACAATTAAACCTTGATATAGCTATAATAGATAAAAGAAGAGACAGAGCTAATGAATGCGAAGTAATGAATATTATAGGCGATGTTAATGGCAAAGATGCTATTATTATAGACGATATAATAGATACAGGCGGTACTCTTATAAAAAGTATGCAGGCTTTGAAAAAAGCTGGTATGAGAAGAATATATGTATTTATAACTCATGCTGTATGTTCTGGTGATGTTTATGAGAGAATTAATGCCAGTGATATAGAAAAGCTTTATATAACAGATAGTTTAAAAGTTATGAAAGACAGATTAGGCAGTAAAATAGAGGTTCTTTCAGTTGCTCCTGTTATTGCCGATGCTATCAGACATATACATATGGAGCTTTCTATAAGTGTTCTATTTGATAAGTAAAATTAAAGGAAAGAAAAATGAGTGAGAATTATACTATTAAAGCTTTGCAAAGAGATACTAAATTTAAAAGTGTTGGTCGTAAATTAAGAAATGAAGGTTACGCTTTAGCTACTCTTTACGGCAGAGAAAATCAATACTCTATTGCTGTAGAGTTGAAAGAATTTGTTAAAGTTTTTTCTTTAGCAGGTCAGCATGATATAATCACTTTAGATATACAAAATGATAAAACTAGAGAAGTATTGGTTAAAGATTATCAAATAGACGGTATCAAAAGAAGTATAAGACATATAGATTTTTATGAAATAGATAGAAATAAAAAAATCAAAACTTATGTTCCTATTCACATTGAAGGTACTCCTGAAGGCGTTCGCTTAGGCGGAGGTACTTTAGAGCAAGTTGAATACGGTTTGAATATCAAAGCTTTCCCAGGTTCTATACCTAGAGAATTGGTTGTTGATGTTAGCGAATTAAAAGTAGGTGATAGTTTGCATATTAGCGATATAAAATTCCCAGAAGGTGTTGACCCTGTTGGTGATGCTTCTAAAGCTATTGTTACTGTTGTTACTACTCAAGATGATGATGCTAACAAAGGTGCAGCAGAAGCATAAAATATAGTTCTAGGATTACTACTATATGATGAAATTAGTAATGGGACTAGGCAACCCAGGAGAACAATATAAAAATCATAGACATAATGTCGGATATATGATTTTAGACAGAGTTGCTAAGAAACTTAACGTAGAACTTGACATAAAAAAGAAAAAGACAGTTTTTGGAAAAGGTAAGTCTGGAAAAATGGAGTATTTACTTCTTAAACCTCAGACTTTTATGAATCTTTCCGGCGAAGCTGCCCTTTATATGGCAAGTTTTATGAAAATCACTGTTGAAAACATTATAGTTATATATGATGATATGGATATACCTATAGGTGAATTTAGAGTTATACCTTCAAAAAATGATGATTCTGAAGCTGAAGTTGATGATATTGAAATAGATCATAATGGTATAAAAAGCATAAGAGATTCTTTAAAAAGCTATAATTTTACTAAAATAGGCGTAGGTATAGGAGCATGTCCTGAAGATGAAGAGAAAGCTGATTTTCTTTTAGCTCCTTTCTCAAAAGATGAAAGAAAAAAAATCAGAGATATATCCGATGATGTTGTAGATGCTGCTTGTATTGCTTTATTCGAATCTCCTCAGGCTGCTAAAAAGAAATATCCATGATAACTAAATTAATTATTGGATTAGGAAATCCTGGAGATGAGTATAAAAACAATAGGCATAATGTGGGTTTTATACTCATTGATAAAATAGCCGAAAATTTTAATATCAATTTTGATAATAATAAAAAGAAATCATTATATGCAAGAGCAAAAGAGAAGGATGTAGAATATATACTTCTCAAACCTCAGACTTTCATGAATCTTTCCGGAGAATCTGCAATTTTTATATCAAAATTCTTTAATATAAAACCAGAAGATATAATAGTTATATATGATGATATGGATATACCTTTTGGTACTTTTAAAATCAAAAAGGGCGGAAGTTCAGGCGGACATAATGGTATAAAAAGCCTTATTTCTCATTTACAAAGTGATGATTTTACAAGAATCAGAATAGGTATAGGAAGACCTAGCGCTGGTAAAAAAGTTAATGATTATGTGCTTTCTAATTTCAGTAAGAAAGAAAGAGAAGATTTAGATACTGTAATAGCAAATGATATAATAGATGCTGTTAAAATATCTTTATTTGAATCTCCTGTAATAGCTCAAAATAAATACAATAAAAAAATAGGTAAAGAAAATTCTGATAAAAGTAAAGGTAATAAAAATATGATTAAAATAGTAGCTAGAAATCCTGTAAGCAGCGAAAATAAATCAAAATTCATTGAAACAGCTAAAGAACTTATTGAAAAAAGCAGAAAAGAAAAAGGTTGTATTTCTTATAATTTATATGAAAGTGTAGACGGAAAATATCTTACTTTTATAGAAGAATGGAAAGATGAAAAAGCTATAGAAAGTCATAATAATTCAGAACATTTCAAAGCAATAGTTCCTAAATTGGGAGAATTAACTTCAGGCGATAAAGATGTTATTTTATACAAAGAAGTAAAATAATATTTTAATTTTTTATTTTATCTTAAATGCTGCAATAGTAAAATCATCATCAGGCGACATATATGAAAGATAATCATAAAAATCTTTCTCTATATTGCTTATAATATTTTCAGCTTTATTGTTTCTATTATTGAATAAAACCTTTTTGAATCTCTCTATACCATAAAAATCATATTTATTTTTTGATCTTGATGCTTCTGTTACTCCGTCAGTATAAAATATCAATATATCATCTTTTTTTATATTTATACTTTCTTCTTCATAATATGCCTGAGGGAAAAGCCCTATTATAGTACCGCCTTTATTGTATTCTTTTATTTGAGAATTTTCTAATACAAGCATAGGGGTATGTGAGGCATTAGAATATTTTACTACTTTATTTTTTAAATCTATTTCTGCCACTGTCATAGTAAGATAATAGTTTATAGGCAATATTTTAATTATATAATTATTAATATCATATATAAAAGAAGCTGGGGATTTGAATGATGCTGCAAAGTTCCTAAAAACAGTTTTAAACATAGCAGTTATAATCGCAGCTTCAACTCCATGTCCGCTAATATCAGAAATTATAAAAAGTATTCTGTCATCATCAAGATATATATAATCAAAAAAATCTCCACCTATAGTTTCAAGAGGTTTATATAATGAAGCTGAATTTACTCTATCATTATTAGGCATTTTTTTTGGCATCATATTTTCCTGAAGTTTTCTTGCCTTTTTCATATCTTTTTTATATTGCTTTTTTATATCATCTAAAACATCATATCTGCCTAATATATAACTATTTTTTTCTTTCAAATCTTTTATTGCTATTTGATAATCATTTATTATAGTGCTGTTGATTTTTGAGAATCTATATATTTTTCCATCAGATGTTTTTTCTTCTACCTGCTTATAATCTTTAATGATATATAGATTTATTATATTTTTATACAAAATAATGCCTGGTATAAAGAATAAGATAAATAGTACAAATAAAAGTATAAAAGTAAATTTATTTTCATAATACGATATGCATGCTATATTTAGAAGTAAAAACAGTATGAGAAATACCATAGAAATAAATTTAAAAAGCATTAAAACACGTTCATTTTTCATATTAATTGTTTGTTTTGTATAAAATAGCTGCTTATTATGTAGATTATAACAATAAAGATTATAGTTTGCAAATATTTTTTAAAAATAATAAGTATTGATATTGCAAAAATTATACATACTTTATACAATATATGTAATTAGTAATTATTAAATACTTTAATTTTTACATTTGTTCTCGGGTGCATAGATAGCACTTAATTATATTTTAAAAAACGGAGGAGTTATTATGATATTAAAACCAATAAAAAGCGAGTTCAATCAGGATTTTCATGATTCTATTTGGAAAGCAAAAAATTATATAAGGGATCATTATGATGAATTAAAAAAACTTCCTAATGGAAAACATTTGCTAGACAAAGAAATTTGCGAAGGTGCTTTTATCAATGTTACAGAATATGATAATAAAGATAATCCGCCTTGGGAATCACATTTAAAATATGTTGATGTTCAGATAATATTTGAGGGAGCTGAAGATTTTATAATAGCAAATACTTCTACATTGAAGCCTAAAAGTTATGATGAAGCAAGCGATTATCATGATTGGGAAGGAGAGGGAACTGTTCGCTTAACTTTATCACAAGGAGAAATTTTAATACTTCTTCCTTATGATGCTCATAGGGTAGGACTTCCTCCAAAATCAGGTAAAAATCATGTTAAAAAAGCTATAGTTAAAGTTCCTTATAAAGGTTAATAATCAATAATACAGATATTAAAGACTGATGCTTATTTTAAGTCTCAGTCTTTTATAATATTTACTGAAACAAATATAGTTTGTCAATTCTTATATTTTTATATTAATTTTTGTCTTATATTTTATATGCTGGCAGTTAAGCAGAATAAAAAATGTATGTAGCTACATAACTATATTTTGTCAATTTTGAGTTATTTATAAATCTAATTTTAATTTATTAATAATATAAAATATAACTTAATATTAACAAAATACGTTTTATAAGTAATATAAACTATCTTTTTTGTGTATAATAAGTAATCAGACGCATACTTTACAGTACTTCCTTCGGTTGCGTATAGTTGGCTATCCATAATGATTTGCAATACCGTGCGGAAAGCATCCGTGAAGCGTACCCAAGGGGTATAGGCGAATAGTTGACAAACTTAAAAATTTTCAGCATATCTTGACAATAATTAAGATATATTGTATGCTATATATTAACAATAAGGTAGGGCTTGTATTAGTTCGCTAATATGAGATTTCCGATAAACTTCGATAATATCATTTATTAATAAATACGAAGACTGGCAGCCTATCCAGTAATTTATTTCAATAAAAAGGGGAATTATATTCTATGAAAGTTATGGGAATAGTTGCTGGAAGACATAATGGAAACAGCGAAATTTTAGTGAAGCAAGCTTTAACAGCGGTAAAAGATGCAGGAGGCTATACTTATAAATCTATTTGATTATAATATAAAGCCTTGTTCAGGATGTGAATCTTGTACTATAGCTATGGGAAAGATATTTAAAGAAGGCGGAGAGTACAAAGGATGTATTTACAAAGAAAAAGATGATATGGATAAGATAGTAAATGTAATGAATCAATGTCAGGGAATAATAGTTGGATGTCCTACTTATGATTTACTTCCTTCTTCTTTATATTTATCATTTGCTCAGAGATTTTTAGCTTATGAATTATCATTTAGAATACAAATAGGGCAGGTTAAAGAGGATCCGCACACTGTAGCTGGACTTATAGGAGTAGGCGGTTCTAAACATGATTGGCAGACTATGAGTTTGGAAGGACTTGCTGCTACAATGTTTACCCACTCTATGACTGTTGTTGATATGTATTTAGCTGAAAGTGTTGGAAGACCTGGAAATGTTCTTATACATAAAGATTATTTGGACAGAGCTTATCAAATGGGAAAAAATATAGTTGAAGCAATAAATACCCCAGTCGAAGAGAGAAAATGGCTTGGAGATCCTAATTTGGGATTATGTCCTAGATGTCATTCTTCTTTAATATATCCGGGTGAAGAACATTGGGACGGGGTGAAGTTTAATTTTGAATGTGCTGTTTGCGGTGCAGGCGGAGATTTAGTTAAAGATGAAAATGGAAAATATAAATTCGTACTTGCAGAAAACGGACTTATAAGAGATAGAAATATTAATGAAGCAAGAGCAGTACATTTGCAAGAAATAATACATACAAGAGATAATTTCATGTCAAAAAAATCTGAAATAGAAGAAGAATATAAAAGATTTAGAGAAATGAAATTTGATACTATAAAATAGCCGTTAATGAAACTTTTTCTTTAAATAAAAACAGCACTATGATTAAAATTAATAATCATAGTGCTTAGTATTTTTAAATATTTAGTAATTATTTATTATATTTTTCATCAGCTTTATAGCTAGTATGTAAGAAATGATGTGCTCTTTCTCCAAGAGGTTTTCCTAAGAACTCATCATAAAGTTTTTTAATATTTTCATTTTCATGAGAGCATCTATGTTTTACAGTGTTTTTATCTTCATTATATAAACCGCCTGCTCTTTGAAGTCTTACTTCGTTAGTAGGGCCATAAGGCTGACCGCCTCCTCCTACACATCCGCCAGGACAAGCCATAACTTCTATAAAGTGATAAGGAGGATTTTCTCCTTTTTCTTTAGCAGCTCTTATCTCCTGCATTACAGGATCAACATTATGAAGTCCATTCACAACAGCAACTCTTACTTCTTTATCTAATATTTTTATTGTTGCTTTTTTTACTCCGTCTAATCCTCTAACATCTTCAAAATCAAGATTACTCATATTAGAGCCTGCTATTATATTATAAGCAGTTCTTAAAGCAGCTTCCATAACACCGCCAGTAGCACCAAATATAGTACCAGCTCCGGAATATTCTCCTAATATGCTGTCTGCTTCTTCAGGTTCTATTCCAGCAACATCTATACCATAGTGTTTAATCATTCTAGCAAACTCTCTTGTAGTAAGAACAACATCAACATCTTTGTATCCGCTTGAATACATAGTTTCATTTTTTCTAATCTCATTTTTCTTAGCAGTACAAGGCATTATAGATACATTGAATATATTAAAAGGATCAACATGAGCTTTGTCAGAATAATAAGTTTTAGCCATAGGAGCTAACATCATATGAGGAGATTTAGAAGTTGATATATTATCTAGTAAATCAGGATAATATTCTTCTGCATATTTTACCCAAGCAGGACAGCATGATGTAGTCATAACAGCAGTTCCATTGCTTTCTGTAAATCTTTTAACGAATTCATTTGCTTCTTCCATAATAGTTAAATCAGCACCGAAATTTGTATCAAATATAGCATTGAATCCCATCAAACGCATAGCCGCATAAATTTTGCCTGTAATATTATCGCCTGGCTTAAGTCCGAAATATTCTCCCAAAGCAACCCTTACAGCAGGAGCCATTTGAACAGCAACATAAGTATCAGCATTATCTATAGCATCTTCAACTTCTCTGGTTTGGTCTTTTTCATATATAGCTGCAACTGGGCAGTGAGCAGCACATTGTCCGCAGTCTACACAAGGAGAATCCTTTAATGAAACAGCACCTGGGGCAAAATAAGTATCAAATCCTCTATTGACAAATCCTAAAGCATGTACTTTCTGCATTTCCTGACAAACAACTACGCATCTTCCGCATTTTATACATTTTTCAGGATTAAGTACTATACTTCCGGCAGATTCATCTCTAGGGTGATTTTGTTTTATATTGTCATATTTTGAGTTTCTAACTCCGAAATCAGCAGCAGCAGTTTGAAGTTCACATTCTCCGTTTCTTATACAGTTCAAACAATCATTTGGGTGTGCTGATAATACTAATTCCAAAACCCCTTTTCTTACTGTATTAATCTCAGAATCATGAGTGATAATATCCATTCCTTCTTCAACAACCATAGAACATGATCTTACATATTTATTTCCTTGATTAGCCAACTTTACTACACATATTCCGCATGCTGAAGTAGGCGGTATATCAGGGTGATAGCATAAAGATGGAATTTTTATTCCTAATTTTTTAGCAGCTTTTAAAATTGTAAGACCTTCTTCAACCTCAATTTGTTTACCATTTATTTTTATTTTAACCATTATCTATACTCCTTTTAATTTTTCTTTGGAACAGGAGGAGTAAATATTCCAGCTTTGTACTCTTCCTCAAAATGCTTTAATGTAGACATTACAGGGTTAGCAGCTGTAGAACCTAAAGCACATAATGAAGCATTTTTCATA
The DNA here is from genome assembly GCF_944393015.1 of uncultured Brachyspira sp. Taxonomy (GTDB): domain Bacteria; phylum Spirochaetota; class Brachyspiria; order Brachyspirales; family Brachyspiraceae; genus Brachyspira. The sequence goes on from NZ_CALXYQ010000003.1 coordinate 52,906, forward strand.
GTTAAAGCAATATCTTTTAATTTTTGTATATCATCTTCTTTAGCTCTTCTCTTAGTGAATTTTTCTAATATTTTAAGCATTTGCATTCCGCCGACTCTGCAAGGTACGCATTTACCGCAGCTTTCATCAACGCAGAAACCAAGATAGAATTTAGCAAAATCAACCATATTGCTGTCTTCATCAATGACAATCATACCGCCTGACCCCATCATAGAACCTAATTGAACTAAATTATCAAAATCTATATGAGTACCAAATAGAGATTCAGGTAATATACCGCCTGAAGGGCCGCCTGTTTGAACGCCTTTTGCGAATTTATCATTAGGTACTCCGCCGCCAATATCAAATACTATTTCTCTAATTGTTGTTCCCATAGGCACTTCTACAAGTCCTGATACATTTACATTACCTGTCAAAGCGAATACCTTAGTACCTTTTGAATTTTCTGTACCAATAGAAGCAAACCAATCGCCTCCATTATTTATGATAGCAGTTACATTTGCAAATGTTTCAACATTATTAATAACTGTAGGATGTTCAAATAAACCTTTTATTGCTGGGAAAGGAGGTCTAGGTCTTGGAGTTCCTCTGTTTCCTTCTATTGAAGCTAAAAGTGCAGTTTCTTCGCCGCATACAAATGCACCGGCACCAAGCCTTATATCCAAATCAAATGAGAAATTACTTCCTAATATGTTATTTCCTAATAGTCCGTATTCATAAGCCTGTTTCAAAGCTATTTTTACTCTGTCAACAGCAAGACCATATTCAGCTCTTATGTATAGATATCCTTTATTTGCTCCTACAGTATATCCTGCTATAGTCATAGCTTCTATTACAGAATGAGGATCTCCCTCTAGTATACTTCTGTCCATATAAGCTCCAGGGTCTCCTTCATCGGCATTACATACTATATATTTTTGATCATCTTTTACTGCTTTTGTGAAGCTCCATTTCTTCCAAGTAGGGAATCCTGCACCTCCTCTTCCTCTAAGTTCTGAAGTTTGCATTTCTTTAATAACATCATCAGGAGTCATCTCAAATAATACTTTAGATAGAGCTTTATAACCATCATTTCCTATATATTCATCTATATTTTCAGGGTCTATAACTCCGCAGTTTTTTAATACTATTCTTCTTTGCTTTTGATAGAAGTTAATTTCTTTAGAGAAATCTCTATGTTCTCTTTGTTCTTTATATAGTATCTTTAATAATAATTCACCTTTCATTATATGCTTTTCTATGATATCCTGAGCATGTTCAGGTCCTACATGAGTGTAAAAAACTCTTCCAGGCATAATCTTAACTACAGGACCCTGACTGCAAAAGCCAAAGCATCCTGTTTTTACAACTAATACATCATCAGAAATACCATTTTTTTCTGCATATTCTCTTAATAATTTTACAATCTCATCACTTTTACCTGATTCACAAGCTGTTCCGCCGCATACAAGTATATGAAATTTATGAGATGTTGATGATTCTCTGCCTTTCCTTAAACCTATCTCTCTTTCTTTATTAATTCTGTATTCTTCTAGTTTTTTTCTATCTAATTTTTCTGCCATTTTTTACTCCATTACTCTTTATTTAGCTTCTTCATCTTTAATAAATTTTGATATATCATCAACTACTACTCTTCCTGAAACTTCATCATTAAAAGTTATTACAGGTGCTAAGCCGCAGCAGCCTATACATCTTACCTCTTCCAACTTATATTTTCTATCAGCCGAATATTTTTGATCGCCTTTTAGATTTAATTTTCTTTTTATTTCTTCTACTAATTGTCCGCCGCCTTTTAAATAGCAGGCAGTACCCATACAAACGCCTATATTATTTTCAGCAGGCGGTTCCAATGTGAAATAGTTATAAAATGTAAGAATTTCATAAATTCTAGCAAGCGGTATATTTATCTCTTCTGATACGTATTTTGCAACATTTCTAGGAACATAACCATAATGTTTTTGAATTCCATGACAAATCATAATAAGATTTCCTTCAGAATCTTTCCACTTCTCAACTAGTGATTTAATTTCATCAGCAATCTCCTCCTGTGTTAATAGAGAAACATCTTCACTCATTATATACCTCCATTGATACAATAAAATTAAAATTACACTTATTATAGTATAGGAAAAAATATATTTGAATTCAACAAAAATATCATATTTATGTGAATTTTTATATACATATTTTTAGTATATCTATTTCATAATACTACTATTGGGTATTTTATTGGTTTTGTATATCCTAAATTTGTTCTTATTTAGAGCAATAAGTATTTGTTTTTTAAGTATTTTTATTAATTTTGTCTTTTTCCTGAAGCATATTCAAGCATATTAATATCTAAAATTTCTCTATGAGGTTTTAGAAGAGATTTTTCATACTGACATTTCCATTGTACATTTTCAAATATGCTCTGTATAGTATCGCCGCTTTTTATAATATCGCCTTTATCAAATATGTAGGCTGCTATATTCAAGGCATGAGATATAACATCATTTGCATTTAAACCATGGAAATGGTATTGTATATCTGGAAGTCCTATAGCGTACATTCCCAAAGTATCTACTATAATATCATTAGAATCCTGAACATTGAAAAGCCTTATATTTACTCCTGAAAGCATAAATCTGAAATCTTTAGGGTAGGTATTATTTAATATTTGCTCTGGTAGAAGAAGCTTACCGCTTTGTTCATTATATACTGCTATACAATTATCAAAAAGCTGTAATGATGTATAAAGCCAATTATTAAGCAGAGTTGTTCTATCTTTATAATCAAGTCCAGCTGCTAGAAAATCACTAAGCATTATTTCATAATTACAGTTTTTTATAACTTCTTTAGGCTCTTTTATATCCCACATTTGACTATAATAATAATCGCTTATTGAAGTATAATCAAATTCCATAGCACTAGGCATCAAAATTTGTGCTGGTACTTCCTTTTCATCTTTATATTTTACTTTTAAATCATTTATTGCTATGCTGTAAATGCCATTATCTGATGATATAACTTCTATATCATTATAATATTTTCTTATTTTCTGTTTAATCAATTCTATATTAGGCAGCTCTGGTTTTTCTTCAAATAAAAGTTTGTAAAAATATACATGTGAGAAATTAGCCTCATCATGATTTACTATTTTATGATTAGTATTTGGATTAACTTCTTTTTTATCTTTCATATTTTAAAAACTCCTATAAAGATAAATATTACTATATTTTTTAATAAAAGCAATTTATTATTATATAAGTTTATATCTTTTAATACTATTAAACATTAAAAATTAAAAATGATAAAATAATAGCGATAATCTAGAGTATAATCTATTTTATCGCTATTAATAATAAAAAATAATTAATTACTGTTTTACTGGAACTAAGTATGTAAAGTCAAACTGCAAACTTTGATCATATCTTATTCCTATTTCATTTTTTTCATTTAAGAATAAGCCATTAACTAAAGAAAGTCCCAATACTATACCATTATCAAATACGAAATCTTTCTTTAAATTAAGTCCGAAATAGAAAGGTACTCTATAGAAAGGATCACCTTCAACGCTTATAAATTTATGATTTTTATTTATATACCAGCCTGAAACAAATATTATAGGTTCTATTTCAAACCAAGTCATAACAGGTATTGTACCTCTTAAGAAAATTCCATGTCCGAATACTCCAGGCTCATTATCTCTATCAGGAAGATTATAAGAAGCCATATAAAGTATAGATAAATAATAACTATTAATACCTATAGCACCAACATAATTTTCTGTAATCGCAGGAGAACCTGGTACAAATGGATATTCATGTCCTCCATTATGCCAATAGTGTACAGCTACATAAGGTGTTGCTATATCATGTGCAAAATCCATAGAATAAATGAAGCCTACATCGAATCTTTCTCTATGTTTAGCATTATGCTGTATTTGCCAATTCATATATACTTCTCCCTTTCCACCTTTAAACCATTCAAAGGAAGCTCCATATTCATAGTATCCATGTGTAAAAGGTTCATTATATTTATATTCTTCTGGACCTTTGGCTATTAATGTATTATCTGGTGTAGATCTTACAACTGGGGTCATATCCATTAAAGGATCTCTTATAGGTGAAGGTAAATTATGTCCGCCTGTCATAGTACCTATTCTAAGAGAAATATATTCATTTGATAATTGTGTTGTAACTACAGGAAATACTCTTATTCCTTGAGGAAATTCAAATGTGAATGGGAAAAATACTGAAGCTCCTACTCTCAAAGTGATAAGATCATTGAATTTTATATCAAAAGCTCCTTCGGTAAAATTTTCAAAGTATGTTAATGTTGTTCTTGTATCCTGCCATAGTAGATTCTCGCCGTTATATGCATAAGAACTTGTAAATAATCTGAAATCTACTTTTACATCAGCGTATACGTTTGATATTAATGCTATAAAAATAAAACAAAAAGAAAAGAAATGTTTCATAAACTAACCCTTATTTTTAATGAATATTATATTTAAATGAATTATATAATATGAAAGTTCATTATAACATAGTTAACATAAAATTACAATTATGATAACTATATACAAATTGCTTACGTAGAGAAGATTTGGGGCGGGTGGGCGGGGTTCAGTGTTAATGCTTACGATGAAAATGTTATTTATTAGAAAATTATTTTATAATAAATCTATTGTCTAAACAAAATTTAATAAATTCATGCATATTTGAAATATTTTTTACTTTTAATAGTTTTCAGTAAATTATGATAATATAAAAAATAACAAATTAATTACTCTTTACAATAACAAGTTTTATATTATAATTGATTCATTATTTTGATTAATGGGAGTTTTATAATGATTAAAAGAGCATTAATATCTGTATTCTATAAAGACGGAATATTAGACTTTGCCAGGTTTTTAACTTCAAAGAATGTGGAAATAGTTTCTACAGGCGGAACTTACAAATATTTGAAAGAAAATAATATACCTGTGATAGAGGTTGCTGAAGTTACAGGAGCTAAAGAAATGCTTGACGGAAGAGTAAAAACTTTAGATCCAAAAATACACGGAGCAATTCTAGCTATAAGAGATAATCCTACTCATATGGAAACTATTAAAGAGAGAGGAATAACTCCTATAGATATGGTGATAGTGAATCTTTATCCTTTTTTTGAAAAAGTACAAGACGATAATTTGAAATTTGAAGAGAAGATAGAGTTTATTGATATAGGCGGTCCTACTATGCTTCGTTCTGCTGCTAAATCTTTTAAAGATGTTGTTGTTATAAGCGATGTTAAAGATTATGATTTAGTAAAAAACGAAATGGAAAAAGGCGAAGTTAGTTTTGAAACAAAAAAATATTTAGCTTCTAAAGTATTTAATTTAACTTCTGCTTATGATGCTGCGGTTTCAGAGTTTATGTTTAATTCATTAGAAAGTAAGGAAGGCAAAAAACTTAATTATTTGAATATGTCTTATGCATTACAGGAAGAATTAAGATACGGAGAGAATCCTCATCAGGGAGCAAGTTACTATATATCAACTATAGATAAAGGTTCTATGAAAGGTTTTGAACAGTTAAACGGAAAAGAACTTTCATTTAATAATATCAGAGATATGGATATAGCTTTAAAAATAGTGTTAGAGTTTGATGAGTCTAAAAAAGAATATGCTTGTTCTGCTATAAAACATTCTACTCCTTGCGGTGCTGCTTTGGGTTCTAATGTATTAGAGGCTTATAATAGAACTTATGAATGCGATCCTACTTCTATATTCGGAGGAATAGTGGCTTTCAATAGTACAGTAGATGAAGCAACTGCAAAAGAACTTATAAAAATATTCTTGGAAATTGTTATTGCTAAAGACTTTACTCCTGAAGCTTTGGAAGTATTAAAAAGCAAAAAGAATTTAAGAGTTATAAAATACAAAACTAATACTAATGATAAAATCAATCTTGTTAAAGTTGACGGCGGATTACTTGTACAAGATGAAGATAATACTTTAATAGAAGATTATAAAGTTGTAACAGAGAAAAAACCTACTGAAGAAGAAATGAAGAATTTAATATTCGGAATGAAGGTTGTAAAATATGCTAAATCAAATGCTATAGTAGTAATAAAAGACTTTATGGCTAAAGGTATAGGAAGCGGACAAACTAACAGAATATGGGCTTGCGAAGATGCTTTAGAGAGAGCAGGCGATGGGGTAGTTATGGCATCAGATGCTTTCTTCCCATTCAGAGATGTAGTGGACGCCTGTGCTAAATACAATATTAAAGCTATAATTCAGCCCGGCGGATCTATGAGAGATCAGGAATCAATAGATGCTTGTAATGAACATGGAATTGCTATGATATTTACTGGAATAAGACATTTTAAACATTAATTATTTTTATAATTGATAATAAAATAAAAGTGAAGTTAATTTTTTATTAGCTTCACTTTTTTAGTATATACCTAAACAACTATATTTTGTCAATTTTGAGTTATTTACGAATGTAATTTTTATTTATTAATAGCATAAAATATTATTAAGTTTTCTTTAAAATATAAGATAAAAACTACATTTTGACTAAAAATGCAGTCTTTTTGGTTCTTTTGGTCACAAAAAGAACTGGGGGGGGGGGGGGGGGCTAGTCCCCACAAATAACCTAAAGTTAAAATTGTATTTTTTGACAAACTCTAAAATTTTTAGTATATAATATTTTTAAGGATTTACTATGCATAAAAAGTTCAAACCAAATAATACAAAAGAATTAAAATTATTAGTTGATGATGAAAGCATTGATTTGAATGATATTGATACAAGCCTTATCACTAATATGACAGATTTATTTAAATGTTCTCATAGAAAAAATTATGATGGTATTGAAAATTGGGATACTTCAAATGTAGAAAATATGCATGGTTTATTTTCATTTAATGCTTATTTTAATAATGATATAAGTAAATGGAATGTTTCAAAAGTTAAGATTATGTCAGAGATGTTTCATTTTGCTTTATGTTTTAATAAGCCTTTGAATGATTGGAATGTATCTAATGTTGAAAGTATGAATATGATGTTTCAGTCGGCCAAAGAATTTAATCAAAGTTTGGACAAATGGAACGTTTCTAAAGTAAAAAATATGAGAGGAATGTTTGCCGATGCATTGAAATTTGATGGTGATATTAATAATTGGAATGTAAGCTATGTAGAAGCAATGGATAATATGTTTAATGGGGCATTGGAATTTAATAAGCCTTTAAATAAATGGAATGTTTCTAAAGTAGAGAGTATGAATAAAATGTTTGCAAATACTAATAAATTTGATCAGGATTTAGATTCTTGGGATATTAAAAATCTTTATTCAATGACTTCTATGTTTGAAAATTCATTTATGTGTAAGAATGATAAAATTTCATTGAAATTTAAAATTTACTCATACTGTTTAGAAAATAATAATGAAGATGATTTATCAGATCTTTTAAAAAATAATGATATTAAACAAATATATTATAGTATTAATACAAGCAACAATAAAAAAATAATGCTTTTTCGTAAAAAGTTAGAAAATGATTATTATAATGAATTAAAAGAAACTTCTAATGATTTTAAAACTATAGAAGAAGCAGAAAATTATATAGAAAATAATTATAGTAAAAAAGATGAAAAGAAAGTTAAGTTTATAGATGATTTAAATATCGAAGAAGTATTAACTAAAGATAAAACAAAAACAGTTAATATCAAAGTTATAAAATATATATACTTATCTTATTTGGCATTAAAGAGAGATGTTTTTAAAATAGTATTAATAGATAATATTATAAATTTATTTGATATGGAATCTTTTATAAAAGCTTTAAAACAAATATATATATCTTCAAAAAAAGAAACTTCAGCTATAATTTATGGAATATATGGAGGAGATGAAGCAGTAAAGGAAATATATGAAGAAGAAAAATATTCTAAACTTTTACTTATAATATTATCATTTCATAAAGAAAGTGATTATGCTATGAATCTATTATGCAATGTATTTAGATATAATGAAAGAGATGATATACAGAAAATGGCAGATGATATATTGCATGAAGCTGCTTTAATGAGAAATTTGACTGAAGATGAGATAGTATTTAAACTTATACCCAATTTCGGATTTGATAAAAACAGTGATAAAATTATAGAAGATAATAAATATAAATTAATTATTAATAATAATGAGGCAGAGCTTTTTGATATAGAAAAAAATAAAATATTAAAATCATATCCAAAAAATATGTCATCTGATTTGAAAGAAAAAATTAAATATCTTAAAAAAGAAATTTCATTTACTATAAAAAATCAGAATTTTAATTTAATCAAACTTTTAATGAGCGGTAAAAAATATAATTACAGATTTTTTAAAGAAATTTTTATTGATAATGTTTTAATGAATAAATTTGCTATTAACTTAATTTGGAATATGCATATTGAAAATAAAGTTTATACTTTCAGATATTCTGGATACGGAAGCTATAGCAATGAAAATGATGAAAGTATTATTATTGATGAAAACAGTTATATAAGTTTGGCAAGCCCTTTTGAAATGGAAAAAGAAACTATATCAAAATGGAAAGATCAGCTCAATGATTATGATTTGTATCAGCCAATAATGCAGTTTAGCACCATTAATATAGATGATTTAAATGAAACTCTTAATAAATTAAAAGTGATAGAAACAAATTACGGACTTTTAAAAAGATTCGTTCATAAATATGAAATGAAAACTCATTTTCTTAATACCAATACAATTAATAAATATTCTTTTTATAATTCTATGAGTAAAGAGTATTTTTGTATTGATACTAATATATCATATTATGCTTTAAGTGATGATAAAGTTATTATTAAACCTTATTTTACTGCATATAATAATTCAGAAGTTAGTGAAAGATTTATTTATACTTGGCTTATATTTTTTATATGGGAATTAAATTTACATGACATATTTTAAAGCACATACTAAAAAATTATAAAAAGTTTGGTATAATTTTTTAGTATGTAAACTTATAAAATAAGAGTTAGAAGCAATCATATACAATTTTTAACTTTATTTTATATAAAGTTATTCTAAATATGATGAAAGCTGAAAATATCCTGCATGAGTAAGATTATTGATATTTGTAAAGCCTAATTTATACATACGCATACAAGCTGTACCGGAACGGCTTCCGCTTGCACAATAAACTATATACTCTTTGTTTTTATCTAATTTTGACATTTTCTCATTGAATTTAGAATCATCTAAAGGAATATTGACACTGTTTTTTATGTATCCGCTTTGCTGAACTTCCATATAACTTCTTACATCTATTAAGCCTATATCTTTATTATTTTTATAAATAGAAACAGCATCATTTACATTTATGTTTTTAAATTTACCTTTGCTTCTTATATTAAAGATGATTTTTCTTAAGGCACTTAATATTATAAAAGTTAATATAAGACCTATTATCAAAGTTAAAGTATTATTCATTTTGTAAATACCCCCTGTATGTATAAAATATTATAACATACAGAGAAGTAAATTGCAATTAATTTATTTAAACTTATAAAAATAAATTTTATACATTATGGAAATCATCTAAATTATAAGCATCATTCCAAAATCTATATTCCCATATAAATGCTATATCAAAAACAGCTGCCATTTTTTCTTTTACAGCATCAGAGGCATTATCATATAAATTATCAAGTATTTTAATCATATATTCGGTTGCTTTAGAGAACTCTTCATCAGCATAAGTATCAATCCATTTTTTATAGGGGTTATTTTCAACTTCTGCATTTGCTTTTATGTATTTACCCAATTCATTATATATCCAAAAACAAGGAAGTATAGATGCAGCAGCAGTTTCAAAAGCTTCAGTATGAGCAGTATTAATAAGAAAGCTTGTATATCCTAAATTAGCGGTTGTTATTTTATTTGTATTTTCAAATTTAAAAGTATCTCTAAAATATTTATGCACAATTTCTTCTTCTACTATATAAGAGTTTATAGATGATTTTAAAAATACTAATGCATAATCAACATTGTGTATTTTTGAAGAAATTATAGCTAAAGCTTTAGAATAATATTTCAAATATAAACTATCTTGTTCTATATAGTATGCAAATTTTTTCTTGTCTAAACTTCCATTCATAAGTTCTTTATTAAAATTTGTATTTATTATTTTATTGTACAAGTCTTGATTTCTTTTCCACACTATTTCTGAAAATTTCATTTTATTCTCCTCTCATCATTATGAAATATTTATTATTAAATGTTAATATTTTATCATTTAAATATTATTTTTTAAATATCATTCTTCTAAATAAGCATAATTAAATTTATATCTTCCCAAAGGCTCGTCAATATAATTTTTTAATTTAGGATTCACTATTAAAAAATCTGTTCTATATATAAATGGTATAATAGGAACTTCATCAAAAAGTATTGCCTCAGCTTCTTTTAAAGCTTCCATTCTTTTTTGTGCATTTGTGGCAGTAGCGGCAAACTCTATCAAAGAATCATATCTTGCATTTGAAAAGCCTCCGTAATTTATATCACTGTAGCTGGTCATAATTTGAAGCATTGTAAGCGGATCATTATAATCACCTGTCCAGCTTGTTCTAGCCATTTGATAATTTCCGGACTCTCTGAAAGGCAAAGTAATTTTGGATTCTTCTGTTCTAACTATTACGTCAATATTGAGAGTATTTTTCCACATCTGTTGAATAGCTTCCAAAACTGTAGTATAAAAACCAGATGAAACTTTTACCTCAAGCATAGGAAAATTTTCTCCGTTTGGGTATCCTGCTTCAGCTAATAATCTTTTTGCTTCTTCTACATTATTACTATAATTATTTGCTATTATATAATTGCTGCTTTCTTCTCTGAAAGATTTTTCAAGTCCTTTTACTACAGGAGGAACGAAGGCTTCAGCTGGTATTAATTTGCCGTATCCTATATTTGATACTATATAATTTCTATCTATAGCAAGTGATAATGCTTTTCTTACTCTTTTATCTGATAATGCTTTATCTTTATTGTTTAAATCCAAATAATAAACTCCTATAATATCGCTTACAGCCATTAAGTTTTCTTTTATCAAATTTTCTATCTCACCAATAGGAGGTGCATTTATAGAAAAATCAACATCTCCTGTTCTTACAGCATTAAGTGATATATATTCATCAGCAATTAAAACAAAATTAATTTTTTTAGCCACTTGATTGGTATAATTCCAATAATTAGTATTTATTTCAAAAGCAAGAAGTTCATCAGGCTTTCTTTCTACCATTTTGTATGCACCGTTTCCAATATAAGTTTCAGGATTCCAAGTCCAATCATCACCGTATTTTTCTATTATATCTTTTCTTACTGGCATATAAACTCCTCCGGAAGCTAATATATCAGTAAAGTATAGGGTAGGTGCTTCAAGTTCTATTGTGAGAGTATTTTCATCTATAGCATTTACTCCAAGATTTTCTACTAGCTGTTTTCCTCTTATTATATCTTTAGCATTTTTTATATATTCCATTAAATAGCTTAAAGGTGATGCTGTTTTCGGATCAACTGATCTTCTATAGGAATATACAAAATCATCGGCTGTAACTTTTTTTCCGTCGCTCCATTTTGCATCATCTCTTAAATGAAATGTATATGTAAGGCTGTCATCGCTTATTTCCCATTTATCAGCAACGCCTCCTACAATGTTTCCGTTTATATCTTTATTTAGCAGTCCCTCGAATGCATGATTAATATAAATATATCCATAAGTTTCATCATTCAAAGCGGGGTCTATAGTATTAAGTTCATAGCCCAAATTCACAGTGATTTCATCTTTGATATTTTTTGTTTGTTTTTTACATGATATAAAAAATACAAATAAAATTAATAGAATAATAAATTTTTGTTTTGAAGTCATAAAAAGCTCCTTAAATTATTAAATATAAAAGCGAGATTTTTATAACGCCGTTTGTCTTGTTTTATTGAATTGTATTTTAGTCTTGTTTATTTATTTTATATAATATAATTTAATAAAACAAGACCAACTTTAGAAAAGGTCTCATTTTATTAAATGTATAAAGAAAATAATAAAAGAGATAATTCCCTACGCTGGCATTACCCAAACAGGTTATAAGGGTCGAAGTTTAATAATAAAAAATTATGTAAACTTCCTCTCAGCCTTTTCAAGCTCCCCGATTGTGAGAAATGATATAATATTTTTATTTTTATATCAAGAACTTGACTATGTAATTTTTTAAAAAGTTATATTATTGAAATTATATTGATATGAAAATTTAAATATTTTTTAATTGCATAAAATATAATGATAAAAATAAGCAAATGGGTATTAAATAAATAATACCCATTTTTAATTAGTTTGAGAATAAAAATTTATTTATGGTTCATTTTCAATATGTCAATAATCTCATTTATTAAATTTTTTTCACTTATAGCAGTCATTAAATGATCCTGAGCATGTATAAAAAGTAAGTTTATTACAAAACTTTCACCATTAGCTTCTTTTGATATCAAATCGGTTTGGTATTGATGAGACTCTAGTAATAATTTATCAGCTTCCTGCATTTTTTTATCGGATTCTTCAAATTTATTTTCTTTAGCAAGTCTTAAAGCCTCATAAGCTAAACTTTTACTCTCTCCAGCTAATGCTATAATAGGAAATACATTTTCTTCCATAAATGTTTCATAATCTTGTGTCATAAGTAATAAACTCCATAAAAATTATTCTCTTATAATAAATCTTTTAGCCGGACTTATATAATCGAGCAGAAATAAATATTCATCTTTAATTTTTCCTACTATATTAGTTCTTCCGGTGTTTTTTAAATCTTTCAAAGCTATTTGCATTTCTCCGGTATAACTTCCGTATTCTGATGAATCTATTAATATATCGCCTCTTTTTATATCAGAAACTGCATTAAATATTTTGAAATTATGTCCCTTATATTTTGCTCTTGTATCTGAAGATCTTATAACATCAGCAGAAGCATCTAATCTGTTTTGATGAAGCATATCCAATACTATACTCTTTTCTTCTTTAGGAATCGAATCAACTAATTCTGCTTTAAAAGTTATTAATCTCTTATCCATATTATATAATGTTTTCAAAGTATTTTCATCTGCATAACAGTTAGCAATAAATACACAATCAACACCAAGAGCAAATAATTCCATAGCCTGTACATCTATAGGCATATTTCTATGTTCTTCTAATGTGCAAATGCCATCGCTTACAGGCCAAGGTCCGAAAGCAGCTTCTTTGGCATTAACAAATGCTGATGAACTTATAGAATATTTTTTAAAACGTTTCATACTGCTTTTGAAAAGTGTTCTGTCAAGTCCTGTGTATGCATGAGGATAGAAATTATAACAGCCTATTAAATTATCAGTATTAGGATAATATTTCATTATATTATCAAGATAATTTGTATCATTGCTCATATTTAATTCTATTTTTAAATCGTATTCATTGTATGTCATTAAACTTTCTTCATTACCTGTAAAGCCTAAATCTAATCTTACAGCCCAAGCTCCCAATTTATGAAAAAAGTCAAGATTTTTATAATCTATATCCAAATGTTTGAATACAGCCGGAGATATATCCAAAGTAGTTCTTATGCCTTTTTCTTTAGCATAATTTATAATAGCTGAGAATTCATTTATTATTTCATCTTTGGATCTATCAACTGAAAGCAGACACATAAAACATCTAGTAAATCCATATTTAGAAGCCAAATCTATATATGATTTATTATCTTCCATTTTTGAGTGAAAGGGGTAAATAGATATTCCTAACTCTTTCATCTATAATATTCTCCTGTTTTTTTATGTTATTATTATTTTGCAATCATTTATTAATTTTATTCGTTATCTGGTAAAGTTTTAGCATAAGCATTGATGAAAGGAGTATATATCAAGTATGATAAGAATACTAAACATAAACTCAAAATCATAGCAGGAACACTCAAATTAGTAGATAAGAAAGCTCCCAATGGACCAGGAGTTGTCCAAGGTACTAAAGAAACAATTTTTCCAACGATACCTATTTTTAAAACTGTATAAGCTATTATAGCATTAATTATTGGTACACCTATAAAAGGTATAAATAGTATAGGGTTCATAACAACAGGAGTACCGAACATAATAGGTTCATTTATATTGAATAATCCCGGTATAACTGAAAGTCTTCCTATAGATTTAAGATGTGAGTTTTTACTTAATGCCATAGCTATTGCTAAACCTAATGTAGCACCTGCTCCTCCTATATATACATAAACATTGAAGAACTCTCCTGCTACTACTTTTGGTAAAGCTTCTCCTGCCTGTAAAGCTGCTTGATTCAAAGCTAAATTTGATAATGTTATTGTAGTAATTACAGCATTAACAACATTAGCACCATGTATACCTACAAACCATAATATATGTATAACTAAAAGAAGTATTATTACAGATGGCAAACTATCTGATATTGACAATAAAGGAGAGATTATTTTCATTATCAAGTTAGGTACAAGTATCATCATTTTTTTCTGTATTATTATATTTATTATTTGGAATAATACGCCTACAACGGCTATAGGTATAATTATTTCAAATGATTTTGCTATTGCAGGAGGTACAGAATCAGGAAGTTTTATAGTCATTTTTTTGCTTACTAAGAATCTGTAAATTTCTATAGATATTATACCGCCTATTATAGCAGAGAATATTCCTTTAGCATCTAAAAATCTAGCATCTAATACATTTATATTGCTTCCGGCTTCTACTAAGAATATGCTTGCAAAATCTTCAGCAACAGATAAAGCATTTACTTTAGCAGCTATTAGGAAAAATGCAAATAAAGATAAGAATCCTCCTGTAACACTGCTTAAATTATAAGAACCAGCCAAAGAATATCCTATACCATAAGCAACGAATACTGACAATATACCCATACTTACATTGAATATTTGAATGAAATCGCCTGTAAAAGTTCTTGAGAAATTGTCATACCAACCCATATACAAGAAATTGCTTTTATCTGTGAAAGGTAAGTTAAATATTAAAAGTACAAAAGATCCAACTATTAAAAAAGGCATAGTATATATAAATGCATCTTTAATAGCATTCAAGTATCTGTTACTAGCTAATTTAGCTGCCACTGGTGTTATTTTATTTTCTATAAAATTAATAATTTTATCGTTCATATTTTATCCTTATATTTTTTAATTATTTTGTAAAGTTTTAGCATAAGCATTGATGAAAGGAGTATATATTAAGTATGATAAGAATACTAAACATAAACTCAAAATCATAGCAAAAATATTGAAATTGGAAGCTATCAAAGCACCTAATGGTCCTGGGGTTGTCCAAATTACAAGGGCTACAATTTTTCCTACTATACCTATTTTTAAAACTGTATAAGCTATTACAGCATTTATTATTGGCACACCTATAAAAGGGATAAAAAGTATAGGATTCATTATAATAGGAGTACCAAACATAATAGGTTCATTGATATTGAATAATCCCGGTATTATAGAAATTCTTCCTATAGATTTTAAATGTTCATTTTTACTTAATGCCATAGCTATTGCTAAACCTAATGTAGCACCTGCTCCTCCTATATATACATAAACATTGAAGAACTCTCCTGCTACTACTTTAGGCAAAGCCTCTCCAGCCTGTAAAGCTGCCTGATTCAAAGACAAATTTGATAATGTTATTATGCTTATTATTGCATTGATTACATTAGCACCATGTATACCTACAAACCATAATATATGTATAATTAAAAGAATTATTATTACTAATATTAAACTATCTGACCTTGATAATAAAGGAGACATTATATTATCTATCAAATTAGAAGTTAACATAGTCATATTTTTCTGTATTATTATATTTATGATTTGGAATAATATCCCTACAACAGCTATAGGTATAATTATTTCAAATGATTTTGCTATTGCAGGAGGCACAGAATCAGGAAGTTTTATAGTCATTTTTTTGCTTACTAAGAATCTGTAAATTTCTATTGATATTATACCGCCTATTATAGCAGAGAATATTCCTTTAGCATCTAAAAATCTAGCATCTAATACATTTATATTACTTCCTGCTTCTGCTAAAAATATATTAGCAAAATCTCCAGAAATAGATAATGTATTTGTTTGTACCGATATAAGTAAAAAAGCAAATAATGATAAGAAACCGCCTGTAACACCGCTTAAACTATAAGAGCTAGCTAAAGAATATCCAATACCATAAGCGACAAATAATGATAATAAGCCCATACTTACATTGAATATTTGAATGAAATGTCCTGAAAATTCAGCAGTAAAATTATCATACCAAGCCATATATAAAAAGCTATTTTCATTTTTAAGAGGTAAGTTAAATATCAAAAGTATGAAAGAACCTACTATTAAAAATGGTGTAATATAATCAAATGCATTTTTTATTGATGTAA
Source organism: uncultured Brachyspira sp. (assembly GCF_944393015.1). GTDB lineage: Bacteria > Spirochaetota > Brachyspiria > Brachyspirales > Brachyspiraceae > Brachyspira. The sequence continues at coordinate 69,367 of NZ_CALXYQ010000003.1, forward strand.
GATATCTATTATTTGATAATTTAGCTGCAATAGGAGCTATTTTATTTTCTATATAACTAATAATTTTCTCATTCATAATATTTTTTAAGTATGATAGCCTATTAATAATAGATTATAATGTTAAATTCAAAGCAAAATCTAATATTTTAGCTCCGTCCATTTTTCCATAATCTTTAAAATCTATGACATCTAAAGGTTTTCCTTTAGCATTAGCTTTTTTAGCTAGTTCATCTTTAAGATATTTAACCTGAGGCCCTAATAGAAAAATATCGTAACTATCTGCTAATTCTTCAAATCTTGAAACACTTGCAGCTTCTATTTCAGCATCAATATTATCTGCTTTAGCTTTATCCTGCATCTTTTTTACTATCATACTGGTAGACATACCAGCAGAGCATAAAAGTAAAATCTTTTTCATTTTTTACTCCTTTTCTATTTTTATGTTAAAGATAATGTTTTTAAAAAATAACTCAAACAATAAAATTGCAGTATTAATATGGTAATTTATTAGCTTTTTCTTTTTATGAAAAAGTATATAATAAAAACAAAAATGACAAACAAAAGTTATATTTATGAATGTTAAGTATATAAAAGAAATATTATCATCGTTGTCGGCCGATTCATATATAACTGCTGAAGCCTTATCAAAACAATTAAATGTCAGCGAAAAAACAATCAGAACAAAAGTTAAAGAAATTAATTATGAATTGCAGAAATTTAATATAAAAATAGAATCTAAACCAAGATACGGATATAAATTAATATGCGATAATTATGATAGTTTTAAATCTATAGATTTGATATCAAATATTAATAATGATATGGATTATAGAATTAGAATAATTTTCAAATATTTAATAGAATTAGACAGCGGATATATAAAATCTGATGATATATGTGATTCTTTGGATATATCTAAAACTACTTTAACAAATATATTAAAGATTATGGAATATAATTTAAAATATCATAATCTTAAACTAGAGAGAAGACCTAATTATGGAATTAAATTGATAGGCAATGAATTTGATATAAGAAATTTTATAATATGCAATTATTTCAATGACTTCTTATATGAAAATAATATAGATGAAAAGATAATAGAGATAATCATAAATTTTCTTAATAAATACGAAATAAAATTTTCAGAAATTAATTTAGAAAATTTTATTCAATATATAAATGTTTCAATCAATAGAATAAAAAATAATAAATTTATATGCGATTATGAAAAAGATATTATTAAAGATATAGCTGAAGAGATAAAATTATCAGAAGAATTAATAAAGCAGATACAAAATGAAATTGATATAGAGTTTAATGATACAGAAGTTCTATTCATAGCCATACATATAGCTTCTAAAAATTTATTCTCTATTAATAAAAATTATAACTCGGTGATACAGGATAAATTTTCAGATATAATTGATAAAATGCTTGATATGGTATATAAAAATTTAAAAATAGATTTAAGAAATAATTTCAATTTGATACTTCTTTTAAATCAGCATATGATACCTTTGGATATAAGAATAAAATATAATATATTTCAAAAAAATCCTATGCTTAATGATATAAAAAATAATTATAGTCTTTCATTTTTATTAGCTTCTGAAAGTGCGGCAATATTGAAAGATTATTATAATAAAGATATATCAGAAGATGAAATAGGATATTTAGCATTATTGTTTCAAATAGGTTTGGAAGAAACAGTAGACAATATAAATAAAATAAATATATTAATAGTTTGCGGAAGCGGAAAAACAACTTCAAATTTATTAGTTACAAGATATAGAAAAGAATTCAATGATTATATAGATAATATTTATGCAGCGGATTTGATAGGATTAAAAGATTTTGATTTTTCTAAAGTAGATTATGTTTTTTCTACTGTTCCTATTAATTTGAAACTGCCTATTCCAATAGTTTATATAAGTAATTTTTTAAAAAGTGATGATATTATCAATGTAAAAAATACATTTGAATCTTTAAATAGAAATATTATTTTAGACTATTATAAAGAAGAAATGTTTACGACTGATATAAAAGGCGATACTAAAGAAGAAGTCATAAAAAATATATGTGAAGAGATAAAAAAATATAAAAGTATACCTGATAATTTTTATGAATTGGTTATGAAAAGGGAGCAGTTAGCAGAAACTGATATTGGTAATTTAGTAGCAATACCTCACCCTATAGAGGTTGTTACAAAAGATACATTTGTTTATGTTGCTGTATTGGATAAGCCTATATTATGGCAGAAGAATAATGTTCAGGTGGTATTTTTGATTTCTGTATCGAATAACAATGATGATTTGAAAAATTTTTATGAATATACTATTAATTTTCTTCTCAATGAAAACAGTGTAAAAAAGTTAATAGATAATAAAACTTTTGACAATCTAATTTTTCTTATTAAAAGTAATTCAGAATAAAACGAGGTTTTTATGACAGAGTTTAAATATACTATCAATAATATAAGCAATATACATGCAAGACCTTTAAGCGAACTTGCAAAAATAGCTAAAGACAGTAATTGTGAAGTATCAGTAAAAAAAGGTGATAATTTGAAGGATTTAAAAAAGATTATAGGACTTATACAGTTAAAACTAAAGGTAGGCGATGAGGTGGATATTATTATAAATGGTAATAATGATGATTTGGAGAATACTGCAAAAGAAAATATATATAATTTTTTTAAGCTGAATTTTTGATTAAATCCTATTTTTATATTATATCAAATTTTAATACTAACTTTTTTATGTAATTCATATTACAATTAGTAGTTTTATAAGTTATAAATGTATATTTTATTATGAGTTATGTTAAATGCTATTTAATTCTAGAGATTTTTTAATATTTTTTCCTATAACATTAATTTTGTATTGGATATTTCCAAAAAAATTAAGATATATTTGTCTTTTTATAGCAAGTTATATATTTTATATGTTTTGGAATCCTAAATATGCATTATTAATGGGTACTTCTACTGTTGTAACTTTTTTAAGCGGCATATTAATAGAAAAATTAAAATATAAAAGAATAGTAGTGGCTTTCAGTTTTATAATAAATATTGCTATACTTGTATTTTTTAAATATTTTGATTTTCTTCTATTAAATATAAATATGCTTTTATCAGCATTAAATATACAATTAATAGAGAAGCCTTTTGATATTATTTTGCCAGTAGGAATATCATTTTATACATTTCAGGCATTAAGCTATACTATAGATGTTTACAGAGGTGAAATAAAGTCGGAAAAGAATATAATTAAATATGCTTTATTTGTATCATTCTTTCCGCAGTTAGTTGCAGGCCCAATAGAACGTTCAAAACATTTGCTAGGTCAAATACAGAACATGGATAAAATAAAAAGATTCGATTATCATAGAATAACTGAAGGGCTTATTTTAATGCTTTTCGGTTATTTTCAGAAAATGGTAATAGCGGATAGGGCTTCTATATTGGTAGATACTGTATTTAATAGATATTATATTTATAACACTACAGAATTAGCATTGTCAGCTATTCTTTTTGCAGTACAGATATACTGTGATTTTGCAAGCTATTCTCTTATAGCAATAGGAACGGCAAAAGTTATGGGTATAGATTTAATGGAGAACTTCAATACTCCATATTTTGCAAGAAGCATAAAAGAGTTTTGGGGCAGATGGCATATATCATTATCAACTTGGTTTAGAGATTATCTTTATATACCTTTGGGCGGAAATAGATGTTCAAAGATTAGAAGAAGTTTTAATATATTAGTAACATTTTTAGTAAGCGGACTTTGGCATGGAGCTAATTTTACTTTTATAGCTTGGGGTGCTATTCATGGGATATGCTATTTAATAGAAGATATTACATCAAAATTCAGAAATAATGTTTTAAATAAATTGGGTGTAAAAGTACAAAGTTTTAGTTTTAAATTTCTTGAAGTTATTATTACATTTATAATAGTAGATTTAGCTTGGATATTTTTCAGAGCAGAAACTATACATGATGCTTTTTACTATATACAGAGAATGTTCACTAAAATAGATTTATGGCGTTTATTTGACGGTTCATTGTACAAATTAGGATTGGACAATTTTGAAATGAATATACTTATAATATCTTTGATAGTGCTTTTTTTAGTTGATTTGATAAAATATATAAAGAAAGAAACTATTTATGAATTTTTAAAAAATCAATGTCTATATTTTAGATGGGCTGTAATATTTTTCTTATTGTTCTTCATTATAATATATGGAAAATACGGTGCAGGTTTTGATCCTAAACAATTTATATATTTCCAATTTTAGGAGCTATAAAAATGAGTGAAGTTAGAAAAAATTATTACGGCAGTCTTTGTACTGAAATGTATGAGATACTGCATGAAAAAGCACCTGAAGATGAATTAAACTTTTATCTATCTTATGCTGAAAAAGGTAAAAAGATTTTAGAACCTTTATGCGGAAGCGGAAGATTTCTAATTCCATTTATAGAAAGAGGGTTTGACATAACAGGAATAGATATGTCTAATGAAATGCTGGAAAAACTAAAATTAAAATTTCCTGATGCCAAAACTGTTCATACTGATATAATGAAATATGATCCGAAAGAAAAATTTGATTATATATTTATTAGTTCAGGTTCAGTATCATTGTTTACAAATATTGATATTTGCAAACAAATTCTAATAAGAATAAAGAACTGGCTTTTAAAAACAGGTAAATTTGTTTTTGCAGTTGATACAATAAAAAATAGATGTATAGATGATAATGATTATAATATTGCTGTATCAGTTAAAACAAAAGAAAATTTTGAAATAGTGCTTAAATCAAAAAATTATTATGAAGAAAAAACTCAAACTCAGTTCTCGCCATCAATTTATGAAATGTATAATAATACAGAATTGATTCAAAGTGAGTTTATGAATTTTCAGACGCATCTTTATAAATATGGTGAAATGGAGCAGTATTTAAAAGAAGTTGGATTTACTCAAGTTAAAACTTATTCTTCTTTTGAAAAGGAAATTGCAGTTAATGATGAATGTGATATGTTTTTATTTGAATGCAGTTTTTTATGATGTATAATATGGTTGATTATTTTATAAATAAATATTTTTTGTTTTGTGAAGAAAATTATGAAGCATAAAGGAACAATACAATTAGAAAGTGAAAGATTATTATTAAGAAGATTTAAAATAGAAGATGCAAAAGACATGTATAATAATTGGACTAGTGATGATGAAGTTACAAAGTATTTAATATGGCAGACTCATGACAGTATTGATAAAACAAAAATCATTTTAACTGAATGGACTAATCAATATTGTTATAAAGATTTTTATCAATGGGCTATTGTATTAAAAGAAAATAATTTTTTGGTTGGAAGCATATCCGTTGTTGATATGAATGATAGTATAGATATGATTAGTATTGGTTACTGCATATCTAAAAAATATTGGCATAAAGGCATTACATCGGAGGCTTTATCGATATTAATAAAATTCTTTTTTGAAGATATAGAAGTTAATAGAATAGAAGCCAAACATAATATTAATAATCCTAATTCTGGAAAAGTAATGCTTAAATGCGGATTGAAAAAAGAAGGAGTACTAAGAAGCATTTATAAAGATAATACAGGACTTGCTGATGCTGCAATTTACTCCATATTAAAAAATGAGTATTTTAATTAAAAAAGAGTTAAGAAAAAAGTTAAATTTTTAGTTTACATAATTTTATATAAAAATAATAGGCTTTTAGAATATGATAAGAAACACAATAAAAATTATTTGCTTTATAGCTATATTTATTACATTGCTTTGGTTCTCAAGCAGAGTTTTAAGATTCAAAAATGATAATGGTATATATCAGGGCGACAGTTTTTATGAACAAAGAACTAACAGCATAGATGTCATGTTTATGGGAAGCAGCCATGTTCATTATAATGTTAATCCTGCTATACTTTACAATGAATATGGTATTGCAGCTTATAATTTTACCTCAGGAAGCCAGCCTATTTGGAGTACTTATCATTATTTAGTGGAAGTATTAAAATATCAGAAGCCTAAATTAATTGCATTAGAATCTTATATTGTTGCAGCGAGCAGAACTAATGTTGTAGATTATCAGATTGTAGCAGCCACTTATGCATTAAAATGGTCAAAGAATAGAGTTGAATCTTTAAAAGTAACAGCAGCAGAGAGATTTGATGAGTTTATAAATCCTATGTACAGATATCATAACAGATATAAAGATTTAAAAGATGAAGATTTTCTGCCTTATGCTAATAACTATAATCATTATAAATATTTTAAAGGCTATTCTTTTCATAATAAAACATTCCCAGTACAAAGACCGGATATAGAAAATATTAAAGATACTTTACCTTTGCTTGAAGAGCAGGAAACTTATTATAGAAAAATATTGGAATTAGCAAAGACAAATAATATACCTATTGTTGTAATAGCTTCGCCTTTTCCTATGACTGATGATGAGGCAAGACATTTTAATAGAGTAGGTGAGATTGCAAAAGAATATGATGTTCCTTTTATGAATTTCAATCATTATTATGATGATTATGATTTGGATTTTTGGACAGATTATAATGATGCAGGACATTTGAATTATAAAGGCGTTCAGAAATATACTTCTTTTTTGGGTAAATATTTAAAAGATAATTTTGATTTGCCTGACAGAAGAGGCGATACAAATTATGACACTTGGGAGAAAAATGCTTTATATGAGTATAATAAAGTTTATGATATGGGATTAAGAGATATAGAAAATATTAATGATTATATGACAAAGATAACTAATCTTAACGACTATACTATAGTTATTAATATGCTTGGAGAATATTCTACAAATGATAATATTGTAAAAGGATTATATTCTAATTTTAATATAACCAATGAAATGTATACTAATAATGTTTCTTATGTTATAGATAAAAATAAATTAGTATTTTCTTCAATGGGGGCAACTAATTATCTTTATCATAAAGAGCTTAATAAATATAATGATTTAGTAATTGACAGCGGAAGCAGAATAATGATAAGCAGAAGCAACTTAAGAAAAACTACCAATGGAGTTAACATAGTAGTATATGATAATATAACTTCTGAAGTTGTTGATTTCTTTGATTTGCCTTATACTAATGATGCTATAAGCGAAGCAATAGAAAGAGATTATTAATATTTGAAAGCACTTTTAATTTATAAATTTAATTAATTTTTTTAATATTAAAAAGAATTAAAAAATATTAGATTGTTTACTTTTTTGTAATTTTTATTATCATTATAAATAGAGAGAAAAATAATATGAAGAAAAAATATATATTAATATTTATGTTAGCATTGATATTTGTATCCTGTTCGGCAGTGATAATGTCTCCTAATAATAATACAGAAATTACTGATCCAATGGATCCTTCTAAACCTATAGATCCTCCAGAACCAGATTATCCCCCTTGGACTGAAATACAGCCGCCTTTGCCCGTCTTAGATGATGATGCAATTAAATACGGAATAGATATTTCTCAAGAAGATAATCTAATAAAAGAGCAAATAAAAATAAAATTAAAAGAATATAGAAACGACAAAGGTCAATATAAAGTAATATTTACAGGAAAGCCAAAAGATGATTATTTAGTTTCAGCATCTCTTACAAAATTAACATTAGAAGTTGCAAGAGATTTATCAATTAGTGAGGCAATAATAGATGTTAGTAATGTTTATTTTAATGAGAGAAAGATAAAATCTAGAATGTTTCGAGGAGGAGTTTCTTTAGGTTATTTTAATTTGAGTTTTATATTGCCTGAAAATATTATAAGGGTCATAGAAGGCAATGCTTTTTCATTTTTAAATAATTATTTGAGAGAGATAACAATACCGGATTCTGTTATTGGTATTGATGCTGCTGCTTTTTAGTTATCTGAGGTGCTTAACAAAATAACATTTAGTGAAAAAAGTAAGCTTGAATATATAGGTGAATTAGCTTTTTCTTATTCAACAGTAAAGGAAATAGTAATACCAGCATCTGTAAAATCAATAGGAAGAAAACCATTTGGAAGTTCTTTAACCACTGTTACTTATTTGGGAACTAAGCCTAATACTATAATGAATAATAAAAATGTATTTGATGACTGTGTTAATCTTAAAACTTTATTAATTCCTAATGCTGAAGATCCGGATGATCCTGCTTGGAAAACTTTTTTGGGACATAATTTTACTGATATAAGAAAACAGTGATTTTTTATTGAAAAGTATATAGTAAGCTAAATAATTTTAAATATTTTACTTTTTAAAATTTTTTCTTATGTTTAAAGCAATATTTATATTTAAGGATGGAAAGAGTGATGATTAAAAAAAATTTTATTAGTATTTGTATCAGTGTTGGTATTTGTTTCATGTTCAAATAATACTACATCGCCTAATGGCAGTAATAATTCAGGAGTTACGCCTCCTACTGTAGATAAGGAAGAGGAAGAATTAATAAAAAAATACGGTATAGATATAAGTCAGGAAGATGCAGTAATAAGTCAGCAAATAGAACAAAATTTAAAAGCTTATTTTGCTGAAAAGAATTCATATAGAGTAATATTAACAGGAACTCCTAAAGATGGAGCAGAGTCTTTGTATGCTTTAACTTTAAAAGCAGCATTAAAAGTTAGTTCTTCTATGAATATAGAGTTGGATATAAAAAATATTAATTTTCAAGATGGCTCTGTAAAAACAGGTATGTTTTCTGGAGAAGTTATTGAGAATTCTGAAAATATAGTTATTAGTTTTGCTTTTCCAACAGATAAAATAAAAACTATAGAAATGATGTCTTTTGATCAACTATCTAATACAAAAGAAATAACACTTCCTGATTCTGTAATTACAATAAAAGAAATGGCATTTCAGAATTCTCAAAGTATAGAAAAATTAACTTTGGGTAAAAATGTTCAAACTATAGGAGATCAGGCTTTTTTTACTTTGGAATTTTTGAAAGAATTAATAATACCAGATTCTGTAAAATCAATAGGTATGGCTGCATTTGCTCAAGGTGAAACAATAGAAACCTGCTTCATTAACATCAGTAGGAATGGGAGCATTTTCAAGCTGTCCTAATTTAACTACAGTAATTTACTATGGAACTTCTCCAAGCAGTATAAATAATAATGATGCTTTAATGTATTGCAATAAACTTAAAACTTTAATACTACCTAATGCGGACACTTTGGATGCTGGAGTTTGGTCAAGTTTCTTAGGCGGTAATTTTACTGATATAAGAAAACAATGATATTTTTATATATCTTTATTATATTTTCCGTATTATTTTATGATAAATTAAAAAATATATGATCAATAACTTTACTTTTTTTAATTTATTATTTACTATTATAAATAGCTTTGGTATTTTATGGAGTAAATTGATGATTAAAAAAAGTTTATTAATATTAATATCATTATTTATATTGCTGTCATGTTCTAATAAGGTTATAGCTCCATTAGAAAGTGAAGAAGTATTAATAGAAAAATATGGTATAGATATAAGTCAGAAAGATATTGAAATAAGCAAGCAATTAGAACAAAATTTAAAAGCTTATTTTCAGGAAAAAGGTTCATATAGAGTAATATTTACTGGAACTCCTAAAGATTATGGTACTGAACAAAGCGGTAATAAATCTTTATATGTTTTAACTTTAGAAGCAGCATCAAAACTTAATATTGCTATGAATATAGAGCTGGATTTAAAAAATATTAATTTTCAAGACGGCACTATAAAAGCTTTTATGTTTTCTAGCTTTGTTGATAAATATAAAAATATAGTTATAAATTTTTCATTTCCAGAAAATAAAATAAGGACTATAGAAAAGAGTGCTTTTAATGCACTATGTAATACAAAAGAAATAACACTTCCTGATTCTGTAATTGCAATAAAAGAAGGTGCATTTACGTATTCTCCGAGTATAGAAAGAGTAACATTAGGAAATGGCTTACAAGAAATAGGGGCATTGGCATTTATGGGTATTGATAACTTAAAAGAAATAACAATACCAGACTCTGTAAAATCAATAGGAACGCAGGCATTTGGATATTCTCCGCAATTGACTACTCTCACTTATTTAGGTACAAGCCCTAATAATATAAATTATGAACAGGATGTATTTTTACTTAGTACTAAACTTACAACTTTAATAGTACCTAATGCTATAAATGAGTATGATTCTACTTGGAAAACTTTTTTGGGCGGTAAGTTTACTACAGTAACAAAAGGGTTATAATTTAATAATATAGATTATTAATTATTAAAAACTGTTAATATCAAACATATATTATAGTGTTTTATATATGTTTGGTATTATATAAAATAAATAAACTCAATATAAAGAGCAAGTACTCTTGTATATTGAGTTTTTTAATTATAAAAAGTTATAGTAAATAAAATTAAAGTCTTACTACATATCTAGTTATTTCTTTTAAACTATGGACACCGCACATAGTCATAGCATCTTCAAGTTCTGCACCTAATTGAGCAGCATAAGATTTAACTCCTTCTTCTCCTCCGCCGTAAGCAGCTATTACAAATGTTCTTGCTATAACAACACCGTCAGCACCTAAAGCAATAGCCTTTAATATATCAGTACCATTTCTAATACCGCCGTCTACTAATATTTTGATTTTGCCTTTAACAGCATCAGCGATTTCAGGCAAAACTTCAGCAGTAGAAGGACATTGATCAAGTACGCGTCCGCCATGATTTGATACTATTATTGCATCAGCTCCAGCTTCAACAGCTTTTTTAGCCCCTTTTACAGTCATTATTCCTTTTATAATGAATGGTCTTTGAGCAATTTCTTTTATTTGTTTTAATTCATCTACTGTTTTGCTTCCTGCTTTTGGAGTAAGATTTTTTAAGAAAGGAAGTCCTGCAGCATCAACGTCCATAGCAACAGCAAAAGCATTTGAATCTGCAACTAATTTCATTTTTTCTTTTATAACATCTATATTCCAAGGTTTAACTGTCGGCACTCCTATTCCGTTTTGTTTTTTTATCATGGTAGTTGCTGCTATCATTACATTAGGATTAGTACCGTCGCCAGTGAAAGCTGCAATTCCTGCTTCAGCACAAGATTTTACTAATATATCATTGTATTCTTCTTCTGTATATTTATTGCCGTAATGAAGCTGAACAGCACCTACAGGACCAGCAAATATAGGGTATTTAAATTTTTTACCGAATAACTCAAAAGAAGTATCAATATCTTCATTAGAACATATTGTGTCCATATTGAGTCTTATTTCTCTCCATTTATCATAATTTCTAATGGCAACATCTCCTATTCCTTTAGCTCCGGGTCCTGGCATACTATTTTTACATACTTTACCATTACATATTGGGCATGCCTTACAAAATCCCATACAGTCTTTGGCAACTTCTATAATTTCTTTATAAGTCATAAAATTCCTCCGATATAACTAAACGTATAATAATGCACAACAATAATACTAGATATAAAAAATAAAACAAGTAAATTTATTAATATGTTTGATTTTTTAATAGATATATTTGATATACAAATTAAGATGTTATAATTAGTTGAAAATATAAAAAAATCAATTATTATGTATTTTATGATAAAATTATAGGGGGAAAACAATGTCATCATCTAAAGAATATTATGAAGAAGCCATTAATTATTGTAAAGAAGGTCAATTCCAAAAGGCATTAGAAGTATTAAAAAAAGTAATAGAATTGGATAAAGATAATTTAGATGCGTATTTATTATCTGGTGATATTAATTTTGAGTTAAATGAAAATGAAGAAGCTATTGAATGCTATAATAAAGCTATAGAGTTGGATAATAATAACAGCTATGCTTATAATAGCAGAGGACTTGCTAAATATAATTTGAGGTTATATGAAGAAGCTATTGAGGATTTTGATAAGGCTATAGAATTAGAGCCTAATAATAGCAATTATTATCGTTACAGAGGGAATGCTAAATATGATTCAGGCTTATATCCTAAGCCTGTCAGATTAGGAGATTATGACAGTGAAGCTTCAAAAAAAGAATCAATGAGATTATATAAAGAGGCGGTTAAAGATTATAATAAAGCTATAGAATTAGACCCTAATAATATTTATTCATACAATAAAAGAGGAGATGCTAAATATGATTTGGGCTTATATGAGGAAGCCATTAAAGATTATGATAAAGTCATAGAATTGGATTCTGATTATTCTTATATGTATTACTGCAGAGGAAATGCCAAAAATAATTTGGGCTTGTATAAAGAAGCGGTTAAAGATTATGATAAAGCTGTAGAGTTAGATCCTGATAATACTGATTATTATATTAAAAGAGGAGAATCTAAAAAGGATTTAGGCTTATATAAAGAAGCGGTTAGAGATTATCTTAAAGCTATAGAGTTGGAGTCTGATAATACTAAAGCTTATGAAAGTATAATTGAGGTTTATGATAAAGTTATAGGATTATACCCTAATAATATTAAATTTTATAAGAGAAGAGGAAAAATTAAACTTTATTTGGGGCAGTATGCAGGTGCAATTATGGATTTTAATAAAATTATAGAATTAGATTCCAATGATATTGATTCTTATAATAAGAGGGGAGTATCTAAAAGGAATTTAGGTTTACATAAAGAAGCTATGAAAGATTTTAATAAAATTATAGATTTAGATGCTAATTATAGTGATGTTTATAAAAATATAGGAAATATTAAAACTGATTTAGGATTATATAAAGAAGCTATGGAATATTTTAAAAGAGCTTTTGAGATTAATCATGATAAAACTTATATTCGTTTTATAGAAGCTATGCAGTGTAATATAGATTTATTGGAAAGAGATATTAATGAATATAATGAAGCTGTCAAATTAAATCCGAATGATATTGATATTTATATTAATAGAGCGGGTGCTGAAAATAGTTTAGGATTATATAAAGAAGCTATTGAAGATTATGACAAGGCTATAGAATTAAATCCTAATAACAGCGTTGTTTATATTAAGAGAGGAGATATTAAAAATTATTTGGGTTTATATAAAGAGGCTATAGAAGATTATAACAAATCTATAGAATTAAATTCTGATTACAGCGATGCTTACAGAAAAAGAGGCGAATCTAAAAATAGCTTGGGATTATATAAAGAAGCTATTGAGGATTATGACAAAGCTATAGAGTTAAACTGCTATAACGGTAATGCTTACAGCGGAAGAGGAGAAGCTAAAGAGAATTTAGGTATGCATGAATATGCTGTAAAAGATTATGATAAGGCTATAGAATTGAATTCTAATATCGATTATTTAGATGCTGTATAGTTTTTAAAATTTAAATTTATATATTTAATTCTAGTATTAAGTAATTTTTGTATTATAATATTGATTAATAATCAATATAGGAACTATAAATGACAAAATTAATTAATTATTTCTTTAACAAACATATAAAGCTATGTAAAATAGAATTAAAAGGTTTTGAAAACGGAGAAGCTGAAGATTTAAGAAAAGATTTAAAAATAGAGGCAAAAAAATGTATAGAAGATGCTAATAATTTTTTAAATAGTATTGATGCAGAAAATTATTCTGATTTTGATGATTTTAACAGAAAGGCAGAAAAATTTAATGATGAGTTAAATAGAATACTTGAAATATTTTATATAAAAGACCCTGAAGAAGAAATTTATACTTATAAAAAATTTATTGATTATTTTCATTATGATAAAACTATGTTTAATGATGAAAGTGATGAAATAGATATTAGTTATTTCGATACTTTGGATGAATATTTAGATTATAACACTAGGGGAGTTGTTAAAAACAATTTAAAAGAGTATCAGGATGCTATAGTATGTTATAATAAAGCTATAGACTTGATTGATAATTATGCATTAGCTTATTATAATAGGGGGGTATCTAAAAGCAATTTGGGATTTTTTAAGAAAGCTATAAAGGATTATGACAAAGCTATAGAATTAAGTAAAAATTATAAAGATGCTTATTATAATAGAGGGTTTGCTAAAAATAATGCTGGATTGCACAAAGAAGCTATTGAAGATTATAATAAGGTTATAGAGTTAGACAATAAAAATATAGATGCATATAATAATAGAGGAGTTTCCAAAAATTATTTACAGCTTTTTGATGAGGCTATGAAAGATTTTAATAAGATTTTAGAGTTAGAGCCTAATAATTATTGTGCCTATAGCAACAGAGGCAATTCTAAAAATGATTTAGGACTTTATAAAGAAGCTATTGAAGATTATAACAAAGCTTTAAAGATTAATCCTAATTTTGCAGATGCTTATTATAATAGAGGAAATTCAAAAAAAGAGTTAGGTTTATTTAAAGAAGCTATTGAAGATTATGATAATGCTATAAAATGGAAACCTAATGATATAAATTCCTATATGAATAGAGGAAATGTTAAATATGATTTAGAATTATATGAAGAATCTATAAAAGATTATGACAAAATTATAAAATTGGATCATAATTATGTAGATGCTTATTATAACAGGGCAAATGCAAAAAGAGAGCTGGGTTTATATAAGGAATCTATAAAAGATTATGATAAAGCTATATATTTAAATCCTAATTATAGTGATGCATATAATAATAGAGGGCTTGCTAAAAGTGAGTTAGGAATGTATGAAGAAGCTATAAAAGATTATGAAGAATCTATAGATTTATGTGCGGATAATCCAGAAGCCTATTATAATATAGGAAGTGCTAAATATGATTTGGATCTTTTAAAAGAATCAATTAAATATTATGATAAGGCTATAGAATTAAGACCGACTTATAGTGAGGCATATAATAACAGGGGACTTTCTAAAAATGATTTGGGACTTTATAAAGAAGCCATAAAAGATTATGATAAATCTATAGAATTAAACCCTAATGACAGCAATACTTATAATAATAGAGGACTTACTAAATATACTTTAGGCTTGTATAAAGAAGCTATCAAAGATTATACTAAGGCTATAGAATTGACTCCTAATTATACAAATGCTTACGGCAATAGAGGAAGTGCTAAAGATGAATTAGGACAGTATCAAGAAGCTATAAAGGATTATGATAAAGCTATAGAATTGGAACCAAATACTGCTTATTTATATAATGATAGAGGATGGGTTAAGAAAAATGCAGGACTATATAAAGAGGCTTTAAAAGATTATAAAAAGGCTTTAGAATTAGATCCTAATAATGAATATGCAAAGAGCAATATTGCAAATCTTAAAAAAGAACATGGCTTGAAATAAAATTAGTTTTATAGGAAATTGTACTATGAATGACAATATTAAAGAATTGCTAGATAAAGCTAAAGAAGCTTATGAAAATAAAGAGTATGAAAAGTCAATTGAATATATTGATAAGGTTATATTTTATAATGGCGATTCTTATGATCTTTATCATAATAGGGGATTATCAAAATTAAATTTGGGTTTATATGAAGAAGCTATAAAAGATTTTGAGAGAGCCATCGAATTGGGTGATGATGGTGAAGCTGTATATTATGATAGAGGTTTGGCAAAATTATATTTAGGTAATTATGAAGAAGCTATAGAAGATTTTAACAGAGTTTTGCAAATAAATAATAATGATATTGATTCTTATATTAATATAGGATTATGTTATCTTTATATGAAAAAATATAAAGAAGCTATAAATATTTATGATGAAGTAATAGCAGATTTTCCTGATAATATTAGTTCTTATAATAATAGGGGATTATGTAAGTTTTATTTATCTCAATTTGAAGAAGCTATAAATGATTTTAATAAAGTTATAGAATTAGATAAAAATGATACAGCAAGTTCGGCATATAATACTATTGGTTTATGTAAATACAATTTGAATGAATTTGATGAAGCTTTGAAATGTTATGAGAAGGCCATAGAGATAAATCCTAATTTAATTAATGCCTATCATAATATTGCTTTGATAAAACATTCTGTGGGATTAGATGATGAGGCTTTATCATATTTGAATAAGGCTTTAGAAATAGATCCTAGCAATATTGAAACATATTTAAAAATTTATTCTATAAAATTAGGTTTAGGTTTAGAGCATGAAGCTAATGAATATTTAAATAAAATTATAGAAATGCATCCTGATGATATTTATGTTTATGATAGAATAGGAAATATAAAAATTGATGCCGGATATATGGAGGAATCTTTAGAATATTTAAAAAAAGCATTAGAAATAAATCCTAATTTTATTGATGCATATTATGATATTGCTTTTGCTTTGCATAAATTAGATTTAAATAATGAGGCTTTGGAATATTTAGAAAAAGCACTTCAAATTTATCCTAATAGTGCAGATACTTATTTCAAAATGTTTTTAATTAAAAGAGCTTTAAGAGATTATGACGGAGCTTTATATTGTTTAAATAAAATACTTGAAATAGATAATACTGATGTTGTTATTTATAATGAAATTGCTTTGATCAAAATAGAATTAGAATTATATGATGAGGCTTTATCATATTTAAATAAGGGTTTAGAAATAGATGATCATAATGCTGAAATATATAATAGTATTGGATTAGTATATCATTATAAAAAAGATTATGAAGAAGCTATTAAAAATTTTAATAAGGCTATAGAATTAAATACTTCTATGGCTAGTGCTTATTATAATATTGGTTTGGCATATTATGAAATGCATGATTATAAAAACTCAATTCGATATTATAATAAGGCATTAGAGATAAATCCTCAGTATGCATCTGCCTATATTAATTTAGGACTTATTAAACATAATTTAGGAAACTATAAAGAAGCTATTGACTATTATAAAAAAGCATTAGAAATAAATCCTGATTATAGTTTGGCTTATTATAATATAGCTCTTGCTGAAATGAGTTTAGAAGATTATAAAAATTCTTTGGAAGATTTTAATAAATCATTAGAATTAGGCTATAATGAAGCAGACATTTATATTAATATAGGACTTATATATTCAAGACAATCTATATATGATAAAGCTATAGAGTATTATAATAAAGTGTTAGAGATAAATCCTAATAAAGTTAATGCTTATTATAATATTGCTTTTTGTTTATCTAACATGGATAAATATGAAGAAGCTTTAGAAATATATGATAAAGTTATAAGAATGTATCCCGGTAATTTTGATGTTTATTATGAAAGAGGATATACTAAATACAGGGCATTGAAGTATGAGGAGGCTATAAGAGATTTTGATATTATTATAAATGTGAATTCCAAACATTATAATGCTTATTATTATAGAGGCTGTTCTAAAAAATATTTAAAGAATTATGATGAAGCAATAAATGATTTGAATAAGGCTATAGAATATGATCCGAATAATCCTAACTATTACAGTGAAAAGGCTTCTTGCTATGATTCTTTAAATAAGTATAGAGAAAGTATTGAAAATTATGATAAAGCTATTGAATTAAAAGATGATGATTGGTTTTTATATATTTTAAGAGCTAAAGAGAAATTTCTTTTATCAAAGGAAACTAATTCAGAAAATAAAACAAATGATAAGAAATCGTTTTTTAATAAAATTATATCAAAAATTGCTTTATCTAAAAATTACACTGATTTAGAAAAGTCAGCATTAAATGATTTAGAAAAATCTTATAAGTTAGCTTTAGAAGATGAATTTTATCTTATGGTATTTAAAGATATTATAAAAGATGAATTTAGCAATATAGATTTGGCAGCTGAATTTTGTAAAGATAAGAATATTACTTTATAAATTATAATATTAGCAGCTGTTTTATTTTTGGAAAAATAACAATAAAAAATTAACAAACTTAAAAAGTTTTAGTATATACTGAAAATTTTTCAATTTGTCAACTGATGGACTTTATATAAAATTATCTACTTTTTTGCCGCACAAAAAAGCAGCAAAAAACGCAATTGCTATAATTTTATATTTTAAGAATATTTATCAAATATGGTGTAATACCCTAATTTTAGGTTAAAAATGCAGTTGTTTTGGTTCTTTTATACCAATAAAAGAACTGGGGTATGGGGCAAAGCCCCATATATTAAAAAGAAACTATAGTTTTATTTTTTACAAAATATCGTTGTTTAAATGTATACTATGATATAATTGTATAATATACAAAATTGTAACTTGTATGTTAATAATAAATAGTTATAGGAGTTAAAAATGGCAACAATGACTAATTTTCTATTCGGACAACATTTAGAAGAATCTAAAAATAAATTAGAGAATTTGCAAAAAGAATTAAATAAATGTTTAGATGAATTTAATGATTTTTTAAATAATATTGATGCAGAAAATTATTCTGATTTTGATGATTTCAATGACAAAGCAAAAACTTTTAATGAAGAATTAAATAAAATAATGTCAGATAAACAAAATTTTATAGTCAGTTTTACAAATATAGTTGACAATAAGAAAGAAGTTGATATTGATCGTTTAAACAATCTTACTGATTATCATGATTTTAATTCTAAAGGTATTTATAAAAGTGCTAATGGAGAATATGCAGAAGCTATAAAATATTATGATGAGGCTATAAAGTTAAACCCTAATATGGCAAATGCTTATTATAACAAAGCTATTGCCAAAACTAAACTTGGACTTTTAAAAGAAGTTATAGAAGAATATGATAAGGCTATAGAGTTAAGAGCTGATTATACTTATGCTTATTATAACAGAGGACTTCTTAAAAGTGATTTAGGACTTTTAGAAGAAGCTATAAAAGATTTTGATAAAGCTTTATCAATAGATCCTAATTTATTTGATGCTTATAATAATAAAGGATTATTAGAAGATGAGTTGGGATTTTCTAAAGAAGCTATAAAAGATTTTAACAAAGCTATAAAATTAAATCCTAATTATGCTCTTGCATATAATAATAGGGGAAATGCCAAAGATAATTTAGGACTTTATGAAGAAGCTATTAAAGATTATGATAAAGCTATAAAATTAAATCCTAATTATGCTCTTGCATATAATAATAGGGGAAATGCCAAAGATAATTTAGGACTTTATGAAGAAGCTATTAAAGATTATGATAAAGCTATAAAATTAAATCCTGATGATACAGATGCTTATAATAACAGAGGTAATGCCAAATATAATTTAGAGCTTTATGAAGAAGCTATTAAAGATTATGATAAAGCTATAAAATTAAATCCTAATTATGCTTTTGCATATAATAATAGGGGAAATGCTAAAGATAATTTAGGACTTTATGAAGAAGCTATAGAAGATTTTGATAAGGCTATAAAATTAAATCCTGATTATGCAGATGCTTATAATAACAGAGGTCTTACTAAGGAAAATTTAGGTCTTTATGAAGATGCATTAAAAGATTATAAGAAGGCTTTAAAATTGGATCCTAATAATGAATGTGCCAGAGAAAATGTAAAACGTATTAAAGAAGAATATGGTTTGAAATGAAGTTGTAATATAACCAAACGACTATATTTTGTCGAAAATTATTTTATTATTTTTATTATTTGTGGGGACTAGCCCCACCGCTCTGCGTACTCGTAACCCCCCACTTCTTTTGCCGACGCTCTGCGTGCCGTAGGCAAGGCACCTACTCGGTGGTGCCCCAAAGAAGCTATATCCTCGACAAGCTCGGATACGCTTCGCGAAAGGTTACATTTGGGATTTAATTTAATAAATTATCTTACATGTGAGACAATTTTAGTATGATTTAGTACTAATTCTATCCTTGCACTTTTTGGTTCTTTTTGTGGCGGGAAAAAGAACAATATGAAAATTGATAGACTTAAAAATTTTTAGTATATATTAATAATTAAGCATATACAGATTTTTTTTATTATTTCTGTATATGCTCTTACTATTAATATGTAATTTTTCATTATAAATAGTTTAGTTTATAATTTTGATATTAAATTTGGTTTATTTAAAGTTTGACAAAAGTTAATTTTTATTAGATAATATGATGTCAATAAAAATTTGTCAAAAAATTAATTAAAGGTATTGTGTATGTTTTCTTATGTTGTTAAAAGATTATTAGTCTCACTTTTAACCCTTTTTGTTATAGTAACAATAACATTCTTTTTAATGCATACAGTACCGGGCGGACCTTTTGTAGGTGAAAAACCGCTTAGTAAAGTAGCATTGGAAAACTTAAATAGAAAATACGGACTTGATAAGCCCTTAATAGTTCAGTATGGTAATTATTTAAATAATGCTATTAAAGGAGATTTGGGTACTTCTCTTACTAAAATAGGACAATCAGTTTCCGGTACAATAGTAAGGGCATTCCCTGTATCTTTCAGACTTGGAATATTCAGTATGTTTATTTCTACTACTATAGGAGTTTTATTTGGAATAGTTGCGGCATTAAGGCATGGTAAGTTTGTAGATAGGGCTGTTATGGTGGCGGCTACTTTAGGTATAGCAGTACCTAGTTTCGTTGTAGCTACTGTTTCTATTATTATATTTTCCGTAAAATTAAAACTGCTTCCTGCTTATGGATTCGATTCTTTTTCTCAATATATAATGCCGGGATTTGCTTTATCTTTTAGTTCTTTAAGTTTTATGGCAAGACTTATGAGAAGTTCAATGCTTGATGTTATACACCAAGATTATATAAAAACAGCCAGAGCAAAAGGTATATCAAGAAGCATAATCATATTTAAGCATGCTTTAAGAAATGCTATCATACCAATAGTTACATATATAGGACCTCTTGCTGCAGGTATTCTTACAGGTTCATTCGTTGTAGAAAAGATATTCAATATACCGGGGCTTGGAAGATATTTCGTTGAAAGCATCACTCAAAGAGATTATCCTACAATATTAGGAGTTACAATATTCTACGGAGCTTTTTTGATAGCTATGAATTTCTTGGTTGACTTATCCTATGGTATTATAGACCCTAGAATAAAAATACAGGAATAATTTTTTATAATTTTTATAAAGGCGGAAATTAACTAATGGAAAATAGTTTAGATAAATCATTATTTGTAAAAGCAACGGATGAAGAAAAAGCTTCAGCTGAAGTAAAAAGAGAAAGTGTCACCTATTGGCAGGATGCATATAGAAGATTCAAAAAAAATAGAGTTGCTTTGGTTTCTATTATAGTTATAGCTATTATAGCCATTCTTTCTATTATAATACCTATGATTTCTGAGTATGGATATGCTCAAATAAATAGAGGAGTTGAAAACAGCCTTCCTACATTGGAACATCCATTCGGAACAGATACTTTGGGCAGAGATTTGCTTGTAAGATGTATGATAGGTGCTAGAATATCGCTTTTAATTGGTATTGTATCTGCTACTTTAGTTGTAATAATAGGTATAGTTTATGGTTCTATATCAGGATATTTCGGAGGACTTACCGACAGCATTATGATGCGTATCGTTGATATAATAAGTGCAGTACCTACACTTTTAGTAGTTGTATTATTATCAGTTGTTCTTAAAGCTCCTATGGATAAGTTATTTTTACAAAATGAATCTTTAAGAGGAATAGGACTTTTAGGGCCTGGACTTTTCAGTATATTTATAGTTATATCTTTGCTTTATTGGACTAATATGGCTAGAATGACAAGAGGACAGATTTTAGCATTAAAAGGACAGGAATTTGTAACTGCAGCTAGAGCTTTAGGTACTCCTCATAGCAGAATAATTTTTAAACATTTAATACCTAATGCAATGGGGGCAATAATAGTATCAGCAATGGTTCAGATACCTAATGCTATATTCGTTGAGGCATTTTTAAGTTTCTTGGGATTGGGAGTTAGTGCTCCTATGGTTTCGCTTGGTTCTTTAACTTCAAATGCTGTAAGCGGAGTTTATTCTTATCCTTATCAGCTGCTTTTTCCTGCTGCTTTGATAAGTATTATAATACTTTGCTTTAATTTGGTTGGTGATGGTTTAAGGGATGCATTAGACCCAAGAATGAAGAACAGATAAATATATAAAAATTGTGAGCATCCGATAAGTTTACTTGTCGGACACTATTGCCGAAGGCATGCAAGCAGGCGAACAATTTTTATTAGCAATAACATTATAAAAATTGAGAGGGTTCTATAAGTTTACTTGTCGTACCCTATTGCCGAAGGCATGCAGAGCAGGCGAACAATTTTTATTAGCAATAACATTATGAAAATTGTGAGCGTCCGATAAGTTTACTTGTCGGACACTATTAGCGAACAATTTTTATTAGCAATAATAAGGATTGAATATGGAAAATGGTCATTTGTTAGAAGTAAAAAATTTAAGCGTATCTTTCTTTACTCCTCTTGGAGAAGTTAAAGCAGTTAATAATATATCGTATAAATTAGATAAATCAAAAGTATTGGGTATAGTAGGAGAATCCGGAAGCGGTAAAAGTGTATCAGCATACTCTATTATGGGACTCATTGAAGAACCCGGAAAGATTATGAATGGAGAAATACTTTTTGAAGGCACTGATTTAATTAAACTTTCAGAGCATGAGAAAAAGAAAATCAGAGGCGATTCAATATCAATGATATTCCAAGACCCTATGACTTGTCTTAATCCTGTATACACAATAGGCAATCAGTTAATGGAAGCATTGACTACGCATCAAAAAATAAGCAAAACAGATGCTATAGAGAGAATAGTTGAGCTTTTAACTTTAGTGGGTATTAATGAACCTAGAAGAAGAATAAAACAGTATCCGCATGAACTTTCAGGCGGTATGCGTCAGCGTATAATGATAGCTATGGCACTTGCAGGAGATCCTAAAATACTTATAGCCGATGAGCCTACAACTGCATTAGATGTTACTATACAGGCACAGATACTTGAGCTTATAAAAGATATACAGAAAAAAATAAATATGGCTGTTATACTTATTACGCATGACTTCGGTATAGTAGCCGATATGGCTGATGATATTATAGTTATGTACGGCGGCGGTATTGTTGAGAGAGGAACAGTATTCGATATATTTGAACGTCCTAAACATCCTTATACTTTAGGTCTTTTGAAATCACTTCCTCGTATTGATATAAAGCAGGACAGACTCATTCCTATAGAAGGAACACCAATAGACTTGCTTAATATGAAAGCAGGATGTCCTTTCAGTACAAGATGCGAAGAATGTATGAAGGTATGTATTGATAATAAGCCGCCTATAACAGAATTTGAGAAAGGGCATTTTTCAGCTTGCTGGCTTCATCAAATGCCTAATTAATTTTAATACTTTACTTAATTAATAAGAAGAAATAAAAAATAGCGTTGTATAAAGAGAGTTTTTATGGCACCTTTAATAGAAATACAAGATTTGAAACAACATTTTAAGATAAAAGGCGGATTCTTCGGAAGAAATATACAGACTGTTAAAGCTGTTGACGGAGTAAGTTTTACTATAAATAAAGGAGAAACTTTCGGGCTTGTTGGAGAATCCGGAAGCGGTAAAACTACATTAGGAAGAACTTTGCTTCATTTGTATAAACCTACCAGCGGAAAAATATTTTTTAATGGAGAAGAAGTTAATAAAGAAAATTATAGAAATTATGCTAAGAAAATGCAGATAATTTTCCAAGACCCTTATGCATCACTTAATCCGCGTATGACAGTAGAAGATATAATAGGCGAGGCATTAGATGTTCATAAACTTTATTCTACAAAAGATGAGAGAAGAGAAAAAATAATAAATCTTCTTAAACTTGTAGGACTTAATGCTGAACAGGCACAGAGATATCCTCATGAATTTTCAGGCGGACAAAGACAGCGTATCGGTATAGCCAGAGCTTTGGCAGTTAATCCGGAGTTTATAGTATGCGATGAGCCGGTATCTGCATTAGATGTATCCATTCAGGCTCAAATTATCAATATGCTTTATGATATGCAGCATGATATGGGACTTACTTATTTATTCATAGCACATGATTTAGCAGTTGTTCGTCAGATATCAAAAAGAATAGGTGTTATGTATTTGGGCAATATTGTTGAACTTACTGATAGTGAATCATTATACACAAAATCACTTCACCCTTATACTCAATCTTTGATTTCAGCAATACCAATATCAGAGCCTTCAATTGCAAAGACTAAGCAGAGAATAATACTTTCAGGTGAGATACCTTCTCCAATAAATCCTCCTTCAGGATGTAAATTTAGAACTAGATGTCCTAAAGCCGAAGCTGTTTGTGCAGAGAAAGTTCCAGAATTTAGAGAGGTTGAAAACGGACATTATTGTGCTTGCCATTTAGTTTGATATATCAAAAAGGAAACGTATGAATATTTTTTACAACATTTTTATATATCCGATTCAATTTTTTATAGAAATTATATTTTATATATTAAAAGTACATACTGAAAGCTCTAATACAGTTAGTATTATATTACTGAGTATATTTGTTAATATTATTTCTTTGCCTCTTTATAATATAGCAGAAAAATGGCAGAAAAGAGAAAGGGATATACAAAATAAAATGAAGCCTATGATAGACAATATTAAGTCTGTTTATAAGGGAGATCAAAGATTCTTACTTATAAGGGCTTGTTATCGTATAAATGGTTATAAAACTATATACGCTTTCAGAGGCACATTAGGATTATTGATACAAATTCCTTTTTTTATAGCTGCTTATAATTTTATCAGCAATATACCCGGTTTAGAATTAGAAAAATTTTGGTTTATTAATGATTTGTCAAAACCAGATGCTCTTTTAAAACTAGGAAATTACAGCATAAATATACTTCCTTTTATAATGACTTTATTTAGTTTGCTTTCAGGTCTTGTATATGCTAAAAAATTAACACTAAAGGAGCAGATTCCTTTATACGCTATTAGTTTAATATTTTTGTTTGTATTATATAATTCTCCATCAGCTTTACTTATTTATTGGACTGTGAATTGTATATTTTCTTTTGTAAAAAATATAATACTTGAAACTAAAAATGGTGTATTAGTAAAATATATAGGAAAAGGATTTAGAATTTTATATTATGCCTATTTTGTATGTTTCATTTTTATTACATTTTTATTTTTATTTAGATCTAATATAATAAAATTGGCTAAGAAATATGATTTCTTAAATAATTTTGTGTTGTATGTAAAATCATATTATGATATGCTTTCTATATGGATTATATTAACTTTATGTATGGCTGTTTATTTTTATATAAAAAAGTCAAAAGATATAATTATTACAAAAAATAAATTTTTATTATTCATATTTTCCATTATTTCTTTAGCTATTTTAGCAGGATTATTTATACCTTCAGCTTTGATTGGAAGTTCAGGTCAGGAATTTGATTTGCCATTTTTATTAATTGGAAGTAATTTTTCAAAGTTTATAGGATTTTTTGTAATTTATCCTATTGGTATTTATTTTTTATTTTCTGATAAAATAAAAAATTTATTGATATACTTATATAGTTTTATATCTTTTTATTCTATAATAAATACATTTTTAATGGTTGGTAATTACGGAAATATAAATACTGATTTTAAATTTGAATTGGAATATTTACTTGTAGCTTCTTCTTTACAAACTATTATTAGTGTAATTATAAGTTTATTATTAATATTAATAATTTATTTTATATTGAAAAAGAGAAAAGAAATATTTCTGATTAATATTAATTTATTGTTTATAATTGTACTTGTAATATTATCTGTTTCAAATTTATTTATAATTAATCGTGAGCAAGAAATTTTGAAAAATATTAATGCTTCTTCCGGCACAAAAGTGTACAATAATAAAGTATTTAATATATCAACTACCGGAACTAATGTATTTATAATGATTTTTGATAGAGCAGCACCTCAATATTATACTATTGCATTTGATAGATTTCCGGAACTTGAAGAACAAATGGATGGTTTTTTATGGTATACTAATAATGTATCTTTTTATGATTATACTGTATCTAGCATACAAAGTTTATATGGAGGTTATGAATATACGCCTTATGAACTTACAACAAATAATTATGTACTTGTAGAAAAACATAATGAAGCATTGCTTATGCTTCCTCAATTATTTTATAATAATGGATATACTTCTGTAATGTTTGAACCAATATATGCTAATTTTTCTCAGGTTACAGATTTATCCTTATTTGCTAAGCACACTAATATTAATGCTTATAAGGCTGATTTTTCTCTTGTTCAAGATTATATTGATACATTGATAGATAAAGAAAATATGAACAGAGAAACAAAAATCACTATTAATAATAGTGAAGAAGAAATTATGAGTACTAAGATGTCTAAAAATTTTAGATTTTCTATTTTTAGAATGCTTCCTATATACAGCAGAAATTCTTTCTATAAAAAAAATTGGCTTTTATTTGATTCAAGTCAATATACTAAAAGTTTTAACACAAGTATAAAAGAATACTCTTTTTTGACATCTTTAAGTAATTTAACTACCATTAATTCTAATGGTAACTATTTTAACTTTTTCTATAACGCAGCAACACATGAACCTTATAATATAAATAGTGATTTTGAACCTCATTTTGATAATATGGAGATACCTAAAGAAGATTTAGATTTTTTTGTAACAGAGTTTAATACTAGGTCTTATTATGTTAATGTCGCTTCAATAAAACAAGTAATAAAATTTTGTGATTTTTTAAAAAGTATTAATGCTTATGATAATACAAAAATAATAATAGTTTCTGATCACTCATATTTTTACACTCCTTCTTTAATGATTGATTTAGGTATGGAACAATATAATGGATATTGGGCATTGTTATTGATGAAAGATTTTAATTCTAGAGGGAAATTAAAAAGAAGCGGAGAATTTATGACAACAGCTGAAACTGCATATCTTGCCAGCAGACATTTGACTAATAGAGTAAATCCTTATACTGGTAAAATTATTACAAATGATTATAAAAATCATGGAGCTTTTTTAGTTGATAATGTCAGTTGGAGATTGGAAGATAAGCAAATGAGAAGTTTTAATTTCGATTCTTACTATATTGTAAAAGATAATATATTTGAAAAGACTAATTGGCAAAAATTCAATTATGAAAAATAATTTATAATTTGGAGTAAAAATGAAATCATTGAATATAAATATAATATTATGCTCTATTTTATTAGTAACTTCTTTTATTGTTAACATAGCTTTAGATATATATATAGTTCCAAGAAGATTTGTAAGGACAGATCAGGAACAGCATTACTATGATATGAAAAGATGGTATGAAAGTAAAAAATTTCCTGTTACAAGTGCCAGATTTACAAATAGTCATACTATAGATAATGAGTTTGAGACAGGAAGAGTTCCGGGAGGAGCTTATTATGTATTTTATATATTATTTTATAAATTGGCTTCAGAAAGTTTATTAGGTGCTAAAATAATTAATTTAATATTCAGTCTTTTAATATTATTTGTATTTTTGTTTTGGTTTTATAAGAAATACGGATTGACAATTACATCTTTTTTAGGGGCATTATTATTAATTAATCCTTATTTTATAATGTCATCAACTGATTTTTGGAATCCAAATTCGGCTTTGATTTTTAGCTTTTTATTATTCATTTTTTTATACGAATATATAAATAGTAAAAATGAAAATATTGTTAAATTCTCAGCAGTTATTATATTTCCAATAGTAGCAATTATTGCTCAGTTTCATTTCTTTACTTTTTTTTCTATAGTACCTACTATTATTGTTTATCTAATAATTAGATTTAAACGTACTAAAAAATATTTTATATTTTGGGTAATAGGTGTATTTTTATCTTTTTTAGAATATGTTCCATATTTAGTAAATGAATTACAAAATGATTTTTTTAATATGAAAATGATTTTTTCTACTAAATCTGGTTTTTCATCTTTTCCTTTTCCGCAAATTCATTCAATTATTTTGTTAACTACAAATGAAATGTCAATATACCATTCTAGCAATATGGAAGGTATAGTGAATTTCTGGAAAAGTATTCCTTATTCTCCATTTATTATAACATTCTTATTTTTGACTATACTATTTTCAGCTTTCTGCTTTATAAGAAGTATTTATATTTTCTTTTCTAAAAAATATGATAAAAATTCACCTAATGAAAATACTCTTATTGAGATGATATTTATTATTTTGATATATATTCCAGTAACAATATTTTTTAATATTGTATTTGTTTCAAAAGTTGGAGCTTTCCACTACTTTTTTTCTTTTTTTATTATGTTCTATGTTCCTATTATATTATTTTTAGTACAAAAAATAAAACTATTAGAATCAAAAAATAAAATACGTTTAATATTTTTTATAATTTTTATGTTAAATATTTTGGCTAATGTACTTCAATTAAGTTTCTATATAAAAAATTATGAAGAGCCAATGAATGTTGCTAATATAAAAAATATAATTAAATCTATTTATGATGATTCTAAGGGCATAGATGTAAATTTAATTTCTATATATGGGGAAAGAACTAGTACATATTGTGATATATCAAAGATTTATTTTCCTGAATACACATTGAATTGTAATAATGGTACAAATTTATATGTACTTATTGATTTTATAAAGTTAAAAAATTCAGATGATCCAGCTTATCCTAAATATATAAATTATTTAGCTACTAATTCTAAAACAATTTATACAAATAAATATATATTAGTTTATAAATTTAATCATGATACTAATGAATTATTAAATTTAGAACATTTCAAATAAATATTTGTAAATTATGGATTAGGAATGAATTATGGAAAAAAAGATTAATTATGTTTTATTAATATTAATTATATGTGCTATTATTATAAGTGTAATTTCTAATTTTTACTTTCAAAGAAATTCTTTTTTATCTACAGATAATGAACAGCATTTTTATGATATGAGAAAAGCTTATGATGAAAAATATATACCTCATACAGGAGCAAGACTAGTTACGAACGGACTTTTAGTTAGTGATGATATAGCGAGAGTTCCAGGAGCAGGATTTTATTCAAAATTTTTATTATTATTTAATTTAGGCGGAGAAAATTATTATACAGCTAGAATTATTGATGTTAGTTTGTATTTATTAGTTTTATTTATATTTCTAGTTTGGATTTATTTTAGATTTGGAATAGTATCTGCTGCTATTATGACTTCTTTTATAGCTGTAAGCTGCATTTTATTTGAGGCTACTACTTCTTTTACTAATCCTAATCCTGTTGTTATGTTTTCATTTCTATTTTGTATATTTTTTGTATAGTATTTGAGAGATGAAAAATATTCAAAAGTTTTTGCTGCACTTTTATTTCCGATTTTAGCTATTATGGGACAATTTCATTTTGCTGTATATTATGGTATTGTTCCTACGCTTTTAGTTTATTTAATCATTAAAAGAGATTACTCTAAAAAATATTTAAAATATTTAGCTTTAGGAGTATTTATATCATTTTTATTATATTTACCATATCTAATAGTGGAAATTCAAAATGGATTTAATAATTCTTTGAAAATGATTAATTTATCAAAAAGTTATACCGTTCCATTTTATAAACGTTTCCCTCAAATATATGCCCAAATAATATTTCCTACTTTTACATTAAATAAATTTGATGTAAAAACAGCATTAACTTATTGGGGTATATTTAGTCCTATAGTGATAATTACAATAATAATTTCTCATGTTATAGTAATTGCTTCTTTTATATATTCTATTATGTTTTTATGTAAGAAAGATTTATTTAAATGTAAAAGATTTAAAAATGATACAATATTAAAAGAAGTATTATTCTTTTATTTTTTGTATATACCTGTTGCTATACTTTGTCCTATGATTTTAAAAGGTAAAGGAGGAGGATATGTTTATCATTTTTCAATGTTTGCATTATCTTTCTTTACTATTTTACTATTTACAAATTATTTATATTATGAAAAAAATAAATTATTTATGTTTTTAATAATATTTATGTTTATTCATATATTTGCTGTTCCTTGGCATTATTATAAACAGACTTATAAATATTCTTTAGTTGGTAAAAAACAAAGACTTACTTATGATGCTGTAAAAAATATGGCTAAAGATGCTAATGGAGAACCATATAAGTTATATTCAAGGGATATATTTAATTATGCTCAAAATTTATTTTTAACAGAGAAAGAAAACTCTTCATCTGTTTCTAATTATAAAATAGAATATTTAATAACAGAAAACACTAATTCAGCACTTTATAGATATAATGATGATGATAGAGCTAAAGAAAAAGAACCTGATAGAGCTTTAACATTATATTATTGGTATAGTACTGCTAATAGACAAAATTTTGATGATAATAGTGGACAATTTGTATTTGATAGTAATTCGGTATTAATTTATACAAATGAATTGTTTAATTTGTATAGAAATAAATTGAATTAATTTTTGTTTATTGAAATATTTTTTCTTGACAATACTTTATTATGAAATATAATTCCAATAAATAAATAACATACTAAGGTTAGGTACAATGAAAAAGTATTTTTATTTAGTTTTTATTATTTCTGTTTTTATATTTTCATGCTCAAATAAGTCTAATATTGAAGATAATGCGGTATATGTAAATTTAGGTGCTGAACCTAAAACTATAGACCCTGCTTTGAATATAACATTGCAAGGCTCTACTTATGTAACTCATTTATTTGAATGTTTAACTACTAAGTATAAAGATATTGCTATTCAGCCTGGAGCTGCAGAGAGTTGGGATATATCTGAAGACGGACTTACATATATATTTCATTTAAGAACTAATGGAAAATGGTCTGACGGAAAGCCTTTAACTGCTCATGATTTTGAATACTCTTGGAAAAGGGTAGTTGATCCTGATACTGCAAGCGAGCCTAGTTATTTATTTGAGCCTATACTTAATTTCTCTAATGTTAATGGCGGATATATGCCTGTTGATGAATTTGGCATAAAAGCTATAGATGATTATACTTTAGAAGTGAAATTAGAATATCCTACAGCTTATTTTTTGGAGCTTGTTAACTTACCTGTATTTTCACCAGTAAGAAAGGATATGGTTGAAAAAGATCCTGATAATTGGACTAGAAACCCTAAAACTTGTATAGGTAATGGAGCTTTTGCTTTGTATGAAAGAAAACCTGATCAAAGTATTACAGTTGTAAAAAATACTAATTATTGGGCAGCTGATACTATAGTTGCTGAAAAAATTAAATTTGTTCTTATGGATAATCCTAATTCTGCAGTTGCTGGAGTCAAAGAAGGTTCTTTACATTTTTCAGATCAATTTCCTTATCAGGATATAGATACTTTGAAAGAGGAAGGATATATTGATATTGCAACAAGAATAGGTACTCAGTATTATGCTTTGAATACAACTAATGAAACTTTAAAAGATAAAAGGGTAAGAAAAGCATTATCTCTTGCAATAGATAGAAACTATATAGTTGAAAATGTTTTAAAGTCTGGTAAGCCTGCAGGATCATTAGTTCCTTGGGGTGTTACAGATGTTGAAGGATATTTCAGGGATAATGCTGGTGAATATATAAGCACTAATAAAGAAGATTATAAAAAGAATGTAGAAGAAGCTCAGAGATTAATGGCTGAAGCAGGTTATCCTAATGGCGAAGGTTTTCCTGTATTAGAATTTTTCCTTACTTTCAGCAATGATATACCTATGTTTGAAGCTGTTCAGAATATGTGGAAAGTTAATCTTGGAATAGATGTTAAACTTACTCAAATGGAATTTGCTCCATTTATACATGCATTTAGGACAGAAAGAAATTATACTATGGCTGCAGCAAGCTGGACAGGAAGTTATAATGACCCTACTACTTTTTTAGGTATGTTTGTAAGCTATTCATATAAAAATCACTCTCTATTTACTAATAAAGCATTTGATGATGCTATAATTGCAGCTTCAAAAACTATAGATCAGAATATTAGAATGAGGGAATTGCATAAAGCTGAAAAAATATTGATAGAGGATGAGGCAGTTATAATACCTATAGCATATTTTGAGCCTGCTGTATTAAAAAGTCCGAATTTGAAAGATGTATTTTATATACCTTTTGCTCAGTATAAATTTTCATATTCTTATTTAGAAAAATAAATATTGATTTATGATAAAAAATGTATATCATATAGTATATGTGGAAATTGAATTGCTGAGGAAGAATTTATTATGGAAGACATTTTTATAGGAAAATTAATTAAAGAACTGCATACAACTTTAGATAATAGATTTAATAGATTTTTAGATAAGCATAAACTTACATCTTCACAGATGGATATACTGATGTTTCTTTATCATAATGAAGAAAAAGTTATAAATCAAAGAGATATAGAAAATTTTTTGGGTTTAAGCAATCCTACAATAGCAGGTACTTTATATCGTCTCGAAAAAAAGGGGTTTATAAAAAGAAAAGTAAGCTTGGAAGATAAAAGGTATAAGGAAATTTATCTTACTCAAAAAAGTAAAAAATTGAAAGAAATTGTATTTGAAGACATAAGAAAAAATAATGAAGTTATGTTTTCCAATATGTCCGATGAGGAAAAAGAAACTTTAGTTTTTATAATACAAAAACTTCTTAGTAATATACAAGATAAAGATAATACTTTTAACTAGCTTTATATGAGGTAAATACAAATAAGAGTTATGCATTCTATTGAAGTTGATAAAAAAGCTAAAAAAATATTATTCAATTATTTCTGGAAAAACGGCTGGATAGATGATAGTAAAATGCATATAAATGAAGAAGATTTTTTATATGCAAAAGAAAAAGGCTTGATGTTTGACTTTTCAAAAGAAATTATTAAATATGATGATCTTATAAAAAATATATATATTCTAATAAAAGAAATTGATTTTAATAATACAGTCAAAGCCTTTTTATGCAGTTTATCATCTAGGGCTATTCATTTAAGAAGTTTCATATCTAGTTATTATTTATCTAAAAAAATGATGTCTTATGATTTTTCAAACACTGAAAATATAGAAAAAGAATTTTATAATAAATACAATATTATGATAGATGATTTTCATTTAGAATATCAGAATGTTTATAATTTTGAGAAGTATAAATGGGGCGGAGTGAGACTTGAACAATTATCTTATATTTATTTTGATTTAAGAGAGTTTAGTAAAATTGATTTTGAGTTCAATCCTACAAAAGAAGATATAAATATTTTTAATGCTATATTAGAAAGAATAGATTCTTATAATATAAAAAATGATTCTGCAAATAAAATGCAAAATATATTAAAGGATATATTGAAATCATCAAAAGCTGAAAGAATTATTCTTTTGGAAATACTTGCATATTTAGATATTTTAGAAGCCAAAGAAGAAAGAGACTATAGATATACAGAATTATCAGAAAAGCTAATGAATTGGAGAGGGGGAGACTCCTATAATAAAGTTAATGCTAAAAATATATTCGGAAATTATTTACATATTTAATTTATATACATTATTGGCATAACAAAA
This sequence comes from uncultured Brachyspira sp., assembly GCF_944393015.1. Classification (GTDB taxonomy): domain Bacteria; phylum Spirochaetota; class Brachyspiria; order Brachyspirales; family Brachyspiraceae; genus Brachyspira. The sequence goes on from NZ_CALXYQ010000003.1 coordinate 102,743, forward strand.
CATACAAATACAGAAAATACCAAATATACATATACAAACATTATAGGTTTATTATCTATAACTATATTTAATGTATTATTATCCTCTCTGTTTTGAAATGAACTTATAAAAGATTTAATAGTATTTATAGAAATCAATATTAAATGTATGAAAAATATTATATTCAAAATGATTAATGTTAATTTATTCGGGGTGAGTCCGTAATTTACTATTCTATATATAGTTGCTGTGATAGTTAATATATCGAAAAGTAATGCAAATATTGGAACTATAAGATACATTGCTTTTATAAATATATTCGATTTTTTTTCCATTCTTGTAAACATTAAATTAATTATAGTTAATGATAGAATTATATTATATAATATGTATACAAATCTATTATCATATGGTCTTGATTCATAAGGAAGTATAAGAAACATCATTATAAATATAGTGAATAGATTAATCACTAAAATGAATCTTGAAATATACATTGATATTATAGATTTAGTATTATTATATATTTTATATGCTATAAACGGTACGAATCCATACAAAAATATTATAAGACATATAACAATTTTTGCTATTGTAAATCCAATATCTGTTGATGATGAAAATAATGCTGCTATAGAAAATCCAACAATAAAAAGTCCGTAAAATAATATAGCCAAAATTGTACTGCTTCCTGTATTAAGTATTAAAAACCAGGTAAAAGTATCTCCGAATGAAGTAAAAAAGTCAGATATAGAATCAGTATCCATTACATTAAATGAATTGTATGAAAGCATCATTATTACGAAAAAGATAATATTAAAAAATATAATTCTATTTGCTAATATTTGAAAGTCTGGAGTATCGAAAGGAGGCATATAAACATAATTAAAAAATATATTAGAAAAACTTGCAATCAAAGATATAAATAAAAATGATAAGAATGTAATTAAAATAAGTTTTTTATTTAAATTATTTAAATGAAAAACTATAGTAAAACAAAATATATAAAAACTAATAAAGAAATGTATATTTAAAAATATTGGAAGTATATAGTTTTCATCTATATTTTTTAATGTAATTATATAAATACATGTAGGAATAGTTGATATTGCTGCTATTAATATATATTGTAATGTTTTTAAATAATTTTTCTTCTTTGTATTATTTTGAGTAGTTAAATTATTATTCATTTCATAAACTCCCTAATTTGACTAATAATATATATCATAAACAAAAAAAATCAATGTAAATAATACAATCCTTTTTATTGAAAAAACTCTTTTTTTATATTAAACTTGAATAATTATAAATCATATCAAAAATATTAGGATTTGAAATATGTATAATAATATAGAAAATTATTTTTATGAGTTTTATAAAAAGTTGGAGAAAGATTCTGTATTAATGGCATTAGATTTTAATATGGATAATACATCATCAGAGAATTGTAAATTATATACTATAGATAAAAGTTATAAAGTAATAAAAAATGATATAACAAATATTTTATCAGGATATTCATTCAATAATAATTTATTAGTTCATAATGGAAAATTGTATAATAAATCAGAAATTGATGATAATAAAGATCATATAAATAAATTGATAAATGAAGCATTCAATAAAAATATATTGTATGGTATACCTTCATATTTTATAGATAATACTAAAAAAATTAATAAGGCTTTATTTTTAGATAGAGACGGTGTTTTAATTGAAGATGTTGGATATATAGGAACTACCGACAGAGTAAAAATAAATTCAGATTTTATTGATATAGTTAAACATGCAAATGATAAAGGATATATCACAATAGTAACAACAAATCAGGCAGGAGTATCATACAATTATTATACTAATGAAGATGTGAATAATGTTCATAGATATATATACGATGAATATAAAAATAAAGGTGCGATTATAGATGATTTTTATTATTGTCCTTATCATATTAAAGGTCATGTAGAACCTTATAATATAGTTTCTATGCTAAGAAAACCTGAATGCGGGATGCATTTGCTTGCTTCAAAGAAATATAATATAGATTTATTTAATTCTTTTATGATAGGAGACAGAGATACTGATATTGTAAAAATACCTTATCTTCGTACATTATTAGTTGCAACTGATGTTTATGATATAGAAAATAAAGAAAATATAGTAAAAGTAAATGATATATATAATATTATTAAATGAATATCATTTATATAAAAATGGACTTATTTAAAAACTGCTTAAAAAATTATTAGTTTTTAAATAAGTCTATTATATTTCAAGCAAATTTATTGCTGTATTTCAGGTATTTCATTATTTTTTAATCTTTCAATAAAGCTTCTCAAATCGTTTTTATTACCTTGATTATTATTAACCTTTCCTCTTTCAATGATTCTCTTAGTACCAAGACTTACTATTGTTTGTATATCTAAAATGAAGCTTACAGTACCATCTCCCAAAACAGTAGCACCAGCCAAACCTTCTGATTTTGTAATATTATCTTTAAGAGTTTTAATAACTATATCTTGTTCACCTATTAAGTTATTTACAAGTAATGCTACCTTTTTACCTTCAGAAGAAAGTATAACAGCATAGTAAGATTTTATATTATTGTATCTTGAAGGAAGTCTGAATAATTCTTTAATACTTAATACGTTGATAACATCATCTCTAACTTTAATAACTTCTATTCCTTCCAATTCCTGAATATCTTTAACATCTATTTTTACAGTTTCTAATATACTGTTAATAGGAACCGCATAATATTCTTTTTCAGCATCAACTATAAGAGCCTGAATAATTGCAACAGTAAGAGGGATTCTTAGGAAGAAAGTAGAACCTTTTCCCCATTCTGTTTCTATACCTACAGTACCATTGATTTTCTCCAAACTTTTCTTAACAACGTCCATACCAACACCCCTTCCGGATACATTGGTAATTTTAGCAGCAGTAGAGAAACCAGGAGCAAATATATATTCAAGCATTTGTCTTTCTGAAAGTTTAGCATCAGCAGATACAAGTCCTTTTTTAACGGCACTTTCAAATATTTTCTGAGGTATCATTCCTTTACCATCATCAGATATTTTTATGATGATCAAGTTACCTTCATGCGAAGCACTCAAAACAACAGTACCTGTTCTAGGCTTTCCAGCTTTTTCTCTATCTTCAGGAAGTTCTATACCATGGTCCATAGCATTTCTTATGATGTGTACTAATGGGTCAACTAATACTTCAATAACGGATTTATCTAATTCAGTTTCCTCTCCGTACATTTCTAATTTTACTTCTTTACCTAAATCTCTTGATAAATCTCTTATAAGACGTGGGAATCTGTTGAAAGTTTGAGCTATAGGGAGCATCCTGATTTTCATTACAGTTTCTTGGAGTTCATTTGTTACCCTTGTAAGAAGCTGATAAGAGTTTCTAAACCTGTCTAAAGTATTTTTAAACTCTTCTTCCATTTTTACAAATTCATTTAATTTATTATTGAATCCGTCAATATATGTATTTCTGATTTCTTTAGCTTCTTTTTTCTGTAAATGCTCTTCAAATTTTCTAAGTATCTGAACAATACTATCTCTATAATATCTTTTTACTTCATTTATACCAGTACCTATAATTTTTTGATATGAAGTAAGATCATCGTCATACTGTACATAAGAACTTTTATTTGTTACAAGCTCTCCAACTTGGTTCATCATAGCATCAATTCTGTCACTTTCTACCCTTAAGAATGAGCTTTGTCTTTCTACTTTATGATCTTTACCGCCTTTACCAGCATCAGGTTTTTTAGCGGCACCTGAAGGAGCAGAAGCTTCTTTTGCTTTTTGGGCTTCTTCCTTCTGTTTTTTCTCTTGAAGGAATTTCTCATATTCTTCAAGTATTATTTCTTCTATTGATATTTCTTTAGTAACATCTGGTAAAGTAATAGCATCTATTATTGTTTGATCTTCTTTAATAGCTGCTAGTATATAAGTTACATGTTCATAAAACTCATCGCCTTCCAAAGCTTCAAGAGGAGGTATGCTTCCCATTATTTCGCCTACATCTTTTAATGCAACGAATACTTGAACCCCGCCTACAGTTCTCATAGGGCTTTCAGGATCGAAACTTACATGAACTAATTTTGTTTTAACATTTTCTTCTACATTATCCCTTATTATTCCTAATAAATCACTGTCATTTGGAAGAAGTTCATATTTATTTATCTTTTTTTCAGCTTCAGGGGCAGCGGCAACAGGAGCATTTCCAGACGGAGCAGCATCATCTCCAGAAGATGGGGCAGGACCTTGTCCTAATTTCATATTTTTGAAATCTTCTAATTTTTTGATTTCAGCTTCTATATCTCCGGAATATTCGCTTTCTTCGCTTGCAGTATTAATAAGGTCTTTTAATATATCTATACCTTTTAAAAGTACATCTATAGTAGCATCATCTACTTCTATTTTATTATTTCTTATTAAATCTAATAAGTCCTCAAATCTATGGGCATATTTTTGTGTTTCAACTAGTTCTACAGCACCGGCACTTCCTTTTAAAGTATGAACGGCCCTAAATATTTCCTGTATTGCATCAACATTGTTTCTTTCATTATCCAAAATAAGAATATTTTGTTCAAGTCTATCCAGCATTTCAAATGCTTCTTCAAAGAAATCTTTAAGCAGACTTTTTATATAATCATCCATTTATACGCCCCATAAAATTGAAAATCTTATTATATATTATCGTAAAAACCTAAAAATATCTATAGCAAATAATATTTTACTTGAAAATATTCTATTTTATTATATGATAAAAACAGTTAAATGTCTACTTTTTTATTTTAAAGGAGTTGGAAGATGAAAATATGTATAATAGGTACAGGTTATGTAGGACTTATTACAGGTGCTTGTTTAGCAGAAATGGGTAATTATGTTATATGTGTTGATAATGATGAAGAAAAATTAAAAAAACTTAAAAATGGTATTACCCCATTATATGAACCAGGTTTGGAAGAACTTATAGTTGCTAATGTTTCTGAAGGAAGATTGGAATTTACAGATGATTTAGATTATGCTGTGAAGCAGTCTATAGCTTGCTTTATTGCCGTTGGTACGCCTTCTGGAGATGATGGAAGCTGTGATTTGAGTTTTGTGCTTTCTGTGGCAAATGATATTGGAAAAGCTATGAATGGATATAAGGTTATAGTAGATAAATCAACTGTACCTGTAGGCACACATAAATTAGTAGAAGACGAAATAAAAAAACATTATAGCGGTGAATTTGATGTAGTTTCAAATCCTGAGTTTTTAAAACAAGGTGCCGCTGTTGATGACTTTTTAAAGCCTGATAGGGTAGTTATAGGCTCCAACTCTGAAAAAGCTATAGATATAATGAGAGATATTTATAATCCTTTTACTAGAACAGGAAATCCTATAATTATAATGGATGTACGTTCTGCCGAAATGACTAAATATGCCGCTAATGCTTTTCTTGCTACTAAAATATCTTTTGCTAATGAAATTGCTAATATATGTGAAAAAGTAGGTGCTAATGCTGATTTAGTAAGAATCGGTATGTCTAGTGATAGGAGAATAGGAAATCAATTTTTATTTCATGGTTTAGGATATGGCGGAAGCTGTTTTCCAAAAGATGTACAGGCTTTGATAAAAACTGCATCTGATTATGGTATAGATTCTGATTTACTTAAAGCTACTCATCAAGTTAATGTGAATCAAAGAAAAATTTTTGTTGAAAAGATATTAAAATATTATAATAATGATATCAAGGATAAAACTTTCGCATTATGGGGATTAGCATTCAAGCCTAGAACTAATGATATGAGAGAAGCTCCTGCCATCACTATTATAAATATGCTTTTGGAGGCTGGTGCTAAAATTATGGCCTATGATCCTAAAGCTTTTGATAATGCCAAGTATATATTTGGTGATAAAATATATTATGCTGAAAACTCTTATGATGCTTTGAAAAATGCTGATGCTTTGATTTTAGTTACAGAATGGAATGAGTTTAGAAGACCTAGTTTTGATAAAATAAAAGAGTTATTAAAAGAGCCTGTTATATTTGATGGAAGAAATCAATATGATAAAAAAAGAATGAAAGAAAGAGGTATTAAATACTTTTCATTAGGTGTAGCTGATAATTAATAATGATATATTTTACTTCTGATACTCATTTTTTTTATATGCCAGGAAGTAGGAAGAATTCATTTAATGATTATAATTCTATGCATAATTGTTTAATAAATAATTGGAATGAGAAAATAAATAAAGAAGATGATGTATATATAGTAGGTGATTTTTCTAATGATAAAGGATATTTCAAAACTACTGAATTATTAAAATCATTAAATGGAAATAAATACCTTATAAAAGGGAATAATGATAAATTTTTAGATAATGATAAATTTGATAGAAAATTATTTAAATTTATCAAAGATTATCATATTTTGGATATTAAAAATTATAGTAGCATTATAAAAAAAATAGTTTTATTTCATTATCCTATATTAGAATGGGAAGGCTATTATAATAATACTATGCTTATACATGGACACTGGCATAAAGATAGAAAGTATCATCGTTTAGCATTTAATGCAGCATGTGATATTCATAATTTTAGCCCATTGTCTATTAATGAAATATTAGAAATGGTGCTAAATGGATAATTATAAAGATATACTATTAAATAGACTTCATACTACTATAAATCATAATAATGAAATAGAAAATGACTGCATTAGATTTTTAAGCTATGATATTACTATAGAACCTAAAATAATTCAGCTTGAAAAGAAAAAAAGTATATTATGCACAGTATATTTCTATGTAAAAGCACCTCTTTTTGATAATGTATTTTTTGAATCTTCATCAAGTATAGCTTCAGATGAATATAAGGCTATAGAACTTTCATCTGATAATTTTGTATATTGTGCTTTGCATGGCATATTGGATTTTCTTTCAGGTATACATCATCATGAAATAGAAACTTCAATACTAGGAAATAAAAAGCTTTTCACTGTATGCGAAAGTCCTATATTAGGTCTTGGAAATATAGAAAATAGTATAAATAATAAAGAAGATTTTTATAATGATTATGTTGGCTTTGATGAAAAAAACGGATATTCTAGTTTTTTATGGAATTCTATATATAAAGAAGTTCCTTTTATACTTGCTAATAATAGAGTAAGTTTTATAAAGACTTATGCTGCTAAAATGCCTAATGATGATATTATAGTAGAATGTACAATAAATAATATTCAAAATAAGACATTAGAAAACTGCGTTCAAAATGAAATTATTAAATGGGATAATAATGGAGAGTTCTTTTCTATAAAGCAATTTTTCTTTATACTGCAGTCGGATAGTACTTATATTAAATATCCTTATACAAAAGAGGAAATTGAATATTTTGTTATGGAGTATGTACTTGAGTTTGAGAAATGCGGTTTTAATTATGATGATTTTATCAAGAATATAAAAAACGTAATATCTGATGATAGTATAAGAGAAGAAATGATGAATTTTATTCCTGAAATATGTGCAGAATATGCTTTTAAAGATGTTGTTTTTAATGATAGGGTAGATGTTTATATAGAAAATAATCATTATAATATATTAAAAACACAATTTACAAGCTATAAATATATTGAAGATTCTCTTATAGATGGTTTTTCAAATAAGATTTTTAAAAAAGAAACTTTTAATGAATTAGTTCATATCAGTAATTCTTATCATATAATATATGAGGCTATGCAAAACGATAATAATATGAAAATGAATGATATATTTGTTTCTGTTGCTTTTAATTTCTCTAATGAATATAAATTTATATAATCATTATAATATATTATCTATATTATTTTTTATTGAATTGTTTATAGAATTTATACTGTCGAAACAATTTTCCAATCTGTAAAATATATATGAATCTGTTTTTATAATGTTTCTCTTTTTTTCTTCGCTGTTATAATCATTAATTTCATTTTTGAATAATTTAGCTGTATTTTCTAATGTGTTTGATATGTTTTCGATGAAGATTAATATATTTTGTTTATCTTCCGGTCTATTATATTTTTTAATAAGATGTATTAATTGTTCTGCTTCAACTATAAATTTTCTATTGCTTTCTATTAATGAGTCTGTTATAGGAGTACCTTTATATCTTGTTTGATTTTTTTCATGTACGATGATGTTGTTTTTTATCATATATGTTTTTAATAGTATTTCATATAGATACTGAGATGTAGTTTCATTATTTATAGCTTTTCTAATTTGATTTATTATTATAGTATCTATTTCTATAAGTTCGCTTATTTTATCAACCATACCTTTATGACTTTCAGTTCTTATGATAAAATGGTCAAATACCCAAACAATAGAAAGAGCCATTATTATAAATCCCACTCTTGATGAAGCTGACATTAATTTCGGCATATACGGAAATGAAGATATTAATGCAGAAATTGTTCCGTATATCTTTTTTAAAAAGTCATTAATAGAAGCAAGCGATAATATAAAGCATACTCCTATAGCAGGAATAATCATATCATAAGGTATATATCTGAAGAAAACTGAAAATATAAATACTCCTATAAAGTTACCTAAAACATTTATTTTTAAATTATGTTTTTGTTCTTCGTAAAATGGATACAGCATTATATAAGAGAGAATAGGAAGCCAGTAACCTCTTATAGCTATTTCATCAGGCAGAAAATATCTTATAGTAAATGATATACACATTATGATTCCCATTTTTAGCGAGAATCTGAAATGGCATTTATTGATATTAAATTCTTTTTTCAATCTTATGAATTTTAAATTGAATAATCTTGTTATTTCAAACTCATCTTTTTTATTTTCAAACATATTGTGTAATATATTTTTCAATTTAGATATAGTATATATCCATTCATAATTACTTTTTTCATTGCTTAGAGAATAATTATCATTGAAATAATTTATAGCACTCATTACACTATTATATTCTTTTTCATGTTTTGATATATCTTTTTTTAGCAAATTGGATATTCTATCTAAAATTTTTGAAAGCATAAAAAAATATTCTGCATCTTTATCTGTAAAATTAATAATATTCTGATGTTCTTTATCTATTAATAAATTTATTTCTTCCAAAAATAAAACAAGCTGAAAGTGATTAATATTTCTATTATTCATAGTATTATGTCTTTTTAATGTATCTACATATATTGCAGTAGTATATCCATTAATAATAGGGAATAAATCATCTTTTTTATTTAATGAGCATGTTTTATTATATAATGATGATATTTTTTTATTTATAGCTTCTATTCCTTTACAAGCCAAATTATTAGATAATTTATGTCTAGTTAAAAATCTATTTAATGTTAAAAATATAAACACTATAAGTAGAGCAGTTAATATAGCTTCCATTCTTAAATGTATATCTGATATAGGTATGTTATATGCCTGCAAAAGAACATAAGCAAATCCGTATATAAAATAATTTCTAGGTACAAAATCATCTGAAAGCAAATATACTATAGAAAAAGGAACTATAAAGTTAAGGGTTATAGTAAAAAATAGATTTTGTTCTGCTATAGTTGCTAAAAATCCTAATAAAAGTATTCTAAAAGCTACAGCAGGAAAACTTTCTATAGTAAAACTTTGACGCATTAAAGCACATATAAATATAGAAATTACACCTATAGTGGCATTTTCTCTTCCAAATAACCTAGTAGATAATACCATTATAAAAAGCCCTACCAATACGCTAGGCAGAAAATCTATAGCTCTTTTTATGAATGCAATTAATATTTCTTTTTGCTTTTGATAAAAAACTTTATTTGTAAAAAACATTGGAATTAATTTGTATTTTCTTCTTAATTATATATTATAGACTATATTACAAATAAAAAATAGTCAATAAAGAATTATATAATTTTTTATTATTGCTAATATTAATATGAGATATAATATATTAATTTAAAGTGTATTATATAATGATATCAGTAATTGTATGACATAAAGAATATTATTATGCATTTGTAATTTAATAGGGCATATACAGAAATGAATGATGTATTTGTGTTTTTTATTTTACAGATTAATATGAATTATTAATTATTTATCTTATATTAAGGTTATCTATATTATCTTTTATAGATACATTAATTGCATTTATACTATTTAAGCATTTCTATAATCTATAAATTAAATATGAGTTGCTTTTTTTATTAAAATGATTATTTTGTATATCATTACTAATATCATCAATTTCATTTTTGAATATTTTTGATGTATTTTCTAATATTATTGAAATATTTTTAATAAATATACGTATATTTTGTTTATCCTCCGGTCTATTATATTTTCTTATAAGATTTATTAATTGTTCAGATTCTACGATGAATTCTCTATGATTTTCTATTAAAGAATCTTTTATAGGAGTTCCTTTATATCTTGTTTGTTTTTTTTCATGTACAATAATATTATTTTTTATCATATAGGCTTTTAATAATATTTCATATAAATATTCAGATCCTATTTCATTATTCATAGCTTTTTCCATTTCCTCTATTAATATAGTATCTATTTCTATCAGTTCGCTTATTTTATCTATCAATCCTTTATAATTTTCTGTTTTTATTATAAAATTGTCAAATATCCACACTATAGATATTGCAGTTATCATAAATGTACTTCTCAATGATATGGATACTAATTTATTCATATATGGAAATTATGATATTAATGCAGAGATTGTACTGTATATTTTTTTAAAAAATTGATTCTTAGAAGCCATAGTCAATACAATACATATTGTTATAGTTGGTATAATTGCATAATTAGGAATATATTTAAAGAAGATTGCAAATATAAATACTCCAATAAAATTACCTAATATATTTATTGTGAATGTTTCTTTTTGTTCCTCATAGAAAGGATGTAGTATCATATATGAGATAATAGGAAGCCAATAACCTCTAGTTGCTATTTGATCTGGAAGAAAATATTTAACGGTAAATGCTATACACATTATAATACCCATCTTCAAAGAAAATCTGAAATGACATTTATTGATACTCAATTCTTTTTTTAAATTCATTAATTTAAAATTGAATAATTTGGTTATTTCAAAATCATCTTTGTTATTTTCAAACAAACTATGTAATATATTTCGTAATTTGATTATAACATACAGCCATTCATAATAACTTCTTTCATTACTTAAAAAGTAATTACTATTAAAGTCATTTATCATTTTAATTATAATATTATATTCAGCTTCATGTTTGTATATTCCATGTTTTAATATACGTGATGTTCTTTCTAGAATTTTTGAAAGCATTATAAAATATTCTGAATCTTTTTTAGTAAATTTATATAAATTTTCATATTCTCTTTCTATTAAGATATTAATTTCTTCTAAAATTAATATAAATTTAAAATGATTTATATTTCTATTATTCATAGTATTATTTCTTTTCAATGTATCCATATATATTTCTGAAACATATTCATTTATAACAGAAATTATATCTTCACTTTTATTTATTGGACATGCTTTATTGTATAAAGTTAATAGTTTATCATTTATTAATTTTAGCCCCCTATATGAAAAATCATTATATTTTTTATGTTTTGTAAAAAAGTTATTGATTGATAGGTATATGAATGATATTAACAATCCTATTAATATAGCTTCTATTCTTATATGTATTCTTGACATAGGTATATTATATGATTGTAATATAACGTATGTAAAACCATATATAAAATAGTTTCTTGGTTTAAAATCATCTGAAAAAAATATACTATATAAAATGGTACTATAAAGTTAAATAATATAATACAAAATAGATTTTATTCTGCTATCGCGGCTAAAATGCCAAGTAATAATACTCTTAAAGCTAATATTGGAAAATTATCAATAGAAAAACTTTGAGATTTTAGTCCGCATATTAATGTACAAATAGGACCTATACTAGCATTTTCTTTTCCATAAAAATTAACAGATATTGTAGATACAAAAAAGCCTATTAATATACTAGGCAAAAAATCTATAACTCTTTTTATAAAAGATATAAAATTATCTTTTTGCTTTTGGTAAAAAAATTTATTTGTAAAAAACATTAGAATTAATTTATATTTTTTATTATACTTATATATAATAGACTATATTATAAATAAAAAAATAGTCAATAAAGAATTATATAATTTTTTATTATTGCCGATATTAATAATTGAGATATCATATCTTAATTTTAAGGGGATTATACTATGCCGCCAGTAATCATAGAACATGAAGAATATCCTTCTGTAGTAGTTATTGAATATAACAGCATATACAGAAATGAATTACAAAATTTTATACATAATATAAAAATCAAAGATAATAAAGAAGAAGTTTTCGTTGAACCTTATTTCAATAAAATTCTTCACACCAATAATACCAATATAGGACTTTTGACTATAGACGGAAGAATCAATGGATATTATTATATAAATAAAGATTGTGTACTTAAATATATATATATGAATTATCCATATAGAAGAAATGGTTTTGCCAAATTGCTTCTAACTCATGCAATCAAAGCTAATCCTAATATACAATTTGAGAAAAATGCCAATCAGGCTTATACTAGACTTATCAGTTCTCCTATATTTGAAGATGTACTTAAAGGCAATTCTTCAGGAGCATTTGATAATAGTTCAGGCTCAATGGATACATTTGAGGATCTTAGCGGCGGCGGAAGTAAAGAAGGGGAGCTTACTTTATTTTAACTTTGAAAAGATTTTTATATGCAAATATTATACTGATCATATTCTTTCTTGTATCATGTGCTCATAATGCAGTTTCAATAGCAGAAGAACCTATAATTGAAGAAAAGATTAAAGTTTACCGTCTTATAAGTATGCATACTGCTATGAATATCACTATTAGTATAGATGATAATAAAATATATGGTAAATCTGCTATAAATGATTATTGGGCTAATTGTAAAATCGAGGGTGAAGGCATATCAATAGATATGATAAAAACCACAAGAAAAACTGATAATGCTGAAAAGAGAAGGGCAGAGGGTGATTATTTATCAATACTTCAAACAGCATATTCAATTAAAATAGAGGGAAACAGACTTATAATATATACTAGGTTTATAGATGAACCTCTTATCTATGAAGAAATAGAAGATTAAATATAAGATTAAAGAAATGAAAAAATAAAGGCTGTACTTAATAACGAGTACAGCCTTTTTTGTTATATTGCTTATTGTTAGCTATATATTAAACTAGCAATATATCTTACAAACTCAGCGATTAAAAAGATCATAACTATGAAACCCAAGAATATCCAAGATTTCAAAGTTCTTTTTCTAGTTTCCTTTTTATTAAATTCTCTCCTAAAAGGATCGTTATTATCATATTCCATAATAAAACCCTATATCATACTTTTTTCAAATACTTTTGTGTATCAACTGCAACAGCAGCAATTATGATAGCACCCTTAATTATGTATTGCATATATGGTGAAATACCAACGAATGTCATACCATAGTTAATAACTTGGAATATTAATACTCCAGATACAATACCTATAATAGAACCGATACCGCCAGAGAAAGAAACTCCTCCTACAACGCAGGCAGCAATAGCATCAAGTTCATATCCATTACCTAAGTTGTTAGTAGCAGAACCAACACGAGCAACCTCTAATGAACCAGCTATACCATATAAAGCACCTGCCATAGTATAAACTATCATAAGAGTAAGAGGAATGTTTACACCAGAAACAGCAGCAGCTTCAGGGTTGCCTCCAACAGCAAATATATTTTTACCTAATTTAGTTTTATTCCAAATAACCCACATTATAGCAGTTATTATGATAGCAAATATAATTAGGTATGAAATAGTATAGTTTCCTATTTTTATACCTCCCAAAGCAAGATTAGTAAATCTAGGATCAAGTCCTCCAATAGGCTGAGCACCATAAGGAGGTCTGTCAAAATAAGTACTAGTTACACCATAAAGTATAAGCTGCATACCTAAAGTGGCAATAAATGGAGTTACATAAAGTTTAGAAATAATGAATCCATTTATAAATCCGAATACCATAAGTATAAGCATAACTAAAAGTATAGGGAGTATAACCGGAAGCATAGGTAAATCAGGATACATTCTAGTAGGGTTAGAAGGAGATTGTAAAAGTGAAGCACTTACAACAGCAGCAAGTCCTACAGCTCTACCAGCACCTAAGTCGTTACCTTGAGTTACAAGAAGTGTTCCAATACCTACAGCTATTATCATACGAGTAGAAGCCTGAGCAAATATATTTAAGAAGTTACTTAATTTGAAGAAACTAGGGTCTTTAATGATAATACCTATAAGTATTACGAGTAATGCTGCAAATATAGCATTGTTTAATATAAATGATTTAATAGTTTTAATGTTTATTTTATTTTTATCCATGATCCTTCCTTTTGATTAAAATTATAAATATTTAGCAGACAATGCCATGATTTCTTCTTGATTAGTATTTTTAGTTTCAACAATACCAGCCACTCTTCCATTACTCATAACCATGATTCTGTCAGTGATACCGAGTAATTCAGGCATTTCAGAACTAACCACTATTACAGCTTTTCCAACAGTAGCTAAATCGATAATAAGTCTGTATATATCATATTTAGCACCAACGTCAATACCTCTTGTAGGCTCATCAAGCATAAGAATATCAGGTTTGCTTAAAAGCCATCTTCCTAATATAACTTTCTGCTGGTTTCCTCCAGATAATGTTTGTATAGCTGTTTTTTCAGAAGGAGTTTTTACCTGCATACTGTCTATAACCCATTTTGTATCTTCCTGCATCTTTTTATTATCCAAGAATCCAAATTTATTTTTGTAATGGTCTATATTAGCTATAGTAGAATTGAAATTGATAGATAGCATACCGAATATACCTGTTTGTCTTCTTTCTTCGGTAACTAAAGCAAATCCATTTTTTATAGCTTTTCTTGTAGAAGAATTGTTAACTTCTTGAGCCATTTTAAATACATGACCTGAAGATAAAGTTCTCATACCGAATATACTTTCTAGTACTTCAGTTCTTTTTGCTCCAACAAGTCCTGCAATACCAAATACTTCTCCTTTTCTTACACTAAAGTTAACTTCTTTAAGAGAAGGCTGATAAAATGCAGTGAAATCTTTTATTTCTAAAATATCCTCTCCAGGAACATTTGTTTTTTCAGGGAAACGATTAGTTAAATCTCTTCCTACCATCTGTTTAATAATCATATCAGTAGTTAATTCTTTAGATGGGGTAGTGGCAACATATTTACCGTCTCTCATTATAGTAACTTCATCAGATATTTGAAGTATTTCTTCCATCTTGTGAGATATGTAGATCATACCTACGCCTCTGCTTTGAAGTTTTCTAATGATTTTAAATAATTTAGCAACTTCTTTTTCAGTAAGAGAACTTGTAGGCTCATCTAACACCAATATTTTAGAATTATAAGAAACCGCTTTTGCTATCTCTACCATTTGCATTTCAGATACAGATAATGTAGATACTTTTGTTCTAGGATCCAGAGGTATTTCCAAATCATCAAAAATTGCTTTAGTATCATCATACATCTTTTTCTCATCAATAATAACGCCGTATTTGGTAGGATATTTTCCAAGCCATATATTGTCTTGTATATTTCTTTGTCTAACTTGGTTAAGTTCTTGGTGTACCATAGCTACACCATTATTCAAAGCTTGTTTGGGTGATATAAAATTTACTTCTTTACCATCTAGGAATATATGTCCTTCATCTTTACGGTATATACCGAATAAACATTTCATCAAAGTAGATTTTCCAGCACCATTTTCACCCATAAGAGCAACTACTTCACCCTCTCTTACGGTTAGCTGTACATCATCTAATGCTTTAACACCCGGAAAAGACTTTGAAATACCTTTCATTTCAAGAACAATTTTTTTATTATCCATATTAAAACCTTTATTTTTCAAACTCTGCTAATATAAAAATAAATTAGATATTAGATAATTAAGAAACAGGGATATTAAAAGATTAATATCCCTGTTTTATCACAAATTAATTATTATTTATAAGCTTCTTCAGCAACGTTTATATTATCTTTAGTTATAGGTACATAAGGAACGCGAACTGCTTTAACTTCGTCTAAAGTCCAAGTAGTACCATCTAATGGATCTTTTCCAGCAGCAACATTTAAAGTAATGTCAACTAGAGCTTGAGATTGACCAACTGGGTCATTAAGAACAGAACCTACTATAGTTCCTTTTTTGATTTCATTGATCATATCAGGAATAGCATCAACACCTACTATAGGTATGAATTTAGTAGTATCGCCTTCTTTGTTGTATCCTAAAGCTTGTACTGACTGTAAAGCACCTAAAGCCATAGCATCATTGTTACAGAAGATATATTCAAGTTTGTCGCCATATTTCTGTATCCAAGCATCAACTATATCTTTAGCTTTTGCAGTGTCCCACATAGCTGTTTGTTCTTCTAATTTTTCTACTTTAAGACCGTTGTTAGTAACGTATAAAGTAACATGGCTAGTTCTAGCTTCAGCATCTGGGTGTCCTGGTTCGCCTTTTAATAAAGCATATTGTATAACACCGTCACCATTTTTGTCCCAAGCAGGATTAGCTTTCCAAGTATCTACAACGATTTTACCTTGCATATCGCCTGATTCTTCTGGAGTAGTTCCTACATACCAAGTTTTATCATAGCTAGCCATAGCTTCAGCACTAGGCTGTTTGTTGAAGAATACAACAGGTATATTTTTAGTTTTAGCTTTATCTATGATAGTTTGAGCAGCTTGAGGGTCTACCAAGTTAATAGCTAATGCTTTTGAATCTTTTTGAATCATAACATCAACTTGGTCATTTTGCTGAGCTTGGTTGTTTTGTGAGTCATTGATTATCAAATTTGCTTTTCCGCTAATTCTAGTTTCAATGTTTCTTCTGTAGAATGACATGAAGTTATCATCATAACGATAAATTGTTACTCCGATAGTTGGGCCATCAGTAGTTGCTGTGGATGAAGAAGATCCGCCTCCGCAAGATACCACGAAAAGTGAAGACATTATAAATAATGCCGCCATAACGATAAGTGACTTTTTCATATTAGAAAACTCCTTAAATTAATTAATATTCTCTTAATTAATTAGTATATAAATTTATTTTATTAAATCAAGTAAAATCACTTTTTTTGACTTTTTGATATTTATATGAACCCTAATTTTATGTTATATTCTGTATTATGATAACTTTATTTACACTTTTTATTTGTAAATATAATTTATGATAATTAAAAAACTATATTAATTATTTTATTAACTTTTTTAAAATTATAAATAAACTGCTTATAATTAATGAATTAAAAATAAAAAATTGAGTGTCTAGTAATTTAGATGGCTAGTTATTAGATTTTACAAATAGATTTTTTTATTATGATAAATGATATTATTAGATTTTTATAATCAAATTTATTTCTAATAATTAATAAATTAATATTTTTTATTGTAAATAAAATTAATTTGATTATTAAAAAGGTAAGTTATTACTTGAATAATAATACAATAACTTACCTTTGATAATCAATATAGTAATTAATAATATTTACAATTTATTTATAAGCCTCAGCAGCATCATTTATATTTTCTAATGTGATAGCTCTATAAGGTACTCTTACAGCTTTTACATCATCTAATTTATATTCTGTTCCAGTTAATACATCTTTTTTATTTGCAACATTCATAACCATATCAACTACAGCTTTAGCCTGATCTTTAGGGCTTTGTAAGACAGTGCCTACTACAGTACCTTTTTTAATTTCTTCTATGATTTCAGGAATAGCATCAACACCAACTATAGGTATAAATTTATTACTGTCGCCTATATTATAACCTTGTTTTTGAATAGATTTTAAAGCTCCCAAAGCCATAGCATCATTATTTGAGAATATAAACTCTATACTGTCTCCATATTTTTCTATCCAAGAGTCAGTAGCTGTTTGTGCCTGAAGTATATCCCAATTTGCTGTCTGTTCATCTAATTGTTCTATAGTTATTCCATTATTAGTTAAAACTGATTTAATTCTTTCTGTTCTAGCTTCAGCATCTGGGTGTCCTGCCTCTCCTTTTAATAAAACATATTGAATTTTTCCATCTCCATTTTTATCCCAAGCAGGATTCTCTTGCCAAGCCTTAACTACTATATCACCCTGTATATTTCCTGATTCTTCACTTAAAGTACCTACATACCATGCCTTATCATAAAGCATCATATCTTCTTTACTAGGCTCTTTATTGAAAAATATTACCGGTATTCCTGTAGGCTTTATTTTGTTAATCATAAAACTAGCTGATGCAGGATCTACTAAGTTAATTGCCAAAGCATCAACCTCTCTTTGAATGGCAGCATCTACCTGATCATTTTGCTTAACCTGATCATTTTCTGAGTCATTCATTATAAATTTGGCTTTTCCATTTAACATAGTTTCAATATTTCTTCTCATAAATGAAATAAAGGCATCATCATATCTGTAAATAGTAATACCAACTTCTATTTCATTATTAGCTTTTGAAGAATTACCGCAGCTTACTAATGATATAAACAATAAAATTGATGAAATAGTAACTATTGCTTTATTCATAAAAAACTCCAATTTTTTATATAATAATATCCAGTTTATTAAAAAAAGATATATAAGTCAAATTAAATTATGAAAAAATATAATTTATTTATATATTTTTATTGCAGTATCTATATTAGATTTATTTACAGGTATATAAGGTATTACAATATATTTATCATTATAAATATTAAAATGTAAACCATCTAAAGGAGATTTTCCGCTTATTATATTACTTGAAACAGAGCATAAAGTTTGAGCCTGTATTTGAGGATTTTGCATAACAGTTGCAAATATTCCATAATTATTGATTTCTTCTAAGCATTCAGGTATTCCGTCAATTCCTACTATAGGTATATAATTAAGCATTCTGCTGCTGTTATTATATCTAAATTCTCTTAAAGTATCTAATGCTCCTAATGCCATATTATCATTATTACATATAATATACTCTATCTTTTTACCATATTTAGATATTAAAGTTTTCATTACCTTTGCAGCTTCATCTCTTCTTCCCATAGCTGAAACTTCTTCTAGCACATTTAATTTTATATTGTTAGAAGCTATGTATTTTTTCATATATTCTGTTCTTTTTATAGTGTCATTATCATTTAAATCGCATTTTAATATGACACATTGTATTTTACCATCTTCATTTTTATCCCAATTCATTCTGTCTTTCCAGCTTTCTACTATTACTCTTCCTTGAGCACTTCCTGCCTCTTCGCTTATTCCGCCTATATACCAAACCTTATCATAAGTTTTTACAACTTCTAGTCCAGGTTCTCTATTAAAAAATATTACAGGCTTATTGTTTATGCTTATCTTATCCAATACTTTTTGAGCTTGAGATTTATCTACCAAATTTATAGCTAGCAGGCTGACATTCTTTTGTAAGAACATATCTATTTGACCGTTTTGAGTTGATTGACTGTTATAAGAGTCTGCCATAAGCAGAGAAGTATTCTTATTTATATTTTTTTCTATATATTGTTTTAAAAATCTCATATAACTGTCATCATATCTATAAAGTGCTACACCTATAGAGTTTGTTTTTCTCTGTGTATACAATAACACAGAAGATGATAATAATACTAATAATAAAATAATAATTTTTTTCATTTATATATACTCCTAATAATGACTTTTAAATTATAGTAAAATAGTTTTTATTGTCAAGTTTATAAATATTCAAATATGATTTTTATATTATGAAAGTTTGTTTTTTATACTAGTTTTATATAAAAAATATATGAAACTTTTTTAGTTATTATAAAATATAATTTAATGTTTTTTTATTTTTTAAAATGATTTATAATGAAAAAAATATAAAATATAATGGATTTTAATGCTATGAACAAAGTAAAAGTAAAAATAAAAAATGATTCAATTATCAATTATGATATTTTAGTTCAAAAAGGATTGATAAATGACGCTGGTAAATTAGTAAAAAATATATTAAGAGGAAAAAGAGCCTTAATAGTTACAGATGATATAGTAGATAAACTTTATACTAATATAGTAAAAGAAAGTTTGGAAAAAGAAGATATTATCACTTCTGTATGTGTTCTTCCAAATGGAGAGCCTAATAAGAATATAGAAAGCATTAATAATATATTTTCAGCATTAGCAAAGAATGAATTAAGCCGTAAGGATATAATAATTGCATTGGGAGGCGGAGTAATAGGAGATATGGCCGGATATGCTGCTGCTGTTTGGATGAGGGGTATTGATTTTGTGCAGATTCCTACTACATTACTTGCTTGTGTAGATTCTTCTGTGGGAGGAAAGACAGGTATTAATATAAAAGAAGGTAAGAATTTAGTAGGTGCTTTTCATAGTCCTAAATTAGTTATAATAGACAGCGATACTTTATTAAGCCTTCCTAAAAGGGAGTTTAATGAAGGAATGGCTGAAGTTATAAAGCATGCATTTTTATTTGATGAGGCACTTTTGGAATTGATAGAGGCACATGTTCATAATAATACTTATTTGGATATGGATTTTGTATTAAAGAGAAACTGCGAATTGAAGGCTCATATTGTAGAAATAGATTATAAAGAGCAGAAAGAAAGAATGTTTTTAAACTTCGGACATACTATAGGGCATAGCGTTGAGAATGCTGCTGGTTATGGTGTATTGCTTCATGGTGAGGCTGTTTCTATAGGTATGATTTTTGCTATAGAGTATGGTATTAGAAAAGGCATAACAAAAGATAAAAATATATTAGAAAGAGCCAAAAATATATTAAGTAAATTTTCTCTGCCAATATCAATACCTGATAACATGAATTTAAAAGACTCAATTAAACTCGATAAAAAAAGAAGCGATGATAAAATCAATTTCGTATTTTTGGAATCTATTGGAAAACCTTGTATTGAAAAAGTAAGTTTGGAGGATATTTTAAAATGAATAAATTTACTTTTGCACTTATGCTTTCTATCGTTATGCTGATATTATGTGCTGCTAATACAAAATCTGATAAAAAAATAAAAGTGGCAGATACCGCTTCAGTTGATATAAAGAATAATAGTTACAGTAATATAGATAAATATGTTATGGAAATTTTAAATGCTTACAGAGTACATGCTACAAATATAATTGATATAAGCGGAAATAAATATTATATTTCTAGTGTAGATATTCTTAATACTAATGATGAAAGTTTTGATGAAAAAAAATATAAAGAGAATTATATTTATATAAGTATATGGAAATTAAATAATAATAAAGCAAATTTTGTTTCTGGTTTTTATCCGTATACTATATCTGCTGACTGGATAGGTGATATAGTTTCAGAAGTGAGCAACAATATGCTTGAATTTGTATTAGATCGTTATTCAAAAAAATATTCTTGTCTTAATTTTTATAAATTTAATATAGTAAAAAAGAATAATACAGTTAATTTTTATCTTACTAACTTTTCAGAAAGAACTTTTAAGATAGATCCTAATACAGGAGAATTGTCAGCACCTGAATATTTCTTTGATCATGACAATGTTATGATGAATGATATTGGTAAATATTATGAGTATTACAATTTTAATTAAAAAGTAATAAAAACTAAATTTGATTAATGAAAACAAAAAATTAGAAACTTAAAAATTTTTAGTATATACCTAAACAAATATATTTTGTCAAAATAATTTTTTTAATTTAAAATATTTGCAGGGCTTTGCCCCGCACCCCAGTTCTTTTGTTGGCACAAAGAACCTATATCCTCGACAGGCTCGGATACGCTTCGCGAAAGACTGCATTTTGGCTTTAATTTTATGAATTACCTTACATTTAAGATAATTTTAGTATGATTTAGTACTAATTTTATACTTGCACTTTTTGCGGCGGGAAAAAGTTGAATAAAAAAATTGACAAACTTAAAAATTTTTAGTATATATCAGAAAAATAAGAATGGATATTATAATCTTAATTAATAATAATTAAGAGGCATTAACTTTTTTATAAGCTAATGCCTCTTTTTTGTTTTAGGATTTATTTAAAACTTATGCTTTCAATAGGGCTTCACCCAAAGACTTACATTCATCAATGGCGTCATCGTCTGGAGTAAGATTTGTAATGAGTCCATCTTTTACCAAAGAAGCACCTGTATCTTTCACATCATCTTGCCATATTCTCATCCATTCTCCATCACCCCAATCATAAGAACCGAATAAAGCTACTTTTTTACCTGATAAACTTCCTCTTATAGAATCATAGAAAGGCTGAAATTCTGATTCTTCCAAAACTTCGGCTCCCATAGCAGGACATCCTAAAGCCACTTTTGAATAGTTATTTATATTTGCAGTATCAAAACTAGATACAGGGAAAATATCAGCTTCTCCTCCGGCATTTTCAATACCTTTCTGTACATTCTGTGCCATAATTTCTGTATTTCCTGTACCGCTCCAATATATTATTGCTATTTTATTACTCATATTATTACCTCCAATATATATAATAATTATTAATTTTGAATATACATTTTGTAATCGTCCATTATTTCTAATATGCCCTTACCGTTTAAAAATGTATTTATATAAAAACTTCTGCATTCATTATATCTATTGAATGTTTTTATAGCTTCATTTTTATTATGATACACTTTCCAATATCCTGTATGTAGGCTATTCTTACCGTAATTATTTATAAAGCCGTATATGTCCATAAGAGGATAGCCTAAAAATATTCCTATCTCATGAGGAAAATCTTTATTGTTCTGCATTCTGTATTTTAGCAGTTCTATACACTTATAGACATCTTTAGCTTCATATCCGTAAAGCTCTAAAAAATAGAAAACATCATCATTCAAAATATATTCTTCAAGCCTTTTTCTATTATAAACATAAACTATAACCTTATTATCATAGTCTTTTATTATAGATACATTTATATTACGGCTGTTTAATATTTTATTGTATGATGCTGTTTTTTTGTAAACCTCCTCTTTAGAGCCGTATTGGTATGTAAATATATTAGCTATCTTTATACCTGACAAAGCAGGGGCACAGTGATTTATAATTAACTCATCAAAACTATATTCTTTCATTGTTAGAGTATTCTAACATATATTTTTAGAATTGTCAATACTTTTGTTAGTATATTCTAACTTTTTAAAGATTTTTATTTTAATAATTCTATAAATATATTAAAATTGTATAAAACTTACTATGATGCAGAATATTAAAGACATTATTATTTGTAATGATAAGAATCCTGATAAAAATTTATTAACTTTTTCATCATTAGTATACATTAATAGTATAAAAGGTGATGGTGATAGAAAATATATAATCATAGATTTAACAAATATAAAATTAACATTTATTATTTTAGATATAACAAATAAGCTTAAAGATATCAATACTGCCATTGTAGCGAATCTTACAAAGAATAATTTAATAGCCTTTTTTAATATATCAATTTCAAATTCAAGTTCTGCTCCTATGCATAATAATATCATAGAAGATAAAGGCTCTGTCAAAAAAGATATTATTCTATTGTAAGTGCCGGATAAATTTGAATTATCTATCTTTTCACCTAAATTAAATAATGCTCCTATTATACCTAATATAAGACTTATTATTATTGGGCTTTTTATTATAGAGTTTATTACTTGCTTTGTAGTTTGCTTTTTGCCTGATATCAAAGTCAAGCCTGTTGTAACTACAGTGAATACAAATATATTATTTACCATATCTATTTGTATTATTTGAAATAGATTTTCCTTGCCTATAATCATATTAAGTATAGCCAATGCAAACATTCCGCTTTCAATACAGGTATTAGTATATGGTACATATTTTTTTATATCGTCGCTGAATAATGGTCTAAATAAGAATCCTAATAAATACGCTGAAAATATTATTATAAATCCTGCTATTATTAATATTATAGAATCTTTATTGAATGTGCCATGAATAAGTATATTAAAAAAAGTAAATGGAAGAAATAAATTCACTGCTAAATTCTTTATAGTTTTTATTCCTTCGTTACTTATTATATTAGTCTGCTTTAATATTTTACCGAAAGCTATTAAAACAAATATAGGCAGTATCAATTCTAAAATAGTATACATTTTTTTACCCAAATATCTTATTATGATATATAGTATATAAAAATTATATAAATAATCTATATCTTATAATAATTTTTTACATATCAAACATTTATATTTATTTGTTTGATATACCTAGAATTTTTTTCTTTTCTTCTATTTTTATAGACTGCTCTTTTATTTTTTTAAGTACAGGTATTTTTATTGATGCAGTATTATTTTTTACTTCTTTTTCTAATTCATCTATTTTTCCTGCATCTTTTGCCGCCATTGCCTGTATTATATCTACTATGTCATCAATATTGTTTATACCAATAGCAATACCGCCTGTAACGTTTGCAGCCCAAGAAAAAAATTCTCCGTTATTCAAATTATTTGTTCTTTTACTGAAATCTCCTATATCTGCTTTATATAAATTTTCTACATCATCTATATCTGCACAATAAACAGTATTAACAGTGATTTTATTTTTATAAAGTTTTTCTACTATTTTGAAATAATCAAGTTTTTCAGGGCATTCGTGAGGCTGATGAGGTTTAGCATCTCCAAATAATACTATAGATTTTATACCTTTTTGATTCCAATTAATATTAAGTGCATCATTTAAAGCATCTTCTACCGCTTCATCTTCATCTCCTCCATGTCCATTTGGAGTGTTTTTAATAAAATCAAATAAAGAATTTGTATCTTTAGAAAGTTCATGTATTTTTGTTACATATGGATCTCCGCTTCCATGATCTAAATAAAATATTATTCCTATACGTAAATTATTTATTAATTTGAATAAAGTTTTAGAAATTTCTTTGAATTTATTTTTTAATACTTCTCTATACATTTCCATAGAACCTGTAAGATCTCCTATTAAAAGTAAATCAAATGCTGTACTTTTTTCTATTTCTTTTTTTATGCTGTTTTCTTCACCGAAAATTTTAGATATATTAGGCCTATTCAAATTTACTGATTTTAATTTATTATTTGTATTGATGGATAAATTTCCTTTTTTTAATTCTGGTATAATTAATTTCTTTTTATCTGACATATAAATCTCCTAAAATTATTTATATTTTAAGAATATTTTTTCCTAAAATATTCTAAATATATTTCATCATATCTATCTCTATATTCAAACAAAATATCTTTTGCATTTTGTATTTCTTTGAATTTAGCTTCAGCTTTTTCTTTATCATCTGTATGCTTATCAGGATGATATTTTTTTGCCATTTTTTTGTATTGCTTGTCTATATCTTTTCTTGTATATTCTACATATTTTTCATACTCTGATTCTACATATTCATCTTCCCATAAAATTTGATAGTAATTAACCAAACTTCCATCTTCGTTTCTAAATTCGTCTGGAATATCACTATGTGAACTTTCTTCTTTATATTCTGTTCTGCTTTCTTCTGAAGATGATCCGCTTCCAAGTATCTTTATTATATCTATCATAACAGCATAACTATAACAATAGGCTAATGCTAATAAACAGTTTTTGTATGCTTTATCATATGCATAGTATTCTCTATTTTCAGAATAAAGATTTATATATTTGTCAATTTCTTCAAGCCATATAGTAAAAGGATATCCAAATTCTTCAATACTATTCTTTACAATATTGTAATTATTTTTTAATTCTTCCTCTATTTCTCCAAACTCATAAAGAGTGACAGCAAAATGCAGATGAGTACCTTCAGAATATTTTTCATTTAGGTCTTTTAGTTTATTTAAGAATTTTTCAACCAATTTTATGCCTATATTAATTGCAGTTGTAACAGCTATTTTATCTTTTTTAGTTTCTTCTTCCTCTTCCATTTTTATTTTTTCAAGCATTTCTTCTATTCTCTGCTCTTTTTCTTTTAATTTTTCTTTCATAGCTTCAGCTTCTGCAGCTTTATTTAAGGCGTCTATCTCTTTTTCTTCAAGTTCTTTTTCTCTTTTTTCTAATTCTATTTCTTTTTTCCTTAATTTATCTATCTCTTTTTTTATTTTTCTGAATCTTGAAGCAGCCTCATCTTTATCTTTATAATCTTTTTCTGTTCCTATATCAAAACCTTTGTAATATGAATCATCTAATACATCGGAAAATTTTGAAGAATATTTTTTTTCTTTCATTTTATAATATTCCTCATTTATGTGTAGTACCATTACTAAGAATACAAATGATAATGCCACAAAAAATATTATACCAAACCACACATTAGATTGACTTATTCTGTATGATATAATAAGCACAACTAAATATGCCAAAATTTCTAATAAAACATTTTTAGCACTATATTTTTTTGTTTCAGAAATTATTGTAATAAATACAATTGAGGATACTATAAATACTATTATAGATAATAAAATGCTAAATTCAATTAACGTATAGGAAATAAAAATTATTCCTAAGAATATTAATACTTTTACTAAATTACCTTTCATTTATAACCCACAAGACATTATATAGTTTATATATAATAAATAATAAAATAAAAAAATCAATATCATATATTAATATATAATATAATTTATCTTAATTTTTTATTAATTATTATTTTATTAAATATTTGCTTTTTTTAAAATTTTTATTATAATTATAGAATATTCACAAACTTTTTACTTTTTTGATTTTTAACTTTTATATATTTAGACTTTATATATTCACTTTAATACTTTTATATTTAATCTTTAACCTATAAAGAATTTTTTATAAATGAAGGAGTTTATATTATGGCAGAAAAACAAATACTAAATTTTGAAGCCGAAACTAAACAAATATTAAATTTAATGGTGCATTCTATATACACTCATAAAGAAATATTTTTAAGAGAGCTTATATCAAATGCAAGCGATGCATTGGATAAAGCAAGATTCGAATCTATAACAAATACAGATAAATACACTGATATAGATAATTTAAGAATAAAAATAGAAGTAGATGAGCAGAATAGAACATTAACTATAAAAGATAACGGAATCGGTATGACAAGAGAGGACGTTATTAATAATATAGGTTCTATAGCAAGAAGCGGTACTAAAGCATTTTTGGAAAGAATACAAAAGGATAAAGAGGCATCAAAAGAAAGCGGAATAGATTTAATAGGACAATTCGGTGTAGGTTTTTATTCTGCTTTTATGGTTGCTGATGATATTGTAATAGAAACAAAACATGTTGATAGTGAAAAAGGCGTTCGCTGGGAAAGTAATGGAGATGGTTCTTATTCTATAGAAGATATTGATAAACAAGACAGAGGAACTACTATAACATTAAAGCTAAAAGGAAAAGATGAAAAATTAGAAGAAGATGGTTTTGTTGATGATGATTACTGCAACAGATACACTTTAGAGAGTTTAATACATAAATATTCAAACTATGTTCATTATCCTATAGTTATGGATATGCCTATACCTAAAAAGGATGAAAAAGAAGTTCAGCAATACGAAGAAAAAACTATTAACTCTATGATTAGTATTTGGCAGAAGTCAAAAAGCGATGTTAAGCCTGAAGAGTATAATGAGTTTTATAAAGAGCATTTCCATGATTATGCAGAACCTTTTGAAGTTATACATACAAAGGCTGAAGGTACTATAGAATATACAGCACTTTTATTCATACCTTCAAGAGCTCCTTTCAATTTCTTGCATCCGGATTTTGAAAGAGGATTAGAGCTTTATTCTAGAAATGTATTTATAATGAGTAAATGTAAAGATTTGCTTCCTGAATATTTAAAATTTGTTAGAGGTTTGGTTGATTCTCCTGATTTCTCACTTAATATTTCAAGAGAGATTTTACAGCATAGCACTCAATTAAAAAGAATAGCTTCTAATGTTGAAAAGAAAATTTTAGATACTTTAGAAAATATACTTAAAAATGACAGAAAGAGATATGAGAAATTCTTTAAAGAGTTCGGCGAATCTATAAAAATAGGAATATATTCAGATTTCAGCAAAAAAGATAAATTGGCTAATCTTTTATTATTCCAATCTTCAAATACGGCTGATGATGAATATACAACATTAGCAGAGTATAAATCAAGAATGAAAGAAGGTCAGGAGTATATATATTATGCTGCTGCTAAGGATAAATCTGCTATAGAAAAACTTCCTCATATGGAAGGTATGAAAGATAAAGGATATGAAGTTCTTTATTTCACTGACAGAGTAGATGAATTTATGATTACTATGATGAAAGAGTTTGACGGTACTAAACTTCATTCTATACTTCAGGCTGATAATAATGATTCTGAAAATAAAGATGAAAATAAAGAATCTGCTAACAAAGAAATACTCAATGCTATAAAAGATGTATTAGGTGCAGATAGAGTTGCTGAGGTAAGAGAAACTAACAGACTTAAAGAAAGTGTTGTATGTTTATCTAATAAAGAAGATTCTATCAGCTTTAATATGGCTAAAGTTCTTGCTGAAACAGGCAATAATATGTTTGGAATGAAGCCTGAAAGAGTATTAGAGATTAATACTTCTCATGATGTTTTCAAAGCTATGGAAAAAGAATATCAGGCTAATAAAGTTTCAGAAACATTTAAAGAATACAGCGAGCTTCTTTATGATGAAGCTTGTATACTTGAAGGACTTCCTCTTGAAGATCCTAAATTATTTGCTAGCAGAATGAGTAAATTAATGCTTAAATAATGATTCTTAATATAGTTTAATTAACATAAATAACGATAAAAATTATTAAAAGGGCTGTATTAAAAATGCAGTCCTTTTTTATTTAAATTTTTATACCTAAACAAAACTTGGGCGGGCATGCTTTTATTAGTACATTGAAAAAAGAAATGAATTTTAAAATATGTATATAAAGCATCAAAACTACAGGGTGGGGAGTGTATTTTGATTA
The DNA here is from genome assembly GCF_944393015.1 of uncultured Brachyspira sp. Classification (GTDB taxonomy): domain Bacteria; phylum Spirochaetota; class Brachyspiria; order Brachyspirales; family Brachyspiraceae; genus Brachyspira. The sequence goes on from NZ_CALXYQ010000003.1 coordinate 131,758, forward strand.
AAAAACAAATTAGATTAAAATATAATATATTTTTTATCTATATTTATTTTTAGTCATCGAATTTCTGTCCCAAAAGCTGACCATTGCTTGCATCTATATAAAGTTCCATCATATTATTAAGTTTTACTTCATATAGATTCCATTTCTTTTTTATTTTTGTTATTACGGTATTAGGATAAGTTTTTGAAACAGTATTTGCTACAGGCTGAGGCAGTATATTTGAAGGCAATGCCGTATAATTTCCATCTATTTCTTTTAATTCTCCATTTCTGAAGAATTCCATTTCAACGCCGTTATCTAAGGCAATTTCATATTTTTTTCTATCCATTTCGGCATACATTATAGAAGAAGTTGGAAAGAAAGCATTTATAAATTGCAGTATATTATTTGGAAGCTGATTAGGTGCTATATACATATCATCAGCATATACAGTAATCACTGCAATAAAAAATAAAAGTATTGTTTTTTTTATCATATATCCCCCTTCAAATTAATCTGGTACTTTTTGACCTATTAGCATTCCTGCAAAATCTATGAATACATTTATATAATTATCTAAACTTATTACATACATATTCCATCTTTTCTTTATATTTATAATTGCTGCATTAGGATTCGTTTTTTTTACAGTATTTAATACTTTTTTATCTATAAAGTTTACTGGTATTGGATATGAATTTCCGCTTACCTCCTGCCAATATCCCTCTAAATCAAAATGTATTACTATATCATCATTAAATATTACTTCATAAAATTCGCTTGTTTTATATATATTTATGATATCATCATAATTAAAATAATCGTTTATGAAGTTAACTGACTTTTCAGGAAGCATATCATTGTATGGAAATAAAACCATACATATAAGAATAAATAATAATGTAGCGGTTAATACTCTGTTCATTTTAGATAATTTAATACTATATTGTAAATATAACAAAAATTTTATAAATATCAATAAAAATAATTAATTAAAAAAATGAAAATTAACTAGAAATTAATGTAAAATGGTATAAAATATTAGCAGGTATAATTTGTTAATGGAATGTTATATGATAGTAGATTTAAAAAAATATTCTTTAATAGATTGGCAGCAAGTAAAGAGTAATATCGACAGCATAAAAGATATGCATCTTGATATTATTATCATTAATAAAGATGGTATATTGAGTGTTATACCTTATGAAAAGATAGAAGATGTTTTGTTTCCTTTAGAGGGATCAGAATATATTAAGAAATCTTCAATATATGTAGATAAATCATTGATTTCAATAATTGGCAAACAGGTAACTATAGATTTAAATAAACAGCATGCTGATATACATGATATTAATATTTTTTATTCACTGTATAAAAACTGTAAATTTGAAAATGATAAAGACTATTATGACACTCATTTTAATGAATTGATATCTATAAGAAATATAGAGAGAATAGATTATTTAAAAGGATTATTTAATAAATTAAGATTATTTACAACACAAAATAAAATAGATTTGGAATTGGTAAAACTAATAGGAAATATTTTAACAGATATAGGTATTATAGAAAGATTAAATTTAATATACCATTTGAATTATATAAAGCAAAATAATATATCTGATTTGAAAAATTATCAAAATGTTAAGAAAGATGATTTGCTTTTTGCTGATATTATAGGAACTATAGTTAACTTGTTAGAGAAGGAATACACTGATATTTCTATATTTCGCAGCATTTCATCATTTACAGATGATAATGTAATATGCCATAGTAATAGAGTATTTGTTATGATGGTTGAGTTTTTATATTATTATAATGAGGAAATATCTAGAGGTGTTGCTTCTAAATTAAGAGTAGATTATAAAAAGAAATATTATTCATACTATAATGAAATAGGAAAAAAATATAATTTACTTACTAAGGCTGATAGTATAGAGGATATATCAAAAGTAGGATTTAGAAAAATAGAACAAAATGAAATAAAATATTATGCAAGAGCAGCTTTTTGGCATGATATAGCACTTGTTGATGTACTTCATAATATTCCTATTGTTAGTAATAATGAAGGAGATAATCATGCCGTATTAGGGTTCAATTTGCTTAAATACTGTATGGCGCAGAATGAATATACTTATGCTACAGTAGGACTTCATCATGAATATTATGGACATGGATATGGTATATTTACAAATATGTATAATAAGCAGTTTGCAAATAAGACTTATAATAATATAGAAAATATATTAACTTATGATTCAAATGATATTGAGAATTTAACTGCATTATCATATTTTCCTGCTAAAGCATTAGAAATAGTGGATTCTTATGATAGTTTATATATGAAAGTTTCTAAGAGCGGGGCAGGAAATATTGCTAATGAAGTAATTTCTTATATGTATGAGAATTTTTTAGGATATAATATAAAGATAGACCCTGTAATTTTCTATATATTCATTAGATATTTAGAAAAAGTAAGAGGCGCTTATATATTTGATTGTCCTTTATAATTAAATATTTATTATATACTTGACAATTTATAAAAATCTTATATCCTAATAGTAATGTTTTTTTGTTTTAGGGAAAGTAATTGTTAAAAAAAGATATTAATCAAGAGTATAAGGGACCTGTTAGCGTATATTTAAAGCAAATAGGTGAAATAAGAAGACTCACTAAAGAAGAAGAACTTGATTTATGGCAGCGCCTTGAAGTTTGCCGGGAAAATAGAGCAGCATTAGAAAATAATGATGATGAAGAGTCTTTAAAGAAAATAGAAGAGATAGATAAAGAAATAGATTCTATACAGCATAAGCTTGTAAAATCTAATTTAAGGCTTGTTATAAGTATAGCCAAGAGATATTATAACAGCGGAGTACCTTTTATTGATATCATAGATGAAGGAAATATAGGACTTATAGAGGCTGTTAAAAGATTTGAATATAAAAAAGGATTCAAATTTTCTACTTATGGTGTTTGGTGGATAAAACAGAGTATAGTTAAAGAAATATCAAGTAAAAGACATATTATAAGATTCCCTATGCATATAGCAAGACTTATAAAAAAGAGTATACAAACATCAAAAACACTTACTCAGAAATTAGGCAGAGAACCTACAATAGATGAAATATCTAAAGAAATGAAAATAGATAGAAAAACTTTATCTTATATTATGATATTTACTCAGGATACTGCTAGTGTTGACTCTTTTTTCAGAAATTCTGATAATAATGATATGACTTCTATAATAGAAGATAAAAATTTCCCATCTCCTCATCAAAAGGCATTTATGGATAGTTTGAGAGATACTTTAACAGAAGCTCTTAAATGTTTGGATGAAAAAGAGAGAACAGTTATCATATCAAGATACGGATTATATGGAAAAGAGGCTAAAACTCTTGAAGATACTGGAAAAGAATTAAATATTACAAGAGAAAGAGTAAGACAGATTCAGATAAAAGCCATAAAGAAACTTGCAGGACTTAATTTATCTAAAGAATTGAAAAGTTTCTTATGGGATTAAATAATTTTCATTTTATAATTATATTTTTTTATTAAACAATTTATATTTTTACCGAAAAATTAATATAATAAAATATAATCATGGATGGGAATTTATGTCTAACGAAATGAAAGCAAAATTAAAACCTATAATTATAATAGTAATATTACTTGTAATTTTAGTTGCAGGTTTCTTTATTACTAAGAGCATATTGAGCAGCAATAATATACCTATTTTAGATTTCGGTGCAGCCGATACAAATGATATGCCTGAAGATACTTTAACAACAGATGATATATTCGGCGAGGATATAACTCCTGAAGAAAAAGATTTCTTAGCTACAAATAACACCATATTAACAGATAATAATACAAATACAAAATCAACAAATAAAGATTCTTCTATAAATCTTACAGATAACGGATTATATGAGGCAGGAAATAATCTCGATATACCAGATATAAAACCTCCTGTTTCTAAACCAAATAACAGCAGTTCAGCTTATACTTATAATACTGATAATACAGTTTTGGTAACAAGTTCTAATACTCTTAGACCTAATGATAATATGATGAATACAATGTCTTCTACAGAAACAAATGTTAGAATAAGCTCATTTATCATCAATTATAATGATAGATTCGTTGCTACTAGAACTAACCCTGTTTTAATAACTTTAGCAGTAAAATCTCCTGCTGAAGGAAAATATGCTAAAATAAGAGTATATGCTAGAAGAGTAGATAACAATTATAATATATTAAGCAGAGATTTAGTATTCTATTTGCCTAAAATATATGTATTGGACGGACAGGCTCAAACACAATTCTACTTCGCAGGAAGAACTTCTGCAGGCGGAAAGTACTTGCCTAAAGGAAGATACTTATTATATGCCGAAGCAGAAATTACAGATGCTAATGGCAGATCAGTTGGAAAAACAGGAAGATATCCTGTTCCTCAATGGAATTATGTTGTAACATTACAGTAAAAAATATTTTGCTGTGATGCATAAAACTCCCCGATATTTTTAGAATACTGGGGAGTTTTTATTTTATTATAGATTTTTTAATTTCATATAAATAATAGGAAAATTATTTCCTAGATCATCGTATTCATATCTTTTATAATCTTCAAAACCTATATGCTTATAAAAATTGTATGCATTTGTATTTTGTTCATTGACTGATACTTCTTCGATATTATAATTGTAAGCAGCATATTGTATTAATTTTCTGCCTATGCCATTTCCTATAACTTCATGATCTAGAAAAAGCATTTCTAATTTTTTATTTTCTATGCCCATAAAACCAACAATATTATTTTCTATTTCTGCAATTATTAAATGATTTATCTCTATTAAATATTTTTTAACGTATTTGGATATATTTATAATATCATCTTCTTTAAGAAATAAATGAGTTGCTCTTACAGATTTTTCCCATATTATATAAAGTTTATCTATTAATTCATCATCTTTATTTTTTGCTTCATATATTGTCATAATATAAAAGTTCTAATAAAATTCTAATCAAAAAAATCTAATAAAAAAATATCTATGCAAATTAATTAAATTAACTTACATAGATAAAATATTTATTAATTATATATACTAAAAATTTTTAAGTTTGTCAACTATTTGCCATAGAGGCTTTCCGCACGGTACAGCAAATCATTATGGATAGTAAACTATACGTGCGGCTGATTGCTTATTATTGTACAAATATGTGGTTTTATATTACCTTTAAAACATATTTTACGACTATGTTTTAATATTTTATATTATTTATAAGTTATAATTAGATTCAAAAATAATCAAAAATTCACAAAATATACTTGTTTAGGTATATACAGTTTATATATTAATTCATCATCTTTATTTTTTGCTTCATATATTGTCATAATATAAAAGTTCTAATAAAATTCTAATCAAAAAATTATAATAAAAAAATATCTATGCAAATTAATTAAATTAACTTACATAGATAAAATATTTATTAATTATATATATTATTTCTAATTATTGGAAATTCTTTTCTATTAATTTTTCATAAGTACCATTTGTCATTATTTGAGAAAGTCCTGCATTTATTTTTTCTAAAAGTGCAGTATCTTCTTTTCTTAAAGCAATGGCATAATTTTCTTCTACAGCATCGCTTTCTATTAATTTTATATCATCATTATATTTAGCAAAACTTTTACAAGGTTCTTTATCAAATACAACAGCTGATATTTTCTTTTCTTTCAATGCAAGTACAGCAGCAGCACCTGTATCAAATTTTTCATTATTTACACCTTCTTTTTCACTCATTATAGTATCACCTGTTGTACCTATAACAACACCGATATTTTTTCCTACTAAATCATCGAATGTTTTTATAGTATCATCATCTTTATGAACTAGCATAACCTGACTTGATACATAATAAGGCTCTGAGAAATTAACGAACTGTTTTCTTTCTTCTGTAACAGTCATACTTGCTATTATGGCATCTAATTTTTTAGCTTGAAGTGCAGGCAAAAGTCCGTTAAACTGCATATGAGTAAACTCTACATTCAAACCTGATAATTTAGCAACTTCGCTCATTATATCATAATCAAAACCGCCTATTTTTCCATCACTGTCCAAATATCCGAAAGGCGGAAAATCAACATCTATTCCGACATATATTTTTTTGTTTTCAGTTTCAGATGTTTTTGATGAATTACCGCATGATACAAAGATCATTGAAGAGATAATCATTATTAATATTAGTATTTTTTTCATTTTATAACCTCTTTTTTTAATTGATTAATAACTGTTAATAGTATTATCGCGTAATATACTACTTTAATATTAGATAAAAGTCAATAAATAAATATTAAAATATAGTTATCATAATATTGATATAATGATTATTTAATTATATATATTGAAAATTTTTGAATTTCTAAACTGATTCACTTTGTATGTAATTATCAACTTTTTTTGCGGCACAAGCTCTGCAGGCTTTGCTAAAGTTGATGCCTCCTAAAGGTTATTTACTTCGGTTTCAGACACGCTTTGTGAAAATGTGATTGCTAGAATTTTATATTTAAAAAATATTTATTAAATCTAGGATATCACTTAAATTTAGAGTAAAAATACAGTCTTTTTGGTTCTTTGTGCCAATACCACAGGCACTCCCTACGGTCGCAAAAGAAGTGGGGGAGTGGGGGCTAGTCCCCACAAATAATAAAAATAAGAAAATAATTTTTGACAAAATATAATTGTTTAGGTATAATAAAAAGATGAAAGTTAACATATTTACAGAAAATTTAAATACTAAGATATACGGACAAAATACTTTATTATTTGAATCATTAGAAAGTACAAATAAAAAAATGATAGAAGATTTGAATAGTGGGGTAAAATTAGAAGAAGGTACTGTATATATAGCTTTGGTGCAGACATCTGGAAAGGGTAGCTATGGCAATAAATGGGAATCTAATAATAATTTAGGATTATGGTTTAGTGTTTTAGTTTATTCTCCATATAAAAAAGAGGCTTTAAGTTTCCTGCCAGGCATAGCATTAAGCAAATGTTTAAGAGAAAAATATAATGTTGATGCCCATGTTAAATGGCCTAATGATGTTTTGGTTGGAAGTAAAAAAATATCAGGAACTCTTATACAAGTTACGCCTATTGAAGATATAAATGCATGCATTATAGGAACAGGAGTTAATTTATATCAAAGCATTGAAGATTTTGATTTGAGCATAAGAAATAAAGCTACTTCACTTTATATTGAAACAGGCAAAAAAATAGAATTAAGTGATTTTTATAAAGATTTAATTCATTATTTTGAAGATGTTTATACGGGAAGTAAAAAATTATCAGAGTATTTCAAAGAGTATAGCAAAATGATAGGTAAAACTATAAAGGCTATAAAAGATAATGCTGAAATATATGCTGATGTAAAAGGGATAACAGAAGAAGGATATTTAAAAGTTGAAGTAAATGGAAAAGATGAAACTTGGATATCCAGAGCTTCTTTAGATATAGATACAAATTATTAAAATTTAATAAACGGAAGGTAATTTATGAGAAAACCAATACCATACAAGAAACCTGTGGAAAAGAAACATATAAATAAAAAGAGTATATTTCTTCTTATTGTATTTGAATTAATTATTATAGTGCTTTCAATAGTTACAACAGCTATAATATCATTATTATTCGGAATCAATCCATATATAAGTGCTGGAATAAGTGCTGCTATACTTATAGTGTTCAGTGTATTTGTTGCTAGGGAGTTTTTACTTAGCATTAATAAGTGATAAAAAATGAGCAATAAAAATACCTACCATATAATAAATGGGGTTTACTATGGTAGGCTTTTTAAGAAAACATATGATAAAAAATAAAAACAATCTATAATGTATAGTATACTATATATAGTTTTTGTCAATATAAATTTTTAAAATATTAAAAAAATAAATAATATAAATTTAAAAAATACTTATTTTTATTTTACATATAATACAAATAAATAGCATGTTATATAGTTATTATAGCATGTTATATAATTATAGAGTTATTTCTTTCTTATTGCTTATTTTAAAGAATATAATAAGCGATATAATAGTAGTTAAAGTAAGTATTGTAGAAAGAGCAGCAGCCGTTCCATAACTAGCCCTTATAACTTCCTGATAAATAGCCACAGACATAGTTCTTGATTTTGTTGTATAAAGAATAACAGATGAGCTTAATTCATTAATAACAGTTATCCAGCTTAATATAGCTCCTGATAATACGCCTGAAAGCATTAATCTTGCTGTTATATAAAAAAATGTTTTTATTTCTGAAGCTCCAAGACTTATAGAGGCCTCATCTACATTCTTATCTATTTGATAGAGTATAGCCGAGCTTGATCTTAAAGTATAAGGAAGCCTTCTTATCACCAATGATATAATAATTATTATAGAGCTTCCCGTCAGTATTATAGGAGGTTTATTGAATGCTGTTAAAAATGTTATTCCAAGTACAGAACCGGGTATTATATATGGAAACATTGATACTATATCTATTATGCCAGTTAATATATTTTTTCTTCTGATTGTTATATATGCGGTGAGCATTCCTACGATTATTATTATTGCTATTGTGATTATTCCGTATATATATGTATTTTTTATTGAAGAGGCTAGAGAACGGAATATTGTTTCATAGCTTTCAAAAGAAAATTGACTAGTAAAAACTGATCTATTTGTCTTTAAAAATGAAGTATATATAACTGTAATTTGAGGAAGTATAGAAACCAAAACTAAAATATATATTATGCTATGAATCAATATAGATTTTATACCTTTTATATCTTTTGATTTTATGCTGTTCATAGCGTTCATAGCATAAGATCTTTTATTTACAATATATTTTTGTGAAATAAACATTATAGTTGTAATTATTACCATTATAACGGACATTGAAGCGGAAAAGTTGGCATTGCTTCCTACTTCGCTTATGAACTCTGAATATATCATAGTAGGCATAGTTCTATATCCTTCGCCTATAAGCATAGGAGTACCGAAATCTGCCAATGCATTCATAAATACAATGAGTCCTGCTGAAACTATAGTGGGTTTTATTAATGGTATAGTTACAGTCATATTTCTCATAAAACTAGAAGCACCTAGATTTTCAGAAGCCTCTAAAAATATATTATCAATTTTTCCTAAAGCTCCATAAACATACATAAATATAAATGGATATAGCTTCAAAGAAAAAACTAAAAGTATGCCGTCAAAACCATATATAGTTGGTATATTAATACCTATATATGAAAAAAATCTGGTAATAACTCCGTTTCTTCCAAGAAGCAGTATCCATGAATAAGCACCTATGAATGCAGGAGACATCATAGATATAATTATTAGAATTTCTATGATTCTTTTACCTTTAAGATTATACATTTTCATGCAATATGCTAAAGGTGTTCCTATTAATACAGCAAGTATAGTTACAGAAGTAGTTACTACAAAACTATTTATTAAAGTGCTGTAATAATATTTTTTAGTGAAGAACCTTATAAAATTATTTAATGTCCAAGCATCTGTTTTTATATCTTTAAAACTACTTAAAAATAATGAGAACAATGGATAAACTAAAAATAAAGTAAAAACAAATGTTATTATTATAGTAACATATGTCCAAAAGTCCATTTTTTTTAATATAGTTATTATTTTATCTTTCATAATTATTTTCTCTTTTCAATGCTGATAATATCTTTTTATCAGTATGACTTTAGTAAGAAAATATATAAATATTTTTAAATGCCTGCTGTAACTATATTTTTAAATTTTTCAAGCCAAGCTTCTTTATTTTTATCAACCATTTCTTCATCTTCTTTTATATCATTGATCTTTTCAAGAGGCATAAGTATTTGAGAACCGTCTAAATTCTTTATTATTGCTCTTGTGAATAATTCGTCATTGATAATTTTTTGTGCATCATAGCTTGTTACAAAATCTACAAACTTTTTAGCATTTTCTAAGTTTTTGGCATCTTTTATTATAGCCATAGAATGTGCTTTAGTTAGTACACCTTCTTTCATATATATAACATCTATAGGAGATCCGGTATGTATATAGTTGGCAGCGGCACTTTCAAATGTAAGTCCAACAGCATATTCATTGTCAGCTACACCTTTATATACAGCAGAAGAACTGCTTAAAAGTTTGCCGTCTAAATTAGCATATAATTTTTCTACATAATCCCAGCCGTTTTCAGGGTTTCCATTACCCATAGCATAAAGCATATTTACTAATTGTTCAAAAGATGATGATGAAGTAGTAGGGTCATTAAAAGCTATTTGTCCTTTTAAAGCCGGATTAAGCAAATCAGCATATCCTTCTACTTTTATATCTTTTATTAAATTTGTATTTATTATCAATACGCTTGGGCTAAGCATAAAGCCTGTTATGTATTTTTCTTTACTTCTGTAATCTTCGTATATGTTATCATAATTTGTTGTAACGTATTCTTGGAAAAGCTCTGAATTATATTTTAATATATTTTCATTAGCAGCAAAAAATATATCTCCTAGAGGATCATTTTTTTCAGCTTCTATTCTTTTTATTATTTCAGCAGTACCGGCTATTATTATTTCTACATTTATATCAGGATTTTTTTTGTTGAACTCTTCTACAAGCCTGTCAATGAAAAATCTAGTTGCCGGTGTGTATATTACCAGACTATTAACATTTTCTTCTTTTTTGCTAGAGCATGAAAGAATTGATATTACTATCAATAAAGATACTAAAAATAATTTAATGGTATTTTTCATATTTTTATCCTCGTTTTTATTTTTATTGTTTAGATATTATAATATCTTTTAATTTTTCTAACCAAATTTCTTTATTATTTGAAGATTCTTTTGATATTTTATCTAATTCTGCACTATCTGTTACTGCATTTATCTCATTTATATCTATTAAAATATTAGATTTAGGTAAATCTTTTCTAATTGCCCTTGCATTTAATTCATCATTCATTTTTTTCTGTGCTTCAAAACTTGTAATATAATCTATAAATTTTTTAGCATTTTCTATGTTTTTAGCATTTTTTACTATGCAAGCTCCATTAGCTTTCATTATAACGCCTTCTTTCATATATACTATTTGTACAGGAGCACCTGAAGATACATAATCAGCAGCAGCATTTTCATAAGTTAATCCGACAGAATGTTCTCCGTCAGCAACGCCTTTATATACGGCAGAAGAACTATCTAAAATTTTATTGTCCAAATTTGAGTATAATTTTTCTATATATTCCCATCCATTTTCTATATTTCCTTCTCCCATAGTATAAAGCATATTCACTAAATGTTCGAATGCTGATGATGAGCTAGAAGCATCATTAAATGCTATTTTTCCTTTTAATTTTTCATTAGTTAGATCAGTATATCCTTCTATATTTATATTACATATAAGATTAGTATTAACTATTAACACGCTTGGACTAAGCATAAATCTAGTTATAGAACCTTCAATATTTTTAAAATCATCATGTATATATTCTTCATTTGTGGATATGTAATTTGCAAATAAGTTTGTATTTTCTTTCATAAAATCAACATTAACTGTCATAAGAACATCACATAATGTATTATCTTTTTCTGCTTCTATTCTTTTTATAAGTTCTCCGCTTCCAGCCATAATGATTTCTATATTATCTATATCTGGATTTTTTTGTTTAAAATCCTCAATTAATGGATCTAATAGAGTTCTTGATGCCGGTGTATATATTACAAGTTTATTGTTTGTATTTTCTTTTTTTGAACATGAAGAAATTAACAATGCAGATAATATTAAAAATGAAATAATAATTTTTTTCATAATTTTCCTTTTTTATAATTTATCCGTAATTATATTTTTAAATTTTTCAAGCCAAGCTTCTTGATTTTCTTTTACGAAATTATCTATATATTCCAATTCTTCATTTGAAGTGATAGCATTTATATTTTTTATATCAACTAGTATAGGGGATGATCCTAAATCTTTTCTTACAGCTCTTGCATTAAGTTCATCATTCATTTTCTTTTGAGTATCAAAGCTAGTCATATAATCCAAAAACTTTTTAGCATTTTCCATATTTTTAGCATTTTTGATTATATATATTCCAGCAGGCTCCATTATAACGCCTTCTTTCATATATACTAATTTTACAGGAGAACCTGAAGCAGCGTAATTTGCAGCAGCATTCTCAAATGTAAGTCCAACAGTGTATTCATTGTCAGCTACACCTTTATATACTGCTGATGATCCTGTGAGTAATTTTCCGTCTAAATTGTCGCATAATTTATCAATATATTCCCAGCCTTTATTAATATCATCTTTTCCCATTGTGTACAATATAGTAACTAAATGCTTAAAAGATGATGAAGATGTAGATGGATCATTAAATGCTATTTTTCCTTTTAATTGCTCATTAGTCAAATCAGAGTAGCCTTCTATATTTATATTTCCAACAAGGTTAGTATTGACTATTAATACGCTTGGGCTAATCATAAATCTAGTCATTGTACCTTCTACATTTTTATAGCTGTCTAATATTTCGTTTTCATTTGTTGTTGTGTAATTTTCAAATAAATCCTGATTATTCTTTACCAAATTAATATTGGCTGCCATTAAAACATCGCATAAAGGATCATTTTTTTCTGTTTCTATTCTTTTTATTAATTCACCTGTACCTGCGATTATTACTTCTACATCTATATTTGGATTCTTACTTTTGAAATCTTCTATTAGTGGATCAATAAAATCTCTTGATGATGGTGAGTATATAACCAATGATGAATTTTGTGATTTACTTTCATTCTTACTGCATGAAAATATTATTATAGAAATTATTAAAATTATAATTATTCTTGTGAAAATACCAAAAAATCTCATAATTTTATCCCGCAATTAATTTTGCAATAAAATATATTATATTGTGTTTTTGTCAATAAAAAAATAAACTTTTTAGTACTATAAAGTGTAAATTAGAGGAAAAAAGTTTACATAATAAAAAAATGCTAATAAAAGTTATCATAATATCGATAATTATGTTAACACTTTAATACTAGGACTATAATATATACTATGAAAAGCAAAATAGCTGACAAAGCATATACTCTCATAAAGAAAAAAAAATATAAAAAAGCAAAAGACTTTCTTCTTAGTAACAGAAGTAAAATATTGCATGATGCAGAAGCTCTTGCTATGCTTTCTTTTGCTGATATATTTTTAAAAGATTTTTATGGTGCTGAAGAATTATCAAGAAAGGCACTTAGAGAGGATGGTTTTTGTTTTAATGCTATGCTTGCAAAGGCATATGTAAGTTTACATAATGGACACAGAGAAAATGCTTTGAGAGAGTATTTCAGAATATTAGATTTAGAGCCTGAAAATAAAATTGCAAGAGACAATATAGAAAGAATAAGATTTTTAACCAACAATGCAAGAGGCGATGAGATAAATCCTAGAGCATATTTACTTGGCAAGAAAAAATTATCAATGTCAAGATTTATAGTTCTAATACCTATAGCATTTATACTCACATTTTTATCATACATAACAATAGACAGAGTTTACCCTAAAATAAGATATGTACTTCTTGATAAAGAGCAAAAAGAATTAAGAGAAAAACTTGAGAATGTTTACTTATTTGAAGGGTTAGAAGACGGAAAGATTCCAGAGAGTGCGAAGAGTCCCACATACTCACCGCGTGAAGTAGCTGAGATGTTTGACAAGGCTAAAAACAATATGAGAAGCGCCTCTGTTAATGAAGCTGTTATGATAATTAATGGTGCATTGAAAAGCGACATAAACGAATATTTAAAAGAGAGATTCAGAGTGCTTAAAGAATTTGTAATAGCACCGGATTATAATATTTTTAGAGAAAGTCCTAACTATCTTACAGTAGTTGAAAATTATGACTTATACAATGGCGGTTATGTGAAATGGAAAGCTGATGTAAACACTGTAAGTCAAACCAATATAGACGGTATACCAAAGAAAAAAGCAAGACTTTTGATTTATGACACAGCCGACAAGAACATTGCAGGCGTTGCTGATTTAATAGTTAATGTTACTGTAACATTAGAGCCTAAAAACTATATAGAAGTGTACGGCAAGATTTTGGGCTATGATGCCAAGCAGAAATCAATACAGCTCGAAGGTCAGATTATAAAGCATTTGCCTAAGAAGTAAAAATTAAAGTTCTAAATATGTTATGTAAACTTTACGATATATAAAAATACTTTATTAATAAAGGTATTTGAATGTTATCTAAAATGTTGCAAAATTCTATAGAAGTTGAAATAGGGAAAAGAAGTATTGAGAAAATTGAAATACCTATTTCTATTACTAAAAATATAAAAAATACTTTAAGACCATATCAAGTAAACTGTTTACAGTATTTTATAGCATATTTAAATGAATATGATAATAATAATAAAAATAATCATTTAATGTTTAATATGGCTACAGGAAGCGGAAAAACATTAATAATGGCTTCTTTGATACTTTACTTATATGAAAAAGGATATAGAAATTTTTTATTTTTTGTAAATTCTGTAAATATCATAGATAAAACGAGAGAAAATTTTTTTAATATATCAAGTAATAAATATCTTTTTAATAATGAAATTATAATCAATAATAAAAATGTTGAAATAAAAGAAGTTAATAATTTTGATTATTCAGATGATTATAATATAAATATATTTGTAACTTCTATACAATATTTACATAATTTATTAAAAGAAAATAAAGAAAATGCTTTTGATATAACAAACTTACAGGATAAAAAAATTGTTATATTAGCAGACGAAGCACATCATTTTAATGCAGAAACTTCTAAAAATAAAATTGTTCAAAAAGGATTTTTTGAAGAAGAAAAATCAAATGAAAAAGAAACAGTAAAAAATGATAATTGGGAAAGTACTGTACAAACTATATTTCAATCTAACAAAGAAAATTTTTTATTTGAATTTACGGCTACTATAGACTATGAAAATAAATCTATAGTTGATAAATATTTGGATAAAACAATATTTAAATATGATTTATTAAAATTTAGACAAGATTTATATTCTAAAGAAATTGATATAATACAAAATGATGTTGATAAAAAATACTTAATGCTTGGTTCTGTTATACTTAGCGAATACAGGAGAGAAATTGCTTCAAATAATGGTATAGAGTTAAAACCAATAATTTTATTTAAAGCACATAAACTTATAAAAGAATCTCAAGCAAATCAGGAAATATTTAATGATTTAATAGATAATCTAAAAGAAAAAGATATTGATAAATTATACAAATCTAATCTTAAAGAAAATGATAAAAAAGATATCATATATAAAGCTATAGGATATTTTAAAAATAAATATAAAGATTTTGATATTTTTATAAGCAGAATAAAAGAAGCTTTTAAAAAAGAATATCAATTAATAACTAATGAAAAAACTAAATCATCAGAAGAAAAAAATGATAAAGATAGTAAGGAAATGTCAAAACAAAATAAATTGTTAAATACACTTGAGAATAAAGACAATCCTATAAGAGTTATTTTTAGTGTTAATAAATTAAATGAAGGCTGGGACGTTTTAAATTTATTTGATATAGTTAGATTATATGAAACAAGAGATGCAGATACAAAAAATAAAAAGGCAGGAAAAACTACAATAAGTGAAGCTCAATTAATAGGAAGAGGGGCAAGATATTATCCTTTAAAATTAGATTATTATAATGATGATGAAATATATAAAAGAAAATATGATAAAGATTTGGATAATGATAAAAGAATATTAGAAACATTATATTATCATAGTATAAAAGATAGCAGATACATATCAGAATTGAGAACTGTATTAAGAGAGCATGGACTTTTAGATGATGTATATTGCAGAGAAGAAGATTTTAAACTAAAAGAAAATGTAAAAAAATATGCTGATACAAATTTTATATTTTCTAATAGAAAAGAAGAAAAAACTAGATTATATAAAGAAGATAAAACATTAGTAGGAAATAAAAAATCTTTTGCAGATATTAGAGTTCGTCTTGATAAGTTTCAATTTCAATATATTTGTAAAACTGGGTCAAGAAAAACAGAACATGCTATTAATGAAGAAAATAAAAACTTAACAGAAAGTGAAAAATTAAAAAACAGAGTAATAGAATCTTTTGGACGTCCTGAAGATATTGAGTTTTATAAAATAAACAAATCTATTAGGCTTTATGCTTGGTATAAAATGAATTATGGATTTGATAAACTTAAAACTAAATTTCAAGATTTAAAAAATATAGATGAATTATTTGATAATTTTAGTGATATAAAATTTAAATTTTTTAATTTGAATAATAAATATTTAAATCCAAATGATGAATATATTAACTTTCTTACAACAGATTTTTATCCTAAATTAATAAAAATAATTGATGAAAATTACAGCGAATATGTAGGAACAAAAGAGTTCTATCCTCAATTAATAAGAGATGTGTTCAGAGAAAAAAAGAAAAAAATATACGATGAGAAATTATGTGCTAATATGGAAAAAATAGAATATTATGCACAAAATATTTTATATGCTGACAGTAATTTAGAAATAGATTTTTCTACAATACATATTAATGATGTTATAGAATATTTAAAAGAAAAAGGCTATAACAATATATATTTATTTAGAAATGATCAAGATTTAGCTATATATAATTTTGATAATGGAACAGCTTTTTATCCAGATTTTATTTTAATATGCGAATATAAAAAAGAACAGATTCATTATCAAGTATTTTTGGAACCAAAAGGAAATCATTTAGAATCTTCACCAGAAGAAAAAGCAAAACAAGATTTTTTGCTATCTATAAAAAATGATAGTACTTTAAATAAAGATATTTTGGAGCTTGATACAGATAAATATATTTTATTTGGTATGAGATTTTTTACAGATGATGATAATAATAATTCTCAAAAATGGAATGATGAATTGAAAAATGAGTTTAAAGGATGATTAAATGGAATATATACATAATTATTTAAAAAAGTTATTTAAGAAAAATAATAACTATATAGGAAAAGATGGGGATTTATTAATATCAAAAATAGCTGAAGATGCAAGACTTTATAATTCAGAATTAATAAAATTTCTGTTTAATGATAAAAGATGTAAAGATTATTTTTTTGAAAAAATAGATGATGTAACTATTTTTAAATCAGAAGATTTTAGAATGTGTATAAATGATGCAAGATTTTTAGGAAATAGTTTTACAAAATACGGAAATAAAATAGGTTTAATAACTGACAGAACAGTAGAAAAAATAATGAATGAAGATTATGTGGTATTAAGTTATCCTTATAAAGACTGCACTCTTGACGGAGGAATGACAAAAACAGAGGCAAAAAGAACAAACAGAAAAGAAACAATGATAAATAATATTCTTTTTAAAGAAGATATACATAAATTAAAAAGCCCTAAAGCATTTAAAAATTTTAAGAAATATAGTTTTGAAAATGACAAAATAAAAGAGCAAACACCTGCAGCTATAAAAGGCAATGAAAATATAATTATTAATGGCAATAACTTTGCAGCTTTATGCAGTTTGAAAGCAAAATTTGCAGGTAAGATAAAATTAATATATATAGACCCTCCATACAATACGGGAAGCGATACATTTTCTTATAATGATAATTTTAATCATAGTGCTTGGCTTGTATTTATGAAAGACAGACTGCAATTAGCTAGAGAATTATTGTCTGATGATGGAGCAATATTTGTACAATGCGATGATAACGAGCAGGCATACCTAAAAGTTTTAATGGACGAAATTTTCGGAAGAGATAATTTTATTAATACTATAAGTGTAAAAATGACTCCTTCTAGTGGTGTTAAAAGAAGATTTGCCAATATAAAATTTATTAAAAATAAAGAATTTATTTTAATCTATAAAAAAAGTGCTATATTTATAAAACCTATATATGATGAAATTTACAATTATGATCCGCATTATTCTATATATTTTGATGGAGAAGAATTTACTACAATTGATGAAAAAATGAAAAAATTAAATATAGATTGTAAAAATATAAAAAAAGAATTTTATTTAATAGAACCAAATATAAAAAAATTTATTAAAGAACATAAAGATTATATATATGCCGACCATCCACCTAGTAAATGGGCTTACAAACAAATAGAAAATGCAACTACTATTTTTCAAACAAAAGATGATAAAAAATCAAGGAGTATAGTTTATAAAATTTATAATCCAAATAACAAAAATGAGTATGAATTAATTTTTAATTCATTAACTGGATTTAGGCGATTAGAACCTATTACATGGAAAATGAATGAAAATTTAGAATTAACATCATTAAGAGGAGATTTTTGGGATAATAATTATGATAAAGATATTGGAAACATAAATAAAGAAGGATATACACAATTTGGACAAGGGCAAAAACCAGAAAGATTATTAATGGATATAATTAATTCTATTACAGAAAAAAATGATATTGTTCTTGATTTCTTTGCGGGTTCTGGTACTACTTTAGCCGTTGCTCATAAAATGAATAGGCGATATATAGGAGTTGAGCAGATACAAGAGCATTTTGATATTTGTGTGGAAAGGCTTAAGAAAGTTATTGAAGGTGAGAATTCAGGCATTTCTAAAAATGTTAATTGGCAGGGCGGTGGAGAGTTTATTACTTTTGATATTGCTTCATATAATGCTGATTGGGCTAAAAAAATTGAACAAATAAAAGATGATAAAGAGTTAAAAGAAATATTTGAAGATATGAAAAATAAATCTTTAATTAATCATAGGCTTCAAATAGATTATTTTGAAAATAAAAGTTTTGAAGATGATAAAGAATTTTTAGGTTTAGAGTTAAAAAGAAAAAAACAAATTTTATTAGATTTGCTTGATAAAAATATGTTTTATGTACCTTTTTCTGAAATGAAAGATAAGACTTTTAAATTATCTGATGATGATATCAAATTATCTAAACAGTTTTATAAAAATTGATTGTAAAATTACTCAAAAAAAGATAATTTTCTATTTGTGAATTTTTTATTATATAGTATAATATCTAAAGGACAAAGCTATATTTTAAAAGGAGTTTACAAATATGGTTACAGCTATTACTACGACTGACACAACTAACACTTATGTTACGTCAATAGGCGGGGTAAATGTCACTGTCAGAAGTAATTTCTCTGACAAAACAGCTACTGTTGAGGTAGAGCCGAAAATCACGGGGGGTGCTTTAAATGTGCAAGGATAATTTCCCTCTTGCCGCATTTATATTATCGGTTCTTTAATTTAATACTTTAATAAAAAAGTAGTTTTTTGTTCGATTATTAAAAGTAATGGGGTTGTTCGTGGGAGGCAGCTCCATTTTTTTATTTATGAATAATTTTGATTTTTAATATTAAAAATATATTTAAACAAATTTTACTCATGCTTTAGTATATTGGAAAAAACTTAAATTATTGTAGAATTATTTTATTATTTTCTAAATACGAATAAATATTCATGGGCAATTAATAAAAAGTTATATTTTATGCTGTTTGTTTTCCAATATCCTGTTGCCCTGCAGTTATGTTGTTCTTTGATAATAAGTTCTTTCAATTTAAATCCAGCATTTTCAAAAATACGCATAACATCAAATGACATAGGAATCATATGACCTTTTTCCCTTGTATCTCCCATTAAAATAGCACAAAATTTGTCTTTTTTGAGTACTCGATAACTCTCTGCTGCTACTATTTTCATTTCTTCAATAAAATTTTTTACTTTCAATCGTGATAGATCACCATCTATATTATCACTATATTGAATAATATTTGCATATGGCGGGTGTGTACAAATGAGATCAATACTACTATCTAGAATAAAATCCAAATTCCGGGCATCTCCCTTATGAATATAAACATTACCATTAGCTCCATAATATTCAAAGTCAATCTTTTCTCTACATCTATCAAGTGCCGTATCATTTATATCAACACCAATAATATTTCTATTAAGTAATTTTGCTTCGACAAGAGTAGTACCTCCTCCAGCAAATTGATCTAGTATCAAATCTCCTTCTTGAGAGTATCTAAGTATAATATTTCTAGGTATATATGGAGACCAATTTCCACGCCATTTTGCATCATGAGTAGCCCAATTCCCTCTATCTGGAAAGGACCAATGTGTAGTCATTTCTAGTTCAAAATAATCTGGTTCCCATTTTTTTATTTTTTTTTCCATTATCAAAATCCTAAGTATATTTGATAGAATGTAATATTATAATTTTTAATGTTAGAAGTTTTATATCTAAATTATTTTATTATTAATTAAAAAAATAATATAATTTTTTAATTATTGTATATTTTATTTTTATAAAAAAATATATCACTTGAAAACTTCTTCAATGATTCCATTTTCTAAGTCTTTGATATTATAAATGTACTCCATAACTTCAAATGTTTCTTCCAGATTGTTTCTGGCATCTATCCAACCTTTACCATCAGTAAACCATACAAACTTAAAGTTACTTATTCCAAGAGACTCTTGAGCAATTTGTTTATAACTGCGAGCTGTCTCATTTAATTTAGAGCCACTGCTTGCATAAAAATTTGTTTCTATGCCATAAATATTATATTCTGTTTTAATTACAAAATCAAAACGTTTGACAGTTTTACCTTTATTTGATATTTCTGATAGATCTATGTCAAATTTATCTTCAATGTCTTTTATTTTCATTTCTTTAAAATATGTTTTGTCTTTTTGAAAACCTGCTTTCTTGATAAAACTTTCTACTAAGTCTTCCATCAAATGACCGCCTCGATTTTTGCGACCATTAGAATCTAGTCCTGTTTCAACTCCTGTTGCATAATCAACTAGATTACTAATAATATGATTTTCTAACAAATCAAATAAACCAGTATGTTCCATAAAATATGTATACCTGTCATATTGTTCATTTATATTAAAAGATATATTTTTTATATTAAACTTATATAAATATCCTCCATTAATATCTTGGCAGTATATTTCATTAGATCTAACAGCAAGTAACAAAGGTATACATTTTAAAACCTCTGGATATTTCTCAACTAAAGCTTTAAAATCATTTTTTATATTTTTCGATCCTATAAGTGTATTTAATATATTCAATTCTACTTTAATATTATTAACATTGTAATGTACTTTTTCAAAATCTATATAATATTTATAATCTGCTATGCTGTCACGAAAACTAGACAACCACATTTGAAAATTTCTATTCATATATTTAAACCTACTAAATCTTAAATTATTTGGGTGTGAAAATATTCTGTTCTCACTCTCTTTATATTATTTATTCTGCTTTAAAAGATTTCAAGCCTCACAACTAGAAATTTTTATATATTTTAGCTAAATTTATATTCGCTTTCATATTTTTAATAAATAATTTGTCTCAATATGACAGTTTGCATATATAGTATATATATTCACCTCTTTTTACTATATTAAAAAATTGCTTATTAGCAATTCTTTTATTTTGCCTCTAGATTGACCATTACTATTAATCATTCTAGTAGCGTTTACTCTTTTAATGAAATATTGAGCATAAATATTATCAAAAAAAGTATCATTTATATTTATATTTTTAGGATCAGAGTTACTAACAAGAATTTTAGCACCATTTTTATGTATGTTATTTACATATGAAGCCAAATCTATCTGTGACTTATCATCAAAATTATTTTCAGTATAAGCAGTAAAACTAGATGTTGTTGTTAGAGGTCTGTATGGAGGATCAAAATACACAAATGTATCTTTATCTATAAAGTCGGCAGATTCACGATAATCTCCGCATACAATAGTTACATTTTTTAACTTTTCGGAAACTGCTCTCAAATTTTCCTCATCGCATATAGTTGGTTTTTTGTATAGTCCCATTGGTACATTAAATTCTCCATTTTTATTAACCCTATATAATCCATTGAAACATGTTTTGTTTAGATAAATCATAAGAGCTGCTTTTTCAATATTTATATTTTTATCACCATTTACTTTCAACTCATTAAAACGTTCTCTTTTTTTTAGATAATAAGCTTTACGATTATCTGTATCCATAGGAATAAACTCATCTTGTATCATAGAAAGTATACGTATCATAGAATCAATATTATCTCTAATTATATGATATGTATTTATTAGTTCTGCATTAATATCACTAATATAAATTTCTTTTAAATGGTATTTATTTAGAATATCAAAAAGAACAGCTCCACCGCCTACAAAAGGTTCTGCATATTTATTTATTGTACCATTTGAAAATGGATAATATTTTTCAATTTCTGGAAGCATCTGACCTTTTCCGCCTGCCCATTTCAAGAAAGGCTTAACCTTTATATTATTATTTTTTGTGTAATAGGTGTCTTTTATATTTATAAGTAAAGGTTCTTTTGCAGTTTTTTGAATAATTAACATGTTATCCCCATTTTTGGCATCATCTTTTATATAATATCTAATAATTATTGATTAACGTTCTTTATTTTCTTCTGTATTGATATAGTGTTTCGTTCCCAAAATACATTACCTGTGTAGCCTTGTATTTCTTTGTTGCTTTCAGCATTTTCGATTCTTTTTTCAGCCCAAGCACAATATGTTTTATGCTGTTCTATCCCTGAATAATTTCTTCCTAGTTTCTTAGCTACAACTGAAGTAGTACCGCTTCCCAAAAAAGGATCAAATATAAAATCATCAGCATTTGAACTTGCTAATATCAGTTTCGCTATTAACTTTTCAGGCTTCTGAGTAGGGTGAGCAGTGTTTTCTGACATAGACCAATAAGGCACAGATATATCGTCCCAAAAATTAGAATGACAGGTATCTCTGAAATTTCCGTCTTCTGTTTCTGTCCAATCTTTAGGCTTTCCCTCTATTCTGTATGGAGCTATTACCTTTCTCCTTATTTTTACATCATCTACATTAAAAGTGTATTTATTAGATAGGGTAGCAAACCATATATCTTCCATTCCATTCTTCCAATTATTTTTAGCCCCTCTGCCTTTCTCTCGCTGCCAAGTGATTCTGTTTTGTATGTTGAAATATTTTTCTAAAACATTCCCTATTACAAGACTAGACTTCCAATCACAGCATACATATATTGTGGCATCTTTTTTTAATATTGGAATAATGTCTTCCACCCATAGATGAGTATATTTTTCATAACTTAAATTATCTATGTCTTTGAATTTATATCCATGATAATTTTTGGATATATTATAAGGAGGATCAACTATCATTAAATCAGCTATGTTTTTTTCTATTTTTTTTAATACATCAAAAGTATTGCCGTTTATAGTTTTATTTATAATATTTTCTTTTTTGTATTCTATTATATTTTCATTGTCTATAATACATTTATTTAGATATGATTTACCTTCTTCTGTATTTATATCAAAATCAATAGTTTTATTTTTGACTGATTTAACTTTAGTATTCATGTATTTCCCGCTATTATAAAAATTATTCCCATTCTATAGTAGCAGGCGGTTTTGAAGATATATCATAAACAACGCGGTTAATACCTTTTACTTCATTT